>DGBF01000205.1:10561-15996 GCA_002384725.1 Flavobacteriales bacterium UBA4011
TGCTCTTCCGATCTTTGTTGACAAACACAGATATGAGATTATCATAACGGGCCGAATTCGTCAATTCGTTAGTTTGGTGGGAGAGCATTTATCACTATACAATATCAATAATGCCATTCAATCGACAGGAGAGCATTTTTCGTCTGATCTGAGTGAATTTTGTTTGTATGCAGATGGCGATGAATTAAGACATTACTGGTTCTTGGGCGCATCGAGCGATTTGAATGAGGAAGAGGTTATGAAGTCAATAGACCAAGAAATTTGCTGCTTAAATGATGACTATGCGTCGTCGCGTAAATACAATTTGAAAGACCCTGTTTTAAAAATCATTCCGAATGAAACGTTTTACGAGTTCATGAGCAGTTTAGGTAAATCGGGTGCACAGAACAAATTCCCTAGAGTGTTGAATGGAGACCAAACAAAACTTTGGATGGATTTTCTTTCATCGAAAAACCTACTTTAATTTATTCAACGCTTTCACTTTCATGTAGTATTTAACAACCCCATTTGCAACTACGACAAGCACAATAATTATGGCGCCTACATAGAACTTGTAATTTAAAAGTTGATTTTCTCCTAGAATAACAATTGCCAAGACAATCGTATAAACAGGTTCCATGTTGATACTTAAGGAAACCGTAAAAGCGCCCAACCGTTTTACTAAATCTACCACAACTAAAAAGGCAAAAGAAGTACAAACGATACCCAAAAACAGGAGCCAAAGAAAGTCAGAAGTTGTCATAACGAATAAGGAAGAATTAAAATCTCCTTTTGCAATTAAATAAATCGACAAGAGAAAGAAAGCTACAAAAAACTCAATTAAACTAATCGTTGACGATTTGTTCGTTTGGACTAAACGAGCATTAAAAACAGAAAACAGTGAGGCAAATAAAGCAGACAATAATCCAACAAACAAAGCGAGATAGTCCGTCGAGCTAAAATCGCCAGAAACGAAAATTAGCGCTGCAATTATTAAAAGGCCGAACACAAATTCCGTTTTCAAAAAGCGCTTTTTCATGATAATTGGTTCCAACCAAGCCACATGCAAGGTTGCTGTAGATAAGCACAATATCGCTAGAGAGGCTGTAGACAATTGTATTGCCAGAAAGAAGGTAACCCAATGCAACCCAACAAAAGCACCAACTCCAATTATTCCAAACAACTGTTTTCTAGAATAAACTTGGAATTTCCATTTACGGATCTTGAGAAAAATCCAAAGGGCTACAAAAGCAATTAGCAAGCGCCACCAAACGATGACCATACTGTCGAGCATGATTAGCTTGCCTAAAATACCCGTAAATCCCCATAAAAAAATGATGGCGTGCAACAAGATGTGGTGTCTGAGATTCTTTAGCATTTTTAAATTAGGCGATTTAAAGAGTGTAAAAATAAAGAAGAAAAAGATTAGGCCGACAAAAACTGTTGATAAGAGCACAAAAGAATAGAAATTGAAGTCTTTGCGAGGAGAGGAATTTGGTTAATTTTGGAATATGCAATTTAGTGAGATTGTCGGCCAAATAGACTTGAAGAAAAGAATGATCAACGAGATCCGTTCTGAGAAAATGAGTCATGCCCAGTTATTTTTAGGAAAAAACGGATACGGCAACTTAGCTTTGGCTTTGTCATACACGCAATATTTATTTTGCGAAAACAAAGGGGAGGAGGATTCTTGTGGAGTTTGCGCTTCTTGTTCAAAAACCAAACAGCTTATTCATCCCGATGTTCATTTTGTTTTTCCAACCGTCCAAGCAATATCTAAGACCAGCGATGGAATGATTGCCAATTGGCGAGAAGCGGTTGCAACATCGGCCTATTTCAATCTGAACGACTGGATAAATTTTACGGATAACAAAGGACGCCGTCCAATTGTTGGTGCTGAAGAAAGCAAAGAGCTGCTGAAGAAATTGTCCCTAATGTCATTTGAAGGCGGATATAAAGTGGTCATTATTTGGATGGCCGAGGAGATGAATGTCACTTTTGCGAATAAAATGTTGAAAACCCTGGAAGAGCCTGCGGACAAAACGATTATTTTGATTTTAGCGGAAAACACAGAGAAAATTTTACCTACAATAATGTCACGCGCCCAGCTCAAAAAGATACCGCGATTGGGCTTTGCTGAGGTGGCGCATTATGTTCAGTCCAGTACCGAATTGTCGGAAAACGAAGCGCAAAGCTTGGTTGCTAGGGTTGAAGGCGATATTTGTTTGATTCGTGCGCATTTGATGAATGCCGAGAACGAAGACAAGAACAGGATAATTTTTATAGAATTGATGCGGTCTTCATACAAGAAAAATGTGCTTGAAATGATGGACTGGGCAGACATGGTTTCAGGAATAGGAAGAGAAGGACAAAAAACATTCTTGGAGTACGCCTTGCATATGGTACGGCAGAGCATTTTAAAGAATTATACCGATGAACAATTGGCCAGAGTTTCGGAGGAAGAGGCTGGTTTTTTAAAGAATTTTTCCAAGTTTATTACGGGGAATAACGTGACGGATTTCTTAAATATTTTCAGTGAGGCGCACTATCATATTGAGCGAAATGCGAACCCGAAGATATTGTTTACGCATTTGGCTTTTCGGACCATGCGGTTTATACATTTTGCTTAGAGGTTTGAATTAAGCTACTGGTTTACAGGTCTTATTAATTCGTCATTTTGCGAATTTGAGAATTGGATTTTTCTGCTATTTATTTGGTTAGACAAGATGTTTTTCTTTATCTTAATAATATAACCTCTTCAAAAACATATTTTATCTTTACCTCCAGAAACACCAATCCATAATAGCACCCAAATGAAGGAAAAACGTGACCAACTCATCCAAAGAAGAAAAGAATCCGTCCTTGGTGGAGGAGAAGAACGAATAGCAAAACAGCACAGTGGCGGTAAATTAACCGCTCGTGAACGTGTCACTTTGCTTCTTGACGAAAACTCTTTTCAAGAAACAGGAATGTTCATTGAACACCGATCAACGTATTTTGGATTAGATAAAAAACACTACCCTGGAGATGGCGTAGTAACAGGTTACGGAACAATTCACGGCCGTTTAATATATGTTTTTTCGCAAGATTTCACCGTACTCGGAGGTTCACTTTCTGAGACACATGCTGAGAAAATTTGCAAATTGATGGATCTAGCCATGAAAACCGGAGCGCCATTGATTGGATTGAATGATTCCGGTGGCGCGAGAATTCAGGAAGGTGTCGTTTCATTGGCGGGCTACGCTGATATCTTTTTCAGAAATACACGAGCGTCCGGTGTTATCCCGCAAATTTCTGTGATCATGGGTCCTTGCGCAGGTGGAGCGGTATACTCACCAGCTTTGACGGATTTCGTTTTCATGGTAGAGGAAACATCCTATATGTTTGTTACAGGACCAAATGTGGTAAAAACAGTTACCCACGAAGAGGTAACTTCTGAAGATTTAGGTGGTGCAAAATCACATGCTGAGAAATCCGGAGTAAATCATTTTACAGCGAGTAATGATGTCGAATGCTTGAAAAAAGTTCGAGACTTAATTACCTTCGTGCCACAAAACGCGAAGGAATTGGCACCGCAACCGAGCCAATATCAATTCAACGAAAGTAAAAACACGACCATACAAAGTATAATTCCAGACAATTCCAATTTGCCTTACGATATCCGAAAGGTAATTGACTGTGTAATTGACGACAACAGCTTCCGTGAAGTTCAAGAAGATTTTGCCAAAAACATAGTGGTAGGTTTTGCGAGAATTGAAGGTAGATCCGTCGGTATTGTTGCCAATCAACCAGCTTCTATGGCAGGAGTTTTAGACATCGATTCTTCACGAAAAGGAGCTCGATTCGTTCGTTTCTGTGATGCTTTCAACATTCCATTATTGGTGCTAGAAGATGTGCCAGGATTCCTGCCAGGAACAGACCAGGAGTGGCGAGGAATTATCACTCATGGCGCGAAATTATTATACGCTTTTTCAGAAGCAACAGTTCCAAGAATCACTGTAATCACTCGAAAGGCTTACGGAGGAGCGTTTGATGTAATGAACTCTAAAAACATTGGTGCTGATTTAAACTTTGCTTGGCCAACAGCAGAAATTGCAGTAATGGGAGCGAAGGGAGCGGCAGAAATAATCTTCAAAAGAGAAATTGCTGGAGCCGATGATCCACAAGCAAAATGGTTAGAAAAAGAAGCGGAATACGCTGAGAAGTTCACAAATCCATACCGTGCTGCTGAAAGAGGTTTCGTTGATGATGTTATTCTTCCCGAAGAAACTAGAGGAAGGTTAATAGCAGCCTTCAAATCATTGGAAAACAAAAGCGAAAGTCTTCCTTGGAAAAAACACGGAAACATTCCTTTGTAAAAACCTTTAGAAAGCATGCAAGCGGACCTTTTTGAATCAACTTCTGATAAAAAGCACTCCATAAAACATGGGGAGTTCATAAGAATTCGACCCGTTCCCGTTGAAGGTGTCGCAGAATTATTCTATTCTTTTCATGAAACAATGTATGGCGAAATTATCGTCGGCAGTTCTAAAAAACGAGTGCATTGGTTGGCCTTTGTTAAAAGCTGGAGAGAAGGGGTGGTTGGATTGAGCGATAACTTTCCCGGAATAAAAATAACGGAGGAACGAAAGGCCGAACACGCGCAAGCTGCTGAAGCGATTTCTCTAAGGAGGCCTGAAAAGAAATTTTCTATTTATCCTGTTGGAACCGACTTTCAAGTAGAGGTTTGGAATCAACTTTTAAAAATACCTATCGGCGAAACCGTTACTTATGGTAAGATAGCTATGAAATTAAAATTACCAGTTGGCGCTTCACGATCTGTTGGAACAGCGGTTGGCCGAAACCCTATTGCATTTCTGATCCCTTGTCACCGCGTAATAAGCATAACAAGCGGCCTAGGGGGGTACCGTTGGGGTTTGCCTTTGAAGCAGCAGATATTGATTCAGGAAAAGAAAGCTTAACGACCTCTCAACCATCGCGGAACCAGAACCGCTCCAATGATGAGGTAGGGAAAATACGACAACAAACGCCAAATTAACGCCAATGCAACAAGCAACATGGCCGAAGCGGTAAAGTTAGACAACAATTCACCAAAAGCATATTCGGCAACACCACTCGCTCCAGGCGTAGGACTTATCAGCATGAATAGCCAAAGCACAAGTTGTTTACCCAATAACAGAAAGTGTTCGAAAACAGACAAGTTTAAAAAAGCTTGGAGTATGGCGTTAATCACTAAATAACGCGAAACCCAAGATCCACAGGTACTTAGAAATGTTTTAACCCAAAAGGAGACAGGTTCTTTTTTCAGCTCCTTGGAGGTAGTATAAATTTCTTCACCCGTCTGAATTGCCGAATTTCTCCAACGCTTCAAAAATGGAATTCGAAACATAAAACCAAGAACGCTTTTTGCCAAATTCGAAAAAATAAAAATGCAAGCAAATAAGAAGGCGCAAATG
>DGBF01000112.1:0-142 GCA_002384725.1 Flavobacteriales bacterium UBA4011
TCTGCACGTTCATCAATCGGGTGCTCAAAAATTGATTGATGCACTTTTATTAAATGAAGGTCAATTCGACAATCAAGATTCCTTGAAAGCACAATTAAAAGCCATTCGAAAAGCGATTAAAAGTACGAAGATAGACCCAAGT
>DGBF01000112.1:379-915 GCA_002384725.1 Flavobacteriales bacterium UBA4011
TTTCCGTTCATCGACCAATGCAGAAGATGCCAAAGGATTTTCTGGAGCTGGCTTGTATGAGTCAAAAACAGGCATTATCGGCGATGAAAAGAAATCTGTTTCGGAGGGAATCTTAAAAGTCTGGGCAAGTCTTTGGTCGTACGAAGCTTTCATGGAACGAGAATATTTCAACATCGACCAATCGTATGTTCAGATGGGTGTTTTAGTGCATCGCGCATTTCCTAAAGAAGAAGTAAACGGCGTTATTATCACGAAAAATCTGTATCGTCCTGGTTATTTAGGCTTTATTGTCAACGCCCAATTGGGAAATGAAAGCGTCGTTCAACCAACCAAAGGAGTTACTTCCGATCAATTTATTTGCTATCCAGAAACGACGGTCAATATTCAACCCGACGAAAGTGTGATCGATGTAATTACCAGATCTAGTTTGAACAAAGGAAAACTGACCATGACCGCGGAAGAAATCCAACATCTCGCAGATGAGGTCTATGAAATTAAAATGAGCCTGTATAAACGATTTGGTCGACGATTTGTCT
>DGBF01000112.1:1018-5985 GCA_002384725.1 Flavobacteriales bacterium UBA4011
CAAGACCCCTAAAACCGATTTGGTCGACGATTTGTCTTTGAAGATTATGCTTTGGACATCGAATTCAAGCTTGAAAAAGGAACGCGCGAGTTATATATCAAACAAGTACGTTTGTACAACGATTAGTTTCTTTCCAAAAAGAATTTAGCGGTAAGTTGACAAACCAATCTTAACTCGTCAGGCAAGGCTTCTTTTCCCCACGGATGGGAGCTCCCAAATGTATGTGCGGCTCCTTCAATAATGTGTAATTCCTTTCCCGACCATTCCGCCAATTCTTTTCCTTCGCGAATATCTACCGAAGTGTCCGCATCGCCATGAATGAGTAAAAGCGGTTTTGTGTTTTCGGTTGCAGCTTGTCGGATATCGAGGTTGTTTCTGTTGACCAGAAAATCGATGTATTGGGAATAATTATGCCGCATTTTTTGATTCGTTCGACCATTCAAACGCGAATAGTATCCTTTTTCTTTCCATTCGGTCAATGCTTCACCATTCGGAAAACGGGACCCAATATCAGAAATCGTCGCCCATGTTGCTACTTTTTTGATTATTTCATCTTTCGATTGAAGAAGCGCAATTCCACCCCCGCGCGAGTGTCCGATGACATAAATCTCAGGGAAAGGTTTGTTCTGTTCTCCGATAAAGGAAAGTACAGCTTGAAAATCTTCGCACTCTTTTGTGTAGTTGTTTTCAGCGAAAGCTTCTAGGTCGACAAAATTTAGCGAATCTTCAGTTGAGCAACCGTTGTGTGAAACATTGTATTTACAAAATCCAAACCCAAGCTCGGTGAAATAGTCTTCTACTAAATACCAGCATCCCCAATCTTTAAATCCCATGTATCCGTGGATGAATACGATGAGTTTGCCTGAGAAATTACTTGGAATGTTCAGGTCAATGAGACTTGCTTTTTGCTTAGCGCCGATGAAAGATTGATTTTTCATACCACCAATTTAGTTTTAAATTTTAAATAAGAAGTCAGGACCAAAATTCGCTGTTTTTAGTCCGCATTTTTAACAAATTCAAGAAAATTTAACTTTTTCATTCAAACTACATCCCAAAGTTGTTTAAAACCACTCCAATCTTTCCCATCAAATTCATTTTCTTTTGACTTTCATTTGTATCTTTGAGCCAATGACGAAAATAGCATTCTATTCGTGTTTTAGCTTTCTTTTATTCCTGTTTGTTTCCTGCGGAAATGATTACGGAAACAAATTAGAATCCGATGAATTGGATGTCTTTTACACGCAAATAGAAAATGAAGAGTTCGCCAGAAATATCGCCGTTTATTGGAAAGAGCATGATTTGTTGGCAAGTAAGAAACAATCCATTCAACTCGATGAACAGAACGGAGTCCTGATCTTAAAAATCATTCCAACAGAAAAATTCGACGCAACTACTTTTTCATTCGACGAAAGAGCTTTATTAAAACAATTGCAAGACAGCATACAATCTCGTGTCCAACCCAAGCGTTTAGAGATTGTGATTGCTAAAAATAATTTTGAAACCATATTCAACATCAATTAAACTATGAAGATTTCAGGTTCCATTTATTCCGATAAGGTTCGCCCGCTGAAGGAAACCATCGACGATTTGGTGCAACACAAGGTGGATTTGCTTCACGTAGATTGCAACGATGACTTGAAAGTATTCGACGATATCAAAGAAATCCGAAATTGGACGGATGCACCAATCGACTTGCATATCATTACCGATACACCTGAAAAGTATTTTGAACCACTTCGACAAGTGCCTGTTGAATATGTGACTTTTCAATACGAGAACCTTTCGGAAGGATTCAAATTGCCAAATGATATTCCAGGAAAGAAAGGACTTGCCGTTATTACGCCAACTTCAGTTGAGGTTTTCGATAAATATTCTGATTGGGATTTCATCCTCATTATGGCAACAATTCCAGGACAAAGTGGAGGCATTTTTGATGCCTTGAATTTTGCCAAAATTAGACATTTCAGAAAGAAATTTCCGAACAAGTCTATCCATGTCGATGGGGGCGTGAACGGTGAAGTAAGCTTCGTTCTAAGGAACATGGGTGTTTCTTCATCTGTTTCTGGTTCGTATTTGTTCAATGCACCGAGCATTGGACATGCGCTAATGGATTTAACGAAACGCGATATGGAATCCAGTATTCTTATCAAAGATTTCATGATTCCTTTATCTGAATCGCCAGTGGTGAAGTTTTCAGAAATGAATTTAGAGAAAGTGTTAAAGACTATCGAAGAGGGAAATCTAGGTTTTTGTCTTATTGTCGACGAAGGAGATGCCTTAAGAGGAATGATTTCTAACGCCGATATTCGAAAAGGAATGTTGCGCAACATGAGCGATTTGAACGGAATGAAAGCCGAATCATTGATGAACACCAGTCCGTTTTCTTTGAAAGAGAAAAGAACAGTGGGTGAATTGATGAAAGCAATCCGCAATTGCACTTTCCCAATTAGTTATTTGCCAATCATCGACAATGAAAATCGTGCGAAAGGAATCGTTACTTTTGTAAACCTTATCAAAGGAGAATTATGATAATACATCTTGCTAATACAGTTGACGACCAAAAAGCGAAAGCTATCGCGGCAGACTGCAAAGCCATTTATTATAAAAAAGCAGACAAACACGTTCTGATTACGGCTTCGTCAGTGAAAGAACTGCCCAACGGAATTGAAGAATTTGTTACCGAATTTTTCCCAATGAAAAATGACATGCAGCTAGCTTCGAGAGAATATCGAAAAGAAACGCGTGAAGTTCGAATTGGAAATACTGTAATCGGTGGTAGTACTGGAAAAACCGTTCTTATCGGCGGACCATGTTCTGTAGAGTCGGAAGAACAAATTGAATCTTCATCTGAATTGCTGAAAGAATTGAATTTGGGCACGCTTCGTGGGGGTTGTTACAAACCGAGAACGAGTCCATACAGTTTCCAAGGATTAGGATTGGAAGGATTGAAGTTGCTTGCGAAAATGCGCGAAAAACATGGATTGAATGTCATTACTGAGGTTCGTGACGCATCCCATATTCAAGAAGTTATTGAATATTCAGATGTTATTCAAGTTGGCGCAAAAGCAATGTACGACCAAGGTATTCTTCGTGCTTGTGCAAAAACCCAAAAGCCTGTACTTATTAAACGAGGATTTGGTTCCACTTTACAAGAATTTGCTCAAGCAGCCGAGTTTGTTTTGAGCGGTGGAAATGAGAATGTTATTTTTTGCGAAAGAGGAATCAGAACTTTTGAAACGGGCACCCGATTCACGTTGGATTTATGTGGTGTAGCTTGGTTGAAAGAGTATTGCAATTTGCCTATCGTTTTGGATCCGAGTCACGCCATGGGATACGCTTATGGTATTGCTGATCTGACAAGAGCTTGCACAGCAATGGGTATTGATGGATTGATTATTGAAGTTCATCCCAACCCGAAAATTGCTAAATCTGATGCTGCACAACAGCTCAATCATGACGAATTTCGTAATTTGGTGAAAACTCTAAATCCAATCGCTCAGGCCATTGGAATGAAAATAGTATAAAGAATGCTGTTAGAATCGAATCTCAGAGGACTTTGCGACCATTACGGTTTGGATTACCAAGCTTTTTTGTCGGACATGAATGTCGAAGAACCGCATGAATTGACGATTTACGACCTCACTGCAATTACCGAAGAGTACGAAATTGATTTGTACAGTTTGCTTTTTAAAACCTTGTATCGTCCGCACATTTGGAAAACAAAGTTGGAAAAAATCAAATTATTGATTCTAGACGTGGATGGAGTCTTGACCGACGGCGGAATGTATGCCAGTGAAAAAGGTGATCAATTCAAAAAGTACAACACCAAAGACGGAATGGCCATTCTTCATTTAACGAAGAAATTAAATTTTCAAGTCGGCATCATTTCATCAGGATTCAAAGGTGAAGCAGTTAAAGCGAGAGCGGAATTGCTGGGCATACAAAATTTTTATTTGGGCCGTGACGAGAAAATGGGCGTTCTCAAAGAATTTTGTGAAAGTCTAGAAATAGACTTGGGTAATGTTGCCATGATTGGTGATGATATAAACGATTTACAAGTAATTCAAAACATTGGATTTTCTGCTTGTCCCGCTGACGCGGTGAAGGTGATAAAATCTAATGTAGATATAGTATTGACAAAAAAAGGAGGAGAAGGTTGCGTTCGTGAATTTATCGATGAATGGCTTCTGGACGAACCAATTGAATAATGAGCATAGACAAAATTAAATTTGGAATACTCCGAGAAGGTAAAGTTCCACCAGATAAACGCGTACCTTTCACACCTGGGCAATGTGCTCAGATTCTGAAGAATTTTAGTAACGTCGAATTGGTGGTGCAACCAAGTTCTGTTCGCTCTTTCCCTGATGAAATGTACATCGAAGCAGGAATTACACTTCAAGAAGATTTGAGTGGTTGTGACATCATTATGGGTGTGAAAGAAGTGAACATCAGCGATTTAATCCCCAATAAGAAGTTCCTTTTCTTTTCGCATACGAGCAAAGAACAAGCTTATAATAGAGGTTTGTTGAAGGCAATTTTAGAGAAAAAAATCCAATTGATTGATTACGAATTATTGACCAACAAAGAAGGTAGACGAGTAACTGGTTTCGGACGTTTTGCTGGAGTTGTGGGTTCATATAATGCGTTTTATGCGCTTGGAAAAAAGAATAAAACGTTCGATTTAAAGCGAGTTAATGAATGTTTCGACCGTTTAGAAATGGAGGAACAATTGAAGCAAGTCAAATTGGACAGTAATTTCAAACTTGTTCTCACCGGATTCGGAAAAGTGGGTTATGGCGCTCGTGAAATATTAGAATTGCTGCCAATCAAAGAGGTGAGCCCGGCAGAATTTATTTCACAAAGTTTTGATGAAGCCGTTTTCACTCACTTGGATAAGGAAGATTACTACCAGCATGAATCGGATGGAGAAATTGTTGTGGAGGAATTCTATGAGAATCCAGAAGGAC
>DGBF01000143.1:0-492 GCA_002384725.1 Flavobacteriales bacterium UBA4011
CACGCCCGATTCATTTTATGACAAGAGCCGTGCTTCAACGGATGCAGATTTGCTGAAAATGGCTGGGAAAATGCTTTCAGAAGGAGCTGATATCCTAGATTTAGGCGGTTATTCCAGTCGTCCCGGAGCAAAAGATGTCTCCGTAGCTGATGAAATAGGCAGAATTCAACCTTCTATAAAAATGTTGCGACGGGAATTTCCGAACTCGTTAATTTCATTGGATACCTTTCGTTCGGAGGTGGCAAAAGTTGGTTTGGATGAAGGGGTCGACATCATAAACGACATAAGTGCAGGACATCTGGACGCAGAATTACCCAAAATCGTCGCAAAGCATAAGGTGCCATACATCATTATGCACATGCGTGGAACTCCTCAAACCATGCAGAGTTTGACAGAATATGAAAATATTACCCAAGAATTATTTTACTATTTCAGCGAAAGAATTCGGACCTTCCATCAAATGGGAATTCATGATTTAATCATCGACCCTGG
>DGBF01000143.1:574-1026 GCA_002384725.1 Flavobacteriales bacterium UBA4011
GAATGCCCAATTTTAGTCGGAATTTCAAGGAAATCATTTATTCAGAAGAAATTTAAGGTTTCCATAGACGAGACGTTAGCACCTACTAATCAACTGCATAAAGAGCTTTTACTAAAGGGCGCTCAGATAATTCGTACGCATGATGTAGGTGAGGCAAAACTGTTGATCGAAGAGTTAAAAACGATGCGCTAATTTCTGATTCGTCCAATTTTAAAAAAAAATTTAGACCAAAAGGACTTTTTTCTTTACTTTCGTAGACGTATATAAAAACGAGTATGAAAATAATAATTGCTTTTTTTGCCTTTTTACTGATTCCTTTTTCCAACTTCTCTCAGATTCAGGCCGGTTTTGCTTTTGACGATTCCATTTGTGTTGGAGATTGCATCTTCTTTCAAGACACCTCAGTTGGAGTAGTGACGTCTTACAGTTGGAGTTTTGGTGGCGGAACACCT
>DGBF01000143.1:1245-2016 GCA_002384725.1 Flavobacteriales bacterium UBA4011
TGGAATTATTGGCCCAGATGGCCCAAGTACGGTATCGCATACAATACTCGTTGGTAATTACATGGATTCTATGGATGTCAGCAACGACACATTAATAGAAATGGGCGGAGCAGCTTATCTTGCTGCAAATGGATTCCCGGGCGGAGGAACCTATAACTGGATTCCGAATGACATCTTTGAATGCCCTAATTGTCCAGAAACAGTAGGTTCGCCTTTGATCCCTACCAACGTAATTGTTCAGTACATTTCACCAGAAGGTTGCGCAATACAAGACACCATTTTTGTTGGAATAGATTTTAAAGATGTAATCGACGTTCCGAATAGTTTTTCGCCTGATGATAATGGAGTAAACGACAAAGTTTATCTGAAAGGACCTGGAATTGTAACTATGACTTTCCGAATTTTTGATCGCTATGGACAAAAAATGTTTGAAACTTCTAACCAATCTGAAGGCTGGGACGGAACATTCAACGGAAGAAAATTACCGCCTGCTACATTCGCTTGGACGGCTGAATACTCGCTAATTGGAGGTCTGACAGGTGTTAAGGCGGGAACGATAACTCTTATTAAATAATCAAGGAAATGAAAAAAACACTTATCCTCTTATCTATATTTTCTGCTAACATTTCCTTTGCTCAACAAGATCCTCATTTCAGTATGTGGTACAGTTCGCCTTCGTTATTGAACCCTGCATCAACGGCTACAATGGAACAAGACGTTACTTTCTTTACCAATTACCGAGCGCAATGGCTTTCTGCATTACCGAACCAA
>DGBF01000143.1:2084-2418 GCA_002384725.1 Flavobacteriales bacterium UBA4011
CTTTCTGCATTACCGAACCAAATCAGAACGAATGCGGTGAGTGCTGAAATAAAATTGGGGAATGATAGATTGCGAAGTGGCTGGTTTGGCTTAGGAGCACAATATAACAACGATGCAACTGGAGATGCACAAATCATGTCTCACATTGTTTCTATTCCTTTTAATTATGTTTGGGAAGGATATGAAAAATCTTATTTCTCTTTGGGAATTAAGCCAGGTGTAATCAACCGATCACTTAAGGCACAGATTCAAACGTGGGACAACCAGTGGAATGGAATTGGCTTTGATAACACTGTTTTTTCTACGGAATCAAGCTCTAACAAAAACACTCACC
>DGBF01000143.1:2776-2939 GCA_002384725.1 Flavobacteriales bacterium UBA4011
TGTATCGAGATGGATCTAAATTTGACATTGGATTCTCAGCGAATCATTTGAACGCGCCTGAACAAGGATTTCGATCACTTTCTTTTCAAACCTTCCGTCAATATATCTTTCATACAAGCGGCAGTATCAAATTGGATCGTTACAAATTCTTATTGTCTCCTCA
>DGBF01000143.1:3098-6042 GCA_002384725.1 Flavobacteriales bacterium UBA4011
TGTTTCAAGGACCGCACAGAGATGTGATCATTGGAACATCTTTTGATATACTATTGGACGAAGGTTCTCGTAGAACAACTTTCGAGCAAGAAACCATGCTCAGCATAGGATTGAATTACCGCTTGAATGATGCATTAATCACTTCGGTTATGATGAAATGGAATGGTTTCCAAGTTGGATTATCGTATGATGCTATGATGAACATCAACAGAATCCCTACGAAAACGGCAGGAGCACTAGAATTGTTCTTGAAATATTCTTTCTACAAAGAACAAAGAAAACGTTTCATCCGATAGTTTTGAGTTTAAAACATTGAACCCCGTTCCGTTCCGATAACTATCAGAATCTGGATGAGATCTTTATTTCAAGTAACTTCCGGCGATCAGTCCACCAGTATGTAAGAATACGATCTTGCGGTTCTCGATATTTGAGTTTTTGTAGTAATTCAGCAAAGCAAAAAAGGCTTTTCCCGCATAAATTGGGTCTAAATCTAGATGATGCTCCTCTTTCATTTTCAATATGAAGTTTGATAATTCCTCGGTCTTTTTGCCGTAACCGCCGAAGTGATAATCCGAGTGAACATTCATTCTCGACAACACTTGGTCAACGGATTCCGAATCAAACCCAGCGAACTTCATGATATCGTTTATTTCTTTGCTTACATCAAATCTTTTTAAGACGGGAACGGCCTGAATAGTCTGATTTTCATTACAACTCAAGGCCAAACCAATGCTTGTTGTGCAAGTTCCTTGCGCAACCCAAATCTCATCAAAATCTCCCTCTAATTCAGAAACAATTTCTTGACAACCGATTATTCCCAAGTAGCTCTTTCCTCCTTCTGGAATAATATAATGGCTGCGGAATTCATCTTTTAATTCGTTCTTGTATTCGAAGTCGTCTTTTAAATGATATTCCTCCCGAGAAACGAATCGGAATTTCATGCCCCATTCCGCACATTGACGCAGAATATCATTGCTTTTTTCATTCAATTCGTCGCCTCTAACGATAGCCATAGATTGCAATCCATGAGAATGACAAACATGAGCAGTTGCCAATAAATGATTCGAATAAGCTCCTCCGAAGGTTAAAACTCCCGTTTTCCCCAAATGTTTTACTTGAAGTAGATTGAACTTTAACTTCCGCCATTTGTTACCGGATACAACATTGTGAATTAGATCATCACGTTTAATCGTGATGGACAAATTTCTTTCCTTCATCCATTCCAATTGAAAAGCTTGGACTGGTGATGGAACTTTGTACGATTCGCTTGCTTGCATATTTATTAACTGTATTTTTGCCATATGACAGATGATTTCTCCTTTTTCTCCAAGCGTGGAAAACTAGATCCAGAAGATTATTACACCAGTCCTGAGGGTTACATTGTTTTCACAGAGAAATACCATATTAAGCGGGGTTATTGTTGTAAAAGTAGTTGTAAGCATTGTCCATACGGCTACAACAGATCTACTGGACGAATAGAAAAAGGTTAACGAACTCCATTTTCAGGAAAGCGCCCTTTGTAATTTCGAAGAATATCTTTTATGCCTTCAATATCCTTTTTAACATCACCCGTTGGTTTAAACTCCCCGTAAAATCCTCCAATTTTCTTCTCGTAATCCATGTATCCGACGTAAATCGGAACCTGAGCCTTTTGAGCAATGTAATAAAAGCCTTTTTTCCAATTCGGGCTATAACTTCTCGTTCCTTCAGGTGTGAAAATCATAAACATTTCATCGTTGTCGTTGAAGTATTGCACTGCTTGATCGGTAATGTTGGTTCCTTTTTTTCTATCAACGGGAATACCGCCAATTGCTTTTAGAATAAAACCCAGAGGAAAAAAGAAAAGTTCCTTTTTAATTAAAATCTTGGTATTGACGCCATACTGAGAAAACGCGATTCTCCCAATAATAAAATCCCAATTGGAGGTATGCGGTCCCATTACCACAACGCATTTCTTTACATCAGGCGTTTTGGAATCAATTTTCCAGCCAAAAAGTTTAAGAATTTTAAACAGTATTTTTCCCATACTACAAATATAGTATTTCGCCAATTATCGTACTTTTGAAAATAGTTAACCCTTATGCGATTAAAACGTCTTCTTGCCTCCTTATTTTTCCTTGTCACCATTTGGACGCTATTTCTATTTGGCCGTTTTTTCGCCGTAGACAAACCCATAGAAAATCTAACGCACTTACCTGAAAATGCAATTTTCGCTATGCGTCTGGATGGTTCAGCAGCACTGAAAAGCACCTTGTTTTCAGTCTTACTCGAAGCGAATGATCCTGAGGTGATCAAAGTGATAAACGAGCAGATCAACAAGAAATGGAAGAGAAAAGGGGTGAGTAAAAATTTGGGTATTGACTTTTTATCCGATATAGTAGTCTACGTTTTCCCTTTCGAAGGGGAACAAATGTTGGGTATGAGTTATAATTTGACACGTCCTGATTTGATGCGGAAAAATGCACTAAGAGCACTCGATTCGGACCAATGCTATTCAATTAATGAAAATATTGGCGTTGTTTTGACCTATCTCGGGAAGAAAAAATTTGATTTCGAGAAAAAGGCACGTGCGATTAAAATGGCTCAAAAAATTGCTTTCACACCGATAAAGGGAGATTTAGCTGGTAAAATTGCTCAAAAAGAAACTACAAAACTCGTTCAAGTGACAAGTAGAGGAATGTTATACGGGTCTTCGACTTTATTTACGCGCACGGATGTTGATCTTACGCTTAATGAGCACTCCATGGTTTTAACGGGTCAACTCATTAAGAACTACGATGTAAAAGACATTTTCTTGAACAAAAATTACACTTTGATTCCATCTGGAATGCATTTCTACACCACACTCATACCGAAAAGTGTGCAGGATTCCTTGCATGCTATTTTGAAATCGAAAAGATTGGTACTTCCCGAAATAGAGGCAATAGCCGTGAATTATCGTGGA
>DGBF01000143.1:6138-6619 GCA_002384725.1 Flavobacteriales bacterium UBA4011
CCAGATATAGATATGGTGCTTAATTTTAAAGACTCGGTTGATTTCATTGCTGCACTGAAAAAGAGTAGTTTCCTAAAAGAATTACATTTCATGTTCAAATCCGAGAGCGTTATTACCAATGGCATAAAAGATTTCTATATAACGAAGATTGACCCTCAAACCTATCTTTTTAGTTCAGAAAAGAATGCGAAAACGAAGATGAATCCACAAAACTGCCTCTTGAAGCTGGATGGAAACTTGACAAACTTCACCAACATTACCGGCAACAAATGGTTCATGACATTTTTAAATGGTTTGCCGATCTATTTCAATTCGAAATCATTCTTCTCAAAAACGAAAAATATTAGTGTCACCGTCACCAATACTGACGCGAAAAAAGCGACTCTCGAAGGGCGACTGGATTTTAAGGAGGAATATTCACCAATGAATGAAATCTTCAAGTACGCCGTTCAAAGCAATATTATCCGATTGAAGTAAGCAG
>DGBF01000143.1:6827-7345 GCA_002384725.1 Flavobacteriales bacterium UBA4011
GGTCGCTTTCAATAAACGCGATCCATACCATGAAAAGATTTCCCCATCGACAAAAAGGACTTTTGCTTTTGGGAATTTCTTTTGAATTTCATCCATATCCGCTGGTTTAAAAGGATAAGGTTCCGAACTGAGTAGAATGATATCAATCTCATCATTCACTTCGCCCAACAATGGATAACGACTACCCGATGCACGATTTATGAATCCGCATTTCTCGAGCATATCCGAAATAAAAGTATCTGCTCCAGCTAACATCCAAGGATCTTTCCAAATGAAATAAAGTGCGGATTTCTTAGGTTGAAGCACTAAACGGTCAAATTTGACTTGAATCTGTTTCACCATTATTTTGGCTTGCTCTTCTTTGCGGACGATTTTCCCTAGTTCGACCATCATTTCGAAAGCATCGTCTAAAGTCTTAATGTCGCTCATCCAAACGGGAGCAATCTGCTTTAAATCGTCGATATTCGCCTGATCATTTTCTTCTTTGTTCCCGATTATTAAATCTGGACAAAGTTCTT
>DGBF01000143.1:7582-7847 GCA_002384725.1 Flavobacteriales bacterium UBA4011
ACGCAAAACTTGGTAATTCCGACAACTTCGGCATCCAGACCAAGATGATATAGAAATTCTGTTTGAGATGGAACCAAAGAAACGATACGCCGAACGGGAGTTTTAATCTCCAGTTCTCGCCCCATTTGATCCCTTACCTTCATTTAAGCCAAAGAAGAAATGATATCGTATTTCGTAACGATGTGGAATTTTCCATCTGCCATTTCCACCAAAGCGGCCGGCGTTTGTTTGTTGATCAATTTCGAAACTTCTTCGATACTTGCCG
>DGBF01000147.1:0-238 GCA_002384725.1 Flavobacteriales bacterium UBA4011
AGAAAAAGAATTGATAGAAAAAGCACTTGAAAAACACCGAGGAAAGCGAAAATATGCTGCTGAAGAATTGGGTATTTCAGAACGAACTTTGTATCGAAAAATTAAAGAGTACAATTTGAATTTATGATGAAATTTGTTTTTACATTATTTGTTGGGTTCACGCTAACATCTTGTTGGCCTTCACGCTTTACTTTCGTGGACGGAACAATGCCTGAGGAATGGAAAACGTTCACTGTAA
>DGBF01000147.1:374-1023 GCA_002384725.1 Flavobacteriales bacterium UBA4011
TTGGACAATAATTCGGCAACAGCGCCTAACTCTTACTCTTCTCAATTGACAGAAGCTTTGCGAGATGGCATTCAAAACAACACTACTTTACTATTGAATCCAAGCAATTCGGCAGAAGTTAATATTGAAGGTGTCGTAAATGGATATAATGTTTCTCCAATTGCTCTCCAACCGGGAGATGTGGCTGCGAAAAACAGATTGACAATTACCGCTAATTTCACAATTTTCATTACAAAACCAGAAGAAGACAAAATGACTTTATCTTTGAGCAAATTCATGGATTTCGATTCGAACAAAGATATATCGTCAGTGGAAAGTCAATTGATAGAAGAAATAAACGCGCAAATGGTGCAGGATGTGGTCGCTAAATTAATGTCTGGTTGGTAATGACGGTAGAAGATATAGCGCACAAAATTGCTAATCCATCACTTTGCACAGTTGATGATATTCAAGAAATTGAGAAACTGATTGAAAAGTATCCGTACGCTCAAAGTTTTCCTATTTTGTTGCTTCAAACCTTGGGTAAAACCAAATCGATCAATTTTGAAGAGTCGCTAAATCAACATGCATTCCGAATCAGTGACAGAGCGCATTTGTACCAATTAATCAATTCGGTTGAACAAGTTGTAGAAACGACGATTGAAACACC
>DGBF01000147.1:1118-4430 GCA_002384725.1 Flavobacteriales bacterium UBA4011
TTGAAACACCCACTCCAATTACGGAAATGGTAGCCGAAGAAATAATTACCACAATTGTGGCTGCAGAAGAAATCATTTCAGAACCAATTCAGCAAATAGAAATTGTAGAAGAAGTTTTCGAAAATTCTCCTGAACAAGAAATTGAACCAATTCCTGCTGAAGAGGTTGTCCCTGAAAAAGAAATAGTAAAAGAGGTTGCTGAAGCACGCGTAATTGAAAGAGCGGAAATGGAGTTGACTACAGATAACTCCAATTTTGAAACCTTCGAAGTGCAAGAAATGTCGTTTGAACCTGTGCAAGTTCACTTTGATGATGACGAAATAAATCCGATTGATTTTGACGAAATTCCAGAGACGATAATTCCTGTCATTGTTTCCGAAGAACCGAATATTGAGATTGAAGAAAAAGTTACCGAAGTTGCAGAAGTTGAAGTAATCGACCCAATTACAGAAATTGAAGAAAGCGAAGTAGTTCCTGAAGTTTCCTTGGAGGAAGAAATTCCAGAACTGCTGACTTACGAAAATAACGACGAACCGCCTGCTGGTGAGCTTGAAATAGAATCGAAGACCATTATTTCAGAGGAGATAATTGAAACTGAATTGATCGAACCAGAAATACATGAATTACGTGTGGATATTGAGAGCTATGTTGAGCGAGAATTGGAAGTTGAACCCGAAATCGAACCTGTTGCCGAAGAAGTATTCGTAGCGAATGAAATACAACCCCTTTCCTCCTTTGACCCTTCGGCTGATTTATTTGAAGAAAAAGTAATAGAAAATGTCGAAATTGATCAAACACAACCGTCTGAATTTGCCCAAGAAATATCTTTGGATTTAATTGAAAAAAGCGAAGTTCCCGAGCTCGATGAAATAACTTCTCATGCTTTGGCGGAAAGTTACCATTTAACATTAAAGGAAAACGAAATCACAGAAGAGATAGAAGAAATAACGGAAGATTCATCTGAAATAGTAACCGGTTTCGAGCAAAAACTAGCGAACGAAAAACGTTCATTCATTGATTGGTTGAAAGTTAGTGCTAATACTCACTCTCAGGAATATCAAGTAAAACAAAGAGCCAACGAAATTTTAGACAAATTCATTCAAGAAGACCCCAAAATAACACGTATTTCTAAGACTGAAGCTCCACAGAAAAAAGCAGCTGAATTCTTTAAAGTTTCTAAAATTGCGAAGGCGAGTTTGAGCGAAAAAGAAATGCCTGTAAGTGAGACTTTGGCGGAAATTTATGTGTTGCAAGGAAGTTTTTCAAAAGCAATCGAATGCTATCATCAATTAATGTTGCTTAATCCAGAAAAAAAGAGTTTCTTTGCAAACCAAATTAAGAAATTAAAGAAAAACAAATAATTAGTCATGGATATTTTATTTCAAATTATCATCATCCTAGCAAGTATCTTGCTTACTTTCCTCGTTTTCGTTCAGAATCCAAAAGGAGGTGGATTGAGTAGTGATTTTGGATCAGCTCAACAATTGGGTGGTGTTCAAAAAACAAACAACTTTATCGTTAAAGGAACATGGACTTTGGCGTCTGTGATTATGTTATTTAGTATTTTGTTGACATTGAGAAACAAACCTGAAGTGATTGAAGTAGAACAACCAACTCAAACAGAGCAACCAGGTCAACCTACAGCTCCAGCTGGAAACGAATAAGAAACTTCTCTCAAGAGATTTAGATGTCAGTATGTCACTCGTACTGACATTTTTTATGCGCTAACCTTTTTAAAGATGCAATTCTGTCTGAATTCATTGGATGGCACAATATTCGAGCAATAAAAAAAGTAAAAAACAAAACTCAAATTATAAAAATATGTCAGTAAAATTTAAACCATTGGCCGATCGCGTTCTTATAGAAGCAGCGCCGGCAGAACAAAAAACAGCGAGTGGTATTATTATTCCTGATACCGCGAAGGAAAAGCCTTTGCAAGGAAAAGTAATCGCAGTTGGACCTGGAAAAGTGGATGAACCTGTTACCGTGAAAAAAGGTGATTTGGTCTTATACGGACAGTATTCAGGAACTGAAATCAAATTAGAAGGAAAAGATTACCTCATCATGAGAGAATCAGACATTTACGGGATACTTTAATCACCTTAAAAACATAGAAAATGGCAAAAGAAATATTATTCGACGTAGAAGCGAGAGAGAAATTAAAAAGAGGTGTTGACGCATTGGCGAACGCCGTGAAAGTGACACTTGGACCAAAAGGACGTAACGTTGTTATTGGGAAGAAATTTGGCGCTCCACACATCACAAAAGATGGTGTTACTGTAGCGAAAGAAATAGAATTGAAAGATCCGATTGAGAACATGGGTGCTCAAATGGTGAAAGAAGTAGCTTCAAAAACAGCTGATATCGCTGGTGATGGAACAACAACTGCAACCGTTCTTGCTCAAGCAATCATTGGTGCAGGAATGAAAAATGTTGCTGCTGGCGCGAATCCAATGGATTTGAAACGCGGCATAGACAAAGCGGTTATCGAAGTGGTGAATTCTTTGCGTGAGCAATCGAGCGAAGTTGGTTCAGACAACAAGAAAATCAAGCAAATTGCTTCTATTTCAGCAAACAACGACGAAACCATCGGTGCGTTGATTGCTCATGCAATGAAAGTAGTTGGAAACGATGGTGTAATCACAGTTGAAGAAGCAAAAGGAACAGAAACAGAGGTAAAAACTGTGGAAGGAATGCAGTTCGACAGAGGTTATTTATCTCCGTATTTCGTAACGAATACAGAAAAGATGATTACTGAAATGGAGAATCCTTTGATCTTGATTTACGACAAGAAAATCTCGAACATGAAGGAATTACTTCCTGTTTTGGAACCTGTTGCTCAAGCTGGAAAGTCTTTGTTGATTATCGCTGAAGATTTGGACGGTGAAGCATTGGCAACTTTGGTTGTAAATAGAATTAGAGGTTCACTGAAAGTGGCTGCTGTTAAAGCTCCAGGATTCGGTGACAGAAGAAAAGCAATGTTGGAAGACATCGCAATATTGACGGGTGGACAAGTGATTTCTGAAGAAAGAGGAATGACTCTGGAAAACACGACGATGGACATGTTGGGAACTGCTGTCAAAGTGGACATCGACAAAGAGAATACGACTATCATCAACGGTGCTGGTAAAAAAGCAGATATCGCTGGACGTGTAAATCAAATCAAAGCGCAATTGGAAAACACAACTTCCGATTACGACAAAGAGAAATTGCAAGAGCGTTTGGCTAAATTAGCTGGAGGTGTTGCTGTTCTTTATGTTGGTGCTGCGACTGAGGTTGAAATGAAAAACAAAAAAGACAGAGTTGACGATG
>DGBF01000028.1:0-247 GCA_002384725.1 Flavobacteriales bacterium UBA4011
CTTGGAATTAGTATCCAACGGCGAGGAGATTGTCAGCTATTGTCTGACGCTATTCTGACTGAGCTTGAAGAATCAATTAATTACAATACGATTCGGAGATTTTTTGGCGTAGACAAAAGTTCCGCAGTCGAACCAAGTAAAAACACACTAAATACGTTATCAAGATTTTTAGGTTATGCTTCTTACAATCAGTTTTCCAATCAAGTAATTCAATTTGGTGCGAATCAATATCAAGACAATTGGTATT
>DGBF01000028.1:430-930 GCA_002384725.1 Flavobacteriales bacterium UBA4011
CAGATGTATTTATTCGAACAATTCGAGAGCTACTTCTCATGCGTCGGTTTGCTGATGTTGACTTGATTTTCAGGAGTAAACACTTAAAGCTTGATCAATTTAGTTATTCAGAATCTATTTATGTCGGCAATTCGATCGGTATCTTGCTTAGGGATGTGATTTTGGAAGATGAAGATTATTCATTGTTATTAAAAAACAAACCATTTATTCGTCATGTCTTATCTATTTTTGTTGACTATTCTTCTCTGAATAAGGGCTATGGTGTTTTTGTGACTCGTGCTGAACAAGGGGAAAAAATTCTTTCTAAAAATGATGCTTTATTTTTTGAATGCTTGTCTGCGCTGCGGCATTATTTATTATTCGGGAATATTAAAACAAAGATCGCCAATAATGTTTCTAAGCTCGCTCGACATCCAATATTGATTGGTCGATTGGCAGCAATTGAAATATTACAATGTGATGACGAAGAGAGAAAAGCCGATATTTTAAATGATTTGAGA
>DGBF01000028.1:967-4378 GCA_002384725.1 Flavobacteriales bacterium UBA4011
AGGGTGAAAAAGTGAGAAGAATAGATTATTTCTATGAGGTAAATATTGTTGCTTTAATAATGTCTGATTTTAATTTAATAACGGCATTGAATAAAATACAGGATGCTCCTCACATTCGCCAGCATTATCAAATTAGCCATCATCAATTAAGTATGATTCTCAGATTTTTGAGTGCAATATCTAACAGCAATCGAAAAAAACAAACCTATTTTCAACAAGAAATTAAAAGAGAGTTATGGGTCAGAAGTTACTATGATATTTTTGATCTTTTTTACCATATTGGATTGTATCATTCATCGTTAAATGCTGTAAAAAAGAATACGATTATGCAAAAGTATTTGAGCATTTCAGAAAAAATGGGCTACCCTATTTTCAACGAACATTATTTGATTTCATATTTCGATTAAATGCAACAATTAAAAATGCGGTAAAATTAGGAGACAAAGTGGATTTTGCCTTTGTGAATTATGTTCAATTTCCTATGAATTCTAATTTCGTTAAACCACATTGGTTTTTCGACAGTAACTTAAATATCGCTTTCAGTAAAATGTGGAGTCCGGTCGTACACTTTGAACACAATTATGATTTGTATCGTCCGTAGCCAATTGATTCATATTATTACGCGCTCACTATTGGTCTGAGATTACAGATGTAAATTTTATTTTGATCGATTTTTTTATCAACTGATAAATGGAGTTAGATTATTTTTTAGGCATTGATTTATTTTACTATTTCGATAAAAATTTAATCGTAAGTTCTTACCAAGACCAGCATTTGATGCATAGTTTTTCTTCAACCCTATTTTCGGTTTCGTTCTCTAATAAAGGAAAAAAATCAAAACCAGTCAAGTTTTCAACGCTGTCAATGGAAACGGCAAAATATTGTAATGAATCAGTTGAACCCGCATTCGGAATGATAAAACCAATCCCCCTCATGTTCGGTTCTGTATTATCAAGAATTACTTTATAAAAATAACTTGGCACAGTAACTTTATTTGGTCCAATGGATTTTAAATTGGGTCCTAGAACAGGTCCAGTGACAATATAGATTGAGTTATATTCCAACGCCCAAGATCTTGTTAGTCCCTCTAGCTTTTTCCAAATCCCGCGATTAAAACTGGGCGTTTGTGGGCTCATGTTGCTATAGAAAAAACTTTCAGCCATAGCAATAGGAGACCAACCCATGTCTGCCGCAGGAGCTAAATGCCCCCGATCATATCCCGATCTTGCATAATCTTTACCGCTGGCGCTGCCTGTTATAATTTTTGGGTCGGGTATAAATTTATTTGTTCGGTCGTAAATTTTAAAGGTCTCTTCTTTCGTCAATTCATACGCAACCCAACTTGCTTGTTCATGGAGCTCATTATAAAGCAATGAATAGCCTTCGTGTACAATTACAGTTTCATTCGAATCCGTCTTGGGTATTTCGAGTTTTGAAAATAGTATCGCTTTAATGTAATCGGAGGAATTATTATCAGTATAATTCCAAGTACTGTCATTTCTCCGAATAACTTTTTCATTCGTTCCGTTTTCGCCCTTTTGTTGCCCGAAAATTATCCAAAGGGAGACAAAAACGATGAAAGTAAATAATCCTGTTTTTATCATATCTTATTCATTAAACAATGAATGCTATTCCACAAAAAAATTGCGCTCTTTTTTATTCAATTAGATCATTCTGTTTACTACTTTCCCTAATTTAACCTCAAGGGCACACCTTTTACAACCAAGCTAGAATCAGTAAATTCCAATTGATTTTGCAATAAGAAGGAGTGTATAACAACTTAGGCTGAAAATTCTATTTCACAGGTAATCATTGGTTTGAATCTTACTTAATCAAATTGACATGACCCACAAACAACTTAGTCTCGCCAGTTGCGAGAACAATTGCTGTAATTTTCCAGGTATAAGTTCCAATTTGACATTCTCGCCCATATGGGCCAGCGCCGTAAGTTCCGTCCCATCCAGCGTTTTCATCAAAGGACTCAAAAACCAATTCGCCCCATCTATCGAAAATCAGCATTTGGAAAGCCCCCGGTTTAAACCCACTGGATAAAACGGCTTTAAAACTTTGGTTATTTTCATCTCCATTTGGTGTAAATGAATTGGGGACGTAAAGGGCTATATCTTGAATAACAGAAATAATCATAGTAGCTGTATCCTGACATCCAATATGGTTACTTGCGGTGAGCGTGACAACAAAATTATTCGGCACATCGAAGAATTCATGATTTGGATTTTCAATAATACTGTTTGTATAGTCGCCAAATTGCCAATAATAATTGTCTGCAAAAACAGACGCATTCGTAAACTGCACATAGGCTGGTTCTAAAGTTGAAAAAATTTGATTGTTTGCCGTAAATGCGGCAATAGGGTTTTCTAAAATACAAATGGCGTTATTTTCAGTGTATGAGGCGATGCATCCATCATTGGATTCAACGGTCAAAGAAACATTATAACATCCAACCGAATCAAACAAGTGTCCTGCAAAAGCAAATTGTTGAGATGAATTCCCATTTCCAAAATCCCATGAATAATTCCAATTTGGATTACTTTCTTGAGCTGTGAATAGTACATCTAAAACTTCACAGCCGACCGAATCTGACAAGATAAAATTGGGATTCGGCGTTTCAGACACTAGAATGGTTAAAGCTGAAGTGTTTTGGCAGCCCGTAAAGGCGTCAACTCCTGTAAGTTCGACATCATAGAATCCTGGAGCAGCATAAGTATTACTCGTATTAATAAGGAAACTAGTATTCCCATCTCCAAAATCCCAATTGTAGTTCAATAGCCCGATAGAGTTATTTTGAAAATTAATAAGCTGCTGGTCACAAATAATTGGATTCACAACTTCAAAATCGACGAAAGGTAGCGGGTGAACAGAAACGGTTATTATAGAATCAGGGCCAATACAACCAAACGGCAGAGAAATAGGAGTTGCGATGTAGTCAACCACTTGTGTAGTATTTGCAGTTATGGTTAATACATCATTAATTAATGTACTTGTTTGAAGAGGAAATGAAGTTTCATTAAAAACATTTAGCGTTGGATTAGCTTGCCATTCAAATGAACTGGCAATGTTCGCGTTGAGCAAAATATTGGTGTTTTCTCCAGAGCAAATTTCAATATCCGTATTCAACAGATGTGGAGTTGGGTGCACGGTGATTAAAAAATCTTCATTTGCCCCATAGCATTGAACATTCCCGAGTTGAATCATGGCGCTAACTGTAACCGTGCTAACTTGATCCAAATTGGATAAATTTGATGCATTAAAAGAGGGAATATCACCAATTCCAGAAGCATTTAGCGATATGGATGGATTAGTGTTTGTCCAATTAAAAATTGTATTTGGCACATTACCCGACACAAACGTAATAGGTACTTGAGTGGCATTACAAATTTCAAAATCTAACAA
>DGBF01000028.1:4451-7345 GCA_002384725.1 Flavobacteriales bacterium UBA4011
AGAAATACTAAATGTCTCATTGGCACCAACACAGGTAACATTGTTGCTTGAGAATGATGGTATAACGGTGAAATCGGATTGCTCAGGGAAAATACCTCCATTTGAAGCGATGAAGCCAGGAGTAGAATTTTGACCATTTTGTTGAGGTATACCAATGTTACTGTTATTTGTTGTCCAATCATATGTAGCGCCATTTATGGCACCAGTGAATGATATTGGATTGAAATTGGTACCAGTGCAGAGTAGCGTATCCAAAATGGGATCAACCGAAGGAACTGGATTTACATAAACGATTACCGGAATAATTGGGCTTGAGCAGCCATTCCCAGTGCTCGTGCCTATAACATGATAGGTCACCTCTTGAACCGTATTGCTGTTGTTTAGCAAAGTATCATTAATTAAGGCCGAGCTGGTGACAAATGTCGACTCACCTGATACATTCGGATTTTGGTCGGCGTACCAGTTAAAGGTCACATTTGTATTCGCAATTAAAGCTAAATTTACATTATCTCCGCTGCAAATGGTTAAGGTATCTTCATTTAATAGTTGTAAGGGTGGTTTTACCGTTACGACTATGGTCTGACTTAATCCATCACAAGAGCCATCAATTGAAATAGGGAATATAGAGTAAACAACTACCTGATTCATCAAGGTATTATTTGTAAGGTAATCATTGATCACATTACTCGTGCTGGGTGAAAGAGATTCTCCCGTTACATTCGGATTATCGATTGTAACAAACCAATTAAAGTTGGCAGGTATATTAGCAGCTAAAATTGCATTGACCGGACTACCGCTGCAGATTTCAATGTTTGTTTGCCCGGCTAAAACAACATCGGGTTGAACCTGAACGACAACCAATGAGTCTGGGCCAGGACATCCAAAAGGGAATGAAGTTGGGGTAATTGTGTAGGTGACAAATTCAGGGCTTGTGGTTGTATTCGTTAATGAATCTGTAATTAGGTTAGTGTTTTGTATGGTTGTTAATTCACCAGATACATTTGAATTAGGTAATGCAACCCACTGAAAATTGGACGACACTGTTGAGCTGATATTAATATCCACCGTTTCATTGTTACAGATGATTGTGTCATTCAAATTATCTACATAAGGTGTTGGATGGACAATTATTTCACTCGCTAAAGTCGACAGATTATCACATCCAACACCATTCGAAGTAATTTCTGCATAATAATTGAAAGTTCCCGCCGTATTGAAAGGATTTGGTTGAAATGTTGTGCTGTTAATACCATTTACCACGATATTTGGGGTCCCAACCTGATACCAGGTTATTGATGTTACACCTGTTCCTCCTGAATAAATAAAGTTTAAGGGTTGAACAACCGTATTCCCTTGACAAATGGCTTGTGATAAAATAGGTTGAGAGATAATTACTGGATCATTCACAACATTTACCAATGCAGTTGCAGAAGCAACGGATGAACACCCACCTATCTGAAAAGAAATTACACAATAATAAAAGAGGCTGTCAGCCGTATTTGTTGGAGGGGAGAAGGTGCTGCTGTTCGCACTTATAATCGGTGTTCCTCCTGTATTCGAATTGATTGGACTTTGATACCACTGATAACTCACCGTTCCATTTCCCCCTGCATATGAAATAGATAAACTTACTGGTGTGCCTCCAATACACAATGTTTGACTCGATAAGGGTTGAAAATCAATTAAAGGGGCTTGCGTGGTGACTATCCCGCAAGCATTTGACGTCACATCACAATTTACGCCACTTTGCGTGATTATGCAGTAGTAATAAACAGTACCAACGACACCAACCGAAGGGATAAAAGTTGAATCTGTTGCCCCATTGATTAATATACCACCAATCGCAGAATTGACAGTATTGCTATACCACTGGTAGTTATACGTTCCCAAACCACCGCTTGCACTCACTGATAAAGGGGTGACAGTTGTAGCAAATTGACAATAAGTAGCAGAAATAGGTTGATTGGTGACAATTGGATCTGGAACAACTTGGATGTTAGCGACAGCTGATGTATCAACGTTACATCCACTTCCACTCAAGGTTAAAATTACGGTATAATCATAAGATCCGGCAAGGGCAAACGTACTCGGAGTGAAGGTAGAGTCAGTTGCTCCAAAAATAGATATGCCCCCTTGTTGCCATTGGTAAGTTGCCAATCCAACGCCTCCTGAATGCGAAATGAATAAGGTTGAAGCAATTGTGCCACCAACACAAATGGTTTGATTAGCGATAGGTTGCACAACAATAGCTGGATCCGGTTGTACAACAACGGCACTAATATCTGAAATAATTTCATCGCAGCCTCCGCTCGCAAAAGTGGCTACACAATAGTAATAAGTAGTTCCGGAAACTGAAGATAAAGGCAAATAGGTGCTCGAATTTGCACCATTGATTGCTATACCACCAGTAGTTGAATTGACCGTATTACTATACCATTGAAAAGTTGGAATTCCCGTACCGTTTTGATAAGCGACAGAAAGAGAATTTAGTGTGCCGTCCACACAAACTGTTTGAGAAGAAATGGGCTGACTAGAGAACGTTGGCCCTAAGTTGGTTGTGATGCCTGCCGAATTTGATGTAAAGCTACAATCCGTTATACTTGTATCCTCAGACATTACACAGTAATAATAAACAATACCAATTGAATTAACCGGAGGCAAATAAGTGCTTGAATTCGCCCCTAAGATTAGCGAGCCACCAACATTTGTATTATTGGAATTGCTGTACCATTGATAAATGTAAGAGGTTGAAGTCCCGTTTGAACTTGCAGTAATTGGCAAAACAGAGCTAGAATTCTGGCAATAAGAGGCGGAAGAGTCTACTAACACGATTAAAGTAGGGTTTACTTTTATTTCAAATACAACTGAATCGCCGACACAACTGACTCCGCCAT
>DGBF01000127.1:0-711 GCA_002384725.1 Flavobacteriales bacterium UBA4011
GAGAACACCAAACAACAAAAGACAGTATCTCTGAAGCTTTGTCTGGAATGCAGCGCACGAAAGATAAACCAGGTTACGAGATTTTACTCACAAAAGGGTGGAATTATCCGCACTTGTGTGAAACGTATGAAAAAGCAGTAAAAATAGCCAGAGAAGAGCACGTCCCTGTTTTGGTGCACGTTCAAGAGGTAAATCAACCACAAGGACACTCCACTTCAGGTTCGCACGAAAGATATAAATCAGACGAGCGATTGATTTGGGAAACCGAATTCGATTGCATTACCAAATTCAAGGAATGGATTATTGCATTTGAAGCAGAAGGGCAAACGATCGCAACAGAAGAAGAACTAAATGCTCTGTCTGAAGAGACCAAAAAAGAAGTCCGTGCCGCAAAAACTGCAGCATGGAAAGACTTAACTGGCGCAATCAAAGTAGATCTTAACGAAGCTATTACCTTATTAAAATCTTGCGCAAGTGATAGCAGCAAAAGCGTCTCTATTCAAAAAGATATTGAAGCGCTTGAAAAAGCAATGGATCCAATTCGAAAAGATATTCTTTCGACTTGTAGAAAAGTCTTGTTGTCGATGCGTAAAGAAAACACCGTTAGTAAAACTGCATTATCCAATTGGATAAAAAGTAAAATTGGTGAAAACGAAGAAAGATATAGTTCGCACCTCCACTCTAACTCAGACAAACGCGCTAGCAATTTAA
>DGBF01000127.1:933-4503 GCA_002384725.1 Flavobacteriales bacterium UBA4011
GCGCTAGCAATTTAACCGCTGTTGCCGCGACATATGATGACGACGCTAAAATGGAGGATGGAAGAATCATTTTACGTGACAATTACCGTGAATTGTTCAAGAACTACCCAGAGGCTCTCATTTTCGGTGAAGATGCTGGGAAAATTGGCGGTGTAAATCAAACACTTGAAGGATTACAAGAAGAATTTGGCGCTTTGCGAATTGCCGATACTGGAATTCGAGAATGTACAATAATTGGTCAAGGTATCGGAATGGCGATGAGAGGCCTTCGTCCAATTGCTGAAATTCAGTATTTGGATTATTTACTGTACGCCATTCAAATTCTTTCCGATGATTTAGCGACGGTACAATACAGAACCAGAGGCGGACAAAAAGCTCCTTTAATTGTTTCCACTCGTGGTCACCGACTAGAAGGGATTTGGCACAGTGGAAGTCCAATGGGGATGATCGTAAATTCACTTCGCGGTATGCACATTTGTGTTCCAAGAAACATGACAAAGGCAGCTGGATTCTACAATACGTTAATGGCTGCAGATGAACCTGCAGTTGTGATTGAACCTTTGAATGGTTATCGTTCGAAAGAAAAAAGACCAAATAACATAGGAGAATTTAGAGAGCCACTCGGTATTCCCGAGGTTTTCAAAGAAGGATCAGATTTGACTATCGTATCATACGGTTCAACCTTCAACCTTTGTATCCCTGCTGTGGAACAATTGGAGCAATTGAATATTAATGTGGAATTGATCGATGTACAGACTTTACTTCCTTTTGATATTAATCACATGATTGCGCAGTCATTGAAAAAGACGAGTCGATTATTAATCGTGGACGAAGATGTAAGCAGCGGTGCAAGTGCTTATATGTTGGATCAAATCATAAAACAAAATGTATTCTTCCATTTAGATTCAACACCCGTTTGTTTGACAGCGAAAGACCATAGACCTCCGTATGGTTCAGATGGCGATTATTTCTCAAAACCAAGTATTGAAGATATCGTGGAAACAGCCTACGGCATTATGAATGAGACAGATCCGAGTGGTTTTCCATCAATTTATTAAAATTGTCACAAATTTGTGACCTGAGTCACAAACCAATAAGGTGAATAGCGATATTTTTGTCGTTGATTTTGAAATGTTCTTGACCTTAATACGTCCAAGAGGAAACTTATAAAAAATGACTTACGATAAATACAATTCACTGTTTGACGAGATATTAAGTTCTGACCAACCATTCGCTCCATATGACCAGGCTAATTATTTTAACTACGCTGAGCTAAATAAAAAAAGACAGGAACGTTGGGATAAAAAAGGAACTATCTCGGACGCATTAAAAACAGCCATATCAGAAATAGATTCACCTCAAAAATGGGTATTGATAACGGAACCTTGGTGTGGTGACGCCGCTCATTCCGTGCCGTTTATTGCTAAAATAGCTGAAACCAACTCTAATATTGAACTAGAAATTCAATTAAGAGACAGCGATTCAGAAATTGACAATTACCTAACAAACGGAGGAAAATCTATTCCAATCCTTGTGGTTAGAAATGAAAGCACGGAGGATCTTTTTGTTTGGGGACCACGACCTACTGAAGCGCAAAATATTCATTTAGCCAACCTAGATACAGATAAATCTATGGAAGATAAAAAAGTGGAGCTACAAAAATGGTACAATCAAGATAAAGGACAGGAATTGCAAAATGAAATTCTCGCCTTGCTGAAGAATTAATTTACAACGTTTTATTGTGGAAGTCTTTTGTGAGGTTTTTATACTCGTCGGTATAATCGCCAGTTTGAGTGCGTATGGTTAATTTGCGCTCGATAAATTCTTTGGATTGAAATCCAAATTCTAAAATTACTCTTGTCGGTGATTCAGGTTTACCATTCAATACGACACAATTCTGTACGAACAAACCATGTTTTGCGGCCTCCGTCAGTATTTCAACTTTAGCTTGAAATGGCCAAATAATCCAAAAGCTGCCCGTTTCAACTAAGGTAGATTTGACTTTTTGAAACAAAGCTTTTGGGGTCATTTCAAGGACATGTTTTGCTTGATTTAACGCATCACTTGCTCCTAACTTCGCATCTGAATAAAATGGTGGATTTGAAAAAATTAAATCAAACTTCTGATTGGGTTCGAACGCGAGGAAATCTGCATGAATTTCTTTTAAACGATTAGAATAAGGGCTATTCTGAAAATTAAATGCAGTATCTTCAATAGCTTCTCTCTGAATATCGATAGCTTGAATTTGAATTTTCGAATTCTTCTGAGCTACCATTAAAGACAAAACCCCAGTTCCAGTTCCGATATCCAATCCTTTCGATTTTCCAAACGAATTTATTATTGCACCAAAAACCATGGCATCCGTGCCTACTTTCAACCCAGCATTGGATTGTCGAACAGAAAAATATCGAAAATGAAAAGAAGACATTTTATAAATAAAGACCGATTAGTCCTTCTGGCGCTTCGATAAGCAGATTTTTCTTTGAGCGATTCACATTTTTCACTAAGCCAGGCAAAAGTGGAACGAGAATTTCTCGATCACCTTCAACAATTTGTAAAAGTGGGTTTGCAGCTAAATCTATAATATCTTGAATTGTTCCAATTGGACCGTGATTCACATCTTCTACGGTAAACCCAATTACTTCGTGGTCATAAAAATGCTTGTCATCCAAATCTTCTAAAATGGCACTTGGCAAATAAACCGACTTTCGCAAAAGCTCTCGCGCCTGGTCTTCGGTAGTTACACCTTCCAACAACATAGCTGCAAAACCTTTGTTTTTCAATTTTATTCTTTCAATAAAAAAAGGAATGAGCTGGTCGTTGATATCAATATAAATAGCATCGAGAGTTGTGTAACGTTTTGGTTCAGTAACGTCTAAAAACAGCGAAACCTCACCTTTAAATCCGTGAAGTTTCGCAATATAACCTAATTGAAAACAATCTGTTTTCTTCATAAAATCAAAATGATTTACTCAGCTTTCGGCTCTTCACCTTCTGCTGGAGTTTCCTCAACTGCAGCTACTTCTGCCGCTGGAGCCTCTTCAGCTACAACTGCTTCTGCTTCCGGAGCTGCATCTGCAACAACTACTTCTGCCACTTCAGCAACTGGAGCTTCCTCTGCTACTTCTGATTCAGGAGTGTTTTTTGCAATGATAGCTGCTGCCTTCGCGTCTTTTGCAGTTTTCTCAGCATCTAAACGAGCTGATTTGTCTGCCGTAGACTCTTTATCCAAACGCTCAACTTTAGATTGAACTTTGTTTTCTTTATCTGCAACCCAAGCTGCAAATTTTGTTTCAACTTGATCGGTAGTCAAAGCTCCCTTTTCAATACCTTTCAATAAATGGTTTTTGTGTAAAATACCTTTATAGGAAAGAATTGCACGAGCTGTATTCGACATTTCAGCTCCAACTTGCACCCAGTGCAAAGTTCTGTCAAAATCGATATCAATTACTGCTGGATTAAGATTAGGATTGTATGTTCCTAATTTTTCAATGAATTTACCATCTCTTTTCGCACGACTATCTGCTGCTACTAAGTGAAAAAACGGCTTTCCTTTTTTACCGTGTCTTT
>DGBF01000087.1:0-9648 GCA_002384725.1 Flavobacteriales bacterium UBA4011
ATTTGGTAGATGCGACAGAACCGGAATATATGGGGAATAAAAAAGTCAAACCATTGATATACAATGATTTGACTTTTTATTTTGTGACCCTGGCAGGATTCTAACCTGCAACCGCTGGAGCCGAAATCCAGTGCGCTATACAGTTGCGCCACAGAGCCATTTATTATTCCCCTACAAAAGTAAGGTTTTCACTCAATTCTGCGTTCAATCCCCAAAGTTTTTCGACCTTTATATTTGTATTAAAAATAAAACACATGATTTGGCGTTATTTTCGCACAATCTAGCGGGTATATGCAAGTATTTAAAACAAAAATCAAGATAATCTTTCAAGCAACTAACATTCTGCTAGGCGTACTTTTCATTTCTAACTCTACTTTTGGTCAATCAGCTATGGGAGGGTGGACGCTTCACGTACCAGCCAAAAATGCGAGTTCAGTAGTATTAGATGGCGACATGGTTTATGCAGCTTTCGACAATGGAATTCTCGCATACGACACCGATGCGAAAGAACGATCAGTTATGACTTCTACCAATAGTTTGTCTGATGTGCGCGTTTCAACTTTGGGTTATGAACCCATTTCAAAAACTGTTGTTATTGGTTATCAAAATGGAAATGTTGACCTGTTGAACGGAAACTCTGTTTTTAATCTACCGGCAATCAAACTAGCACAAATTCAAGGAATTAAAGAAATTGAAACGATAAAAAGTTACCAAGGGAAAGTGTATTTGACAACTGGATTTGGTGTTGTGGTCATTGACCCAATCAAACAAGAGGTTCGCGATACGTATTATCCAACAGAGAACAAGGAATTAATAGCGGACATCGAATTTTCTGGAGATACTGTTTTTGTCTTAACGCAAAACAAGGTGCTTTTTGCCAACAAAAATAGTCCTGGATTGGGAGATTTTAATCAATGGACTAGCGACACAAGAGTTCCATTAAATACAGATGATTCATATCAACATTTGTTGCATGTAAACAATCATTTATTGATTTCGAAAATTGATGTCAGTTACGGCAATGACTCAGTTTATTCGATAACGAGTGGTGGTTTGCAATTCATCGATGTAGATGGATTTGATTTAGAAATTCATTCCATTTCTAATCACAATCAAAAATTGGCTTATAACGTAGCTGGAGGAATCTTTGTAATGAAGAGTGATTTTTCAGGAATCGATTTCACTAGAAACTATTATGATCAAGGCGAGTTTCCTGATATGAATTACACGGTTTGGCGAGATGGCACGATTTACATTTCTGATAGAAACGCAGGCCTCGTTATATTGGATAGATTTGGTGATTTTGACAGAATAGGATTTTCTGGCCCTCCAAAAAGCAGCTTTTATTCCTTGGATTGGGAAGATGGGAAGCTACTTGTTACAGGTGGTGGTTTAAGTGGAACCTTTTTCACTTTTAACAATTCTGGCTTCTATTTATTGGAAGATCAAGAATGGAGTTTGTACAACAAAGAAAGTATCGCGCTTTGGGGGGATAGCTTGCCTATTTTTGATTTTGTTACCGCAAGCATCAATCCGAAAAATCCTGATGAGTTTGCCATGGGAACATATTCTGGGGTGCCGCTCGCAGTAGTCAATAAAGCACAAACAAGAACGGAGTTGTACAACAACGCCAATTCGCCATTGGAACCAACCAGTCTAGGTAATGGCTGGTCGTATTTATCCGATATACAATATGATTCAAGAGGAAATTTATGGGTTGTCAATGCATACTGCGACAAAACTTTGAAGGTTCTCACAGATGCTGGGAATTGGGTGAACTTCGATATGGGGGGGAATTCTAAAAACAAAATCACTGGAAAATTAACCATTGATTATAACGAAAACGTATGGTTTGCCGTGGAAGGCAGAGGTCTTTTCGCTTTGGACTACAACGAGACTATTGATAATCTCGCAGACGACAAGAAAAAGCAATTTCAAAAAGGCGAAGGACAAGGAAATTTACCGTCCAATTCGGTAAGAGCGATTGCCGTAGATTTTGATAACGAAATTTGGGTAGGAACCGATGCAGGTTTCGCGATAATTTATAATTCAGACAATGTTTTTGACGCAAGTCCAGGAGATTTTGATGCGCAACGTATAAAACTGGACTTTGAAGGCAATGTGGAATATTTGCTGGGTGGAACAGTCATTAATGACATCGAAGTAGATGGAGGAAATCGAAAATGGATAGGAACAGAAGGAACGGGTATCTTTTTGATGTCGGCGGATGGGACCACTATTTTAGAGAACTATACCGTTGAAAATTCTGCCTTGATTTCGGATGTTATTTTAGACTTAGAAATTGACCACAATACAGGCGAAGTGTATTGTGTGACGGACATTGGTTTAATTTCGTTCCGCACAGATGCCAGCTATGAAGACCCTGATTATGAAAATGTAAACGTCTTCCCCAATCCTGCTACACCTGATTTTGACGGACTAATCACCATTCAAGGTATTCGGTACAATTCGGATGTGAGGATAACCGATATTGGCGGAAATTTAGTGTACAAAACTACCTCAAATGGCGGCACTGCAGTATGGAGCGGTAAGAATCTAGATGGAACAAAAGTTGCCTCTGGTGTTTACTTAATTTGGACCGCAGCCAACGAAGGAAAAGGCCGAAAAGTAGGCAAAGTAGTAGTAATCAATGATTAAAAATGAAGGAAAGTGATGTAGGTATTTTCATTCAGCGCATACCGTTTTCCGAAACAAGTGCTGTTGTTAGCTACTTTACGCAAAACCACGGATTTCAGAAATTTTTATTTCTGGGCGCAAAAAAGAAAGCGAATCTGCTTTTCCCACTAAATGTTCAAGAACTCGCCTATTTTTTTCGCAATGAAAGCGAATTGGGGAAATTGACCCAAGTGGAATCTACCATGGAAGTCACACAGATCCCTTTCGATCCCTTTCGCTCTAGCATAGCCTTTTTTGTCGCTGAAGTCTTGGAGAAATGTCTGAACCATACTGAGAAAGATGAACAACTATTTTTTTTCCTACGGAATAAAATTCAAGAACTTGAAACGCAAGAAAATCTCGCTATGTTTCCAATTCGTTTTCTCTTGGAGTTAACATTTTTCTTGGGAATCGAACCGCAAATCGAAGAAGAAACGAACGTTCATTTCAATATGGAGGAAGGCGTTTTTGCCCGTAATGTGCAAAAGGATAAATACTGTTCTGAAGAATGCAGCGCCATTCTTTTTAGCTTGTTGATGAACGAAGAAGTTAAAATCAATCATGCACTGCGCAAAGAAACCCTAGAAGTGTTATTGGTGTATTACAAATTGCATCTAGAGCATTTCGGGAACCTGAAATCGAAGGAAGTTTTGGAAACCATCTTAGAACCATAAAAAAAAGCCGAACGCGAGGAACGACTTTTATAATTGCAAGCTGAGAGCCATTTAATTTAACAATAGTGTGTCTCTGTCTATCGAGACAACTTTATAAAAATAGTCGATATATCTAACAATTCCATAGGATTCGGTTGAAAATTCTTCACTTTTTTATTAATCAACACCAAAAAGTCACCCGTTAAAATCGGCATAACTACCGCGTCGTCTACGATTTTTTGATCACACATGACAAACAACTGATTTCGTATATCTTCATCTTGTTCCTTATTGGCTTGTTCTAGGATATGATCGTACTCGGCATTTTTGTACCGGAAGGAGTTAATGGTATTGTTGTTTGCGCTAATGTTACTGCCGTAAAAGATACTCAAGAAATTTTCTGGATGCGGATAATCGGCAATCCAACCAGCACGCCAAAGTTTGGCTTCACCTTTCTCAATAGCTTTGTCTCTTTGGTCTGTGCTACACAGTTTAATGCCCAATTCAATCCCTAAATTTTTCTTCAATTGCTGAACCACTCCTTTAACTAGGTTGTGCGATGCGGAATTTTTCAAAGCGTTGACGTATATATCAATTTTCGGAAAGTCTTTACCATTCGGGTAACCGGCCTCAGCCATTAGTCTTCGGGCTTGAACCGTATCAAAAGCCAAGTTTTTTACATCGTCATTTGGATAAAAATCGAGTGGTGGCAAAAACCCATTTGCAGCTGGCCAACCTTCACCTCCCAGCCATGCATTAACCAATTCGGTGCGGTTGATAGCTTGATTAAAGGCTCTACGAACACGAACATCTTGACATTCTTTACTTTGATTGGCAAAACCAATATAGCTTACGCTCATACTTGGCTCTGAAAACACTTTGTGTATTACGTTTTCACCATTTTGGGCTTCTTCTAATGTTCCCAATAAGTGATTGATTTCTTCAGCTGGGATATTTAATACGATATCAGTTTTTGAATTTTGAAAATCAGCTAACTCGCCCTGTTTGCTGCTGTAATATCTCATTTCAAACCCATCCAAATAAGGTAATTGATTACCTAGTTTGTCCTTTTTCCAATACTTCGGAAAGCGTTTCAGTTTTAAAAATTCAGCCGTGTTTTTTTCCAACATAAACGGCCCCGTGCCTACAGGATTTTTCGAAATATCTTTTCCATACATTTCAAATGCTTCCTGCGCGACCATTCCTAAATTACTGTGGGTGAGTACTTTTTCGAATCCGGCAAACGGCTCTATTAATTCGATCGTAATTTGGTTTTCTCTGGATACTTTAATTCCAGAAACACCATTTTTCGTCAGTTTTGTTCTTGTTTTCTTATTATATTCTTTCGCTCCTTTAACTCGGTTGATCAATAAAAAACTGGATTTATTGGCGCTTAGCCCTGAGCAAGCCAAATCCAAGGAGAATTTGACATCTTTTGCTGTCAATAATTTAATTTCACCTTTGAAACAGGCATTCGGTTGAAAGTAGACATCTTTTCGAATATCCAGCGTATAGGTTAAACCATCTTCACTGACTTTGTAATTTTTTGCAATGTTTGGAATCGTTTGCATGGTTCGGGTATCAAGCCGCAAAAGTGATTCGAAAATCTGATAGGTAATGTCTCTCGTAAATTTGTTGGTTCCTCCGTGCGGAAAGAGTTCGTCCACTTTCTCTAGTGATTGCATTTTTAAAATACCACCATACCAAACGTCTCCTTTGCCTTGCTTTTGCATAGCCGACTGGTCATCATTACCACAAGAAATCACTGCAAATACAAGGGATATCTGCAAAAACAGATTAAAAAGGGTCTTCATTTTTCTATCTAGATAGAACGAATATACTGAAAATCAATGATTAAAGATATCCCAATTTTTTTCTTGTTCGTTGAAGAACTTCTTTTGCTACTTTTCTTGCTTTTTCGGCTCCTTTCAACAGTTCTTTATCAATTTCAGCCTTGTTTTCCATCAAATAGGTATATCGTTCGCGTTCATTTTTGAATTTTTCTAGAATCAATTCGAATAATTCCTGTTTTGCGTGACCATAACCGTAGTTACCCGCCAAGTATTTTTGACAGATTGCTTCTATTTGTTCAGGTGTAGCTAGCAATTTATAAATCGTTACGATATTACACGTGTCGGGGTCTTTTGGTTCTTCAAGTCCTTTACTATCCGTTTCAATGGACATAACTTGCTTGCGCAATTGCTTATCAGAAAGGAAGATGTTGATAAAATTATTCGCCGATTTACTCATTTTTCCACCGTTCGTTCCGGGCACCGTTTTCGTCTCTTCACTCACTTTCGTTTTGGGAACAACAAATGTTTCTCCCATCTGGAGGTTGAATTTCTCGGCAACGTCACGTGTAATCTCTAAATGTTGTTCTTGGTCTTTTCCTACCGGAACTTCATGCGCATCAAATAATAAAATGTCGGCCGCCATTAAAATTGGGTAGGTGAAAAGGGCACCATTCACATCGTTTAATCGATCAGCTTTGTCCTTGAAACTGTGAGCCAAAGTCAAGCGTTGAAACGAAAAAAAACTAAGTAAATACCACATCAATTCCGTTACTTCTGGAATATCGCTTTGTCGGTAAAAAACGGTTCGTTGAGAGTTTAACCCACACGCCAACCATACAGCAGCAGTGGAGTAGGTGTTTTCCATCATCACCTCGGAATCTTTGATTTGTGTCAAAGAATGCAAATCTGCGATGAATAGAAAAGATTCTTTTTTTGGGTCCTTTGCCATTTCAATAGCTGGCAAAATGGCTCCTAATAAATTACCCAAATGAGGCGTTCCTGTACTCTGTACTCCTGTTAAAATGCGAGTCATATTCCTATTTTTGTTCAAAATTACAATTAATAAACAATTTTAATCCTCGATTATAGGTGAAAGGTGTTCGCTTTGGTTATTTTTGGCAGATGAAGTGGATAAAAGCCATTTTCACGAATCTTTGGAAGTTGTACGTTGGCTTTATTTTTTGTCTGACGGCAATCGTTCTTTATCCCTTTTTTCTGATTGTTTTGGCCTTGCCGGATGGGCGTAAGCGCTCTTTCTCCCTTTTTGTGGTATGGAGTCGTTTGGTTCAGTTTTTTTGTATGTACCCGTTCAGAAAAAATAAAAGACTCGATACCAATGGTAAACCGTTTGTCCTAGTTGCCAATCACACTTCTTATTTGGACATATTTTTAATGTTTTCCTTGATCCCTAATCATCCTTTTTTATTCATAGGGAAAAGTGAAATTTTAGGATACCCGATTCTCAAAACGTATTTTAAAAACTTGAATATTCCGGTGGACAGAAAAAATAAATCACAAGCGGGTCGAGCATTTGTTTTGGCCCGAAAGGCGATTGAAGAAGGATTTTCCATCTGTATTTTTCCCGAAGGAGGAATTCCGGATCTCGAACCTCCTGAAATGGGGCGCTTCAAAGACGGCGCATTTCTCTTGGCACAAAAAACGGGTGTTCCGATTATTCCTGTATCGTTTCAGAACCATTATCGACTTTTTTCTGATCCCTCTGAAGGATTTGGTCCAGCTCGCCCAGGTTATTCGAATGTGTATGTTCATGACCCCATTTATATTAATGACCAAAACTTAAAAGTGAAAAAACAAGAATGTCACGACTTGATACAATCCAAGTTGTGAGTCTTTTCAAAGGAATTACATAAATTTGCAGCAGATAAATAGAATATGAAAATTACCGACGAAGTTATAGAGCACATTGCGCACTTGGCTCGATTAGAGTTTGAAGGCGATAAAAAAGTGACCATTAAAGAAGATATGGAACGCATTATTTCTTTCATTGAAAAGCTTCAAGAACTGGACACAGAGAATGTGGAACCACTTATTTTCATGTCGGACGAAGTAAACGTATTGCGCGAAGATGTTGCTGTTGATACTTTGACACAGGAACAAGCTTTGTCGAACGCACCGAAAAAAGATTCAGATTACTTCCGAATACCGAAGGTTTTGGGATAATAAAAAACAATTTACTTAAAAAAGAGGGGAACAAATTAATGTTCCCCTCTTTCGTTTTAGTAAATTTAATTACTTCGTTGCTTGGTATCTTTCCGATACGGCAGACCAATCAATTACACTAAAAAATGCATTGATATAATCAGGGCGACGGTTTTGATAGTTCAAGTAATACGCATGCTCCCAAACATCCAATCCTAAAATTGGTGTTCCCGCACAACCTTCACCCATTACTGGGTTGTCTTGGTTCGCCGTTGAGCAAACGCAAAGTTTCCCTTCACAAATGCACAACCAAGCCCATCCCGAACCGAAACGAGTTGCTGCCGCCTTCGAAAATTCTTCTTTGAAAGCATCAAACGAACCGAAAGTGGTATTGATATCAGTTGCTAATTCTCCTTTAGGATGTCCGCCTCCGTTTGGTGACATTACAGACCAAAACAAAGAGTGATTGTAAAATCCACCACCGTTATTTTTAACAGCTGGTTTGTCTTTGCATACTTTCAAAATCTCTTCGATAGACATGCTTGCCATATCTGTCCCTTCGATCGCAGCATTTAGGTTGTTGGTATATCCTTGATGGTGTTTGCTATGGTGAATCTCCATGGTACGCGCATCAATGTGCGGTTCAAGAGCGTCATAAGCATATGTTAATTTTGGTAATTCAAAAGCCATTTTATGTATGTTTTAGTTTAATAAATCGTTTCAATTCAAATTTACTGATTTTATCGAGGATAGCCGCTAGAGGAACTGCAAACAATTATTAATTTTTATTTATTCATTATTGCATCTTATACTTGTTCTTATACTTCTTGTACAATTCATACTGACGATTATTCAGGTCAACCCAAATTCCATCCATCAATGCCATTTTCACATTATTGGTAATCATGTCCAAAGCTCCACCTGTTGAAACGAAAAGTGTTGCTTTTTTGCCTTCTTCTATCGTTCCGTAGTCATTGTCAATTCCCATTATTTCGCAAGAACTTAGACTGACTGCTCGAAGCGCTTCTTCATTCGTCAACCCAAATCCCAAACAATGTCCTGCCAAGAAAGGAATGTTTCTAGCATTCATCGCTTCCATGTCACCTTCGTTTTGCAAACAAAATTGGACACCTGCATTTTGCAAGATGCTCGGTAATCGAAATGGCAAATCTATTGGGTCGTCCGTGTTTTCTGGTAACATATGTACTCGCGGCAACATCACTGGAATTTTTGCATCACGCAGTTGTGTTGTGATCAAATAACTATCGTAACCACCAACAATCACCGGAAATTTAATGTCGAACTCGCGACAAAAATCGAGAATATCTAAAAGCTGTTGCAACTCACTTGCGTGAATGTACAATCGTTTTTTTCCGTTCATGCATCCTTTCATCGCTTCCAATCGCAATTCTGGAATTTTATGGTCCTTCTTTTCAGCATAGGCTTTGGCAGTGTTAAAGAAGTCATAGATTTCTCTTTTTGTCTCTTGGTAAAGTATTTTTCGCTTTTCAGTTTCTTGTGTATCTGCACCATTTCCTCTGCCCGGGAAGGAATTTGGCCAGTTCAAATGGATTCCATCATCTTTCGAGATAGCTGCGTCTTCCCAGTTCCAACCATCCAAATGCATGATAGACGAACTGCCCGTTATCCAACCACCGCGTGGAGTGATTTGGGTAATTAAAACCCCATTTGTTCGCACCGTTGAGATAACATCAGACTCCACATTATAGGCAATCAACGCTCTGATGTGCGGATTGAATTGTCCAACTTCATCGTAGTCACGCGTTGCGCGTACGGCATCAATTTCGGTTAATCCCAAAGTAGAATTTGGAGCGACCAATCCTGGATAAAGATGTTGACCTTTTAAGTCAATAATGGTGTCGTATTCGTTTTGCTTCGGTTTATAGGTCAAAGTGTTTTTCACTACTGCAATACGGTCACCTTTAACGCCGATGGTTGCAATTTCCATTGTTTCTCCATTACCAACATGCAGATATCCATTGGTAAAAAGGATGTTTTGTTTTTTCTGAGAAAAGCCAAAAGAACTTATCAGAAAGGATAGATATAATAATTTTCTCATGGCTTAATGGTGATTTTCGTTTTCTGAACCTTCTTCGCCCATCGTGTCACAATGGAAATAACGGTTTGCTTTTTTATAAAATGGGATCGTTTTTTCGCCTTTTTGTTTTGCATTCTGCATCAAGGACAAAAGGCGTGCTTTTTCAGCAGCATCTCGTTTCAAGAGGTCATAGTCCTTGTCTCGGTCATATAAAATTTCACCGTCAACAATCGTGATTTCTGCTTTTGCTGCCGAAGTTAGCGGATGCCCAGACCAAAGAACAACATCGGCGTCTTTTCCAATTTTC
>DGBF01000087.1:9760-10239 GCA_002384725.1 Flavobacteriales bacterium UBA4011
TCGTCCCATTTCAGCATCATCTGAGTTGATAGCTACCACCACCCCTTGTTCTAGCATTAATTGTGCATTGTAAGGAATCGCATCTTTCACTTCGTATTTGTACGCCCACCAATCGGCAAAGGTTGATCCGCCTGCTCCGTGTTCCGCCATTTTATCGGCCAACTTATATCCTTCAAGAATGTGGGTGAAGGTATTTATTTTGAAACCCATGCTGTCCGCCATGTGCATCAACATGTTGATTTCACTTTGGATATACGAGTGACATGTAATGTGTCGTTCCGACTTTAAAATTTCAAGTAGTACGTCTAATTCGATGTCCTTTCGATAATTACCCGTCAACTTTTCTTGTTCGTATGCCTTTGCTCTTGTGAATGCATCGTAGAATACTTGTTCAACTCCCATTCTCGTTTGCGGGAAACGTATCGTGTTGAAATCGCCCCAATTGGCTTGTTTTACGTTTTCTCCCAAAGCAAATTTGA
>DGBF01000148.1:0-189 GCA_002384725.1 Flavobacteriales bacterium UBA4011
CACTATTGTTGGTAATTATTAACGAATATCAATTCATTTCTTCAGCCAACTGTCTTTCGTACATTTCTGCGTATATTTTTCCGATTTCAATCAGCTCCTCGTGTGTGCCTTTTTCCGAAATCTGATGACCATCCAGAACAATAATTGTATCTGCATTTCTGAGTGAGGATATTCGGTGAGATACGATTA
>DGBF01000148.1:467-3290 GCA_002384725.1 Flavobacteriales bacterium UBA4011
CCGAGCAATACTAACGCGTTGTTTTTGACCTCCACTTAAATTAACTCCTCTTTCACCTAGTAGCGTATCAAAACCATCAGGGAAATCGATAATGTTGTGATGAACATGCGATTTTTTCGTACTCTCTTCTATGGCTTCACGAGTAATGTTCGGGTCGGTTGAACCGAATTTAATGTTGTTGGCGATAGTATCTGAAAACAAGAAAACCTCTTGAGGAATAACCGCAGACTGATTTCTCAAGGCATCCAAATTAACTTCTTTCAAATCAATACCGTCTATAAAAATGCTCCCGCTATCTGGGTCAAATTGACGCATTAATAAGTTTAAAATGGTGGTTTTTCCACTTCCTGTGCTACCGACGATTCCAAGTGTTTCACCTTTGTTGACGAAGAAAGAAATATCGTCTAAGGCTTTTATTCCAGAATTTGGGTAAGTGTATGATACCTTTTTGAATTCTATTTTTCCTTGAAAGGTGAAATCGCCATGATTGTCATTTACAATTTCTGGGCTTTCTTGCAGGAATTCATTAATTCTTTCTTGTGACGCACTTGCTCGTTGTATAATTGAGGTTACCCAACCGACTGATGCAAAAGGCCATGTGAGCAAATTCACGAAAATGATGAAGGCGAGTATTTCCCCGAGCGTTAATTCGCCGGTGTAGGTCATTAATCCGCCCAAATAAATAGCCAATATGGTGCTCAAACCTATTAATAGAATTATTGTCGGCATGAACAAAGAATTTATCAAGACCAATTTCATCTGTTTGTCCTTGTATTTCTCCGTATTCTCGTCAAAATTTGTCCTGTTGTGATCTTCTTGCGTGTAGGCTTTAAGAACCCGTATTCCAGAAAAAGATTCTTGCACTAAAGTCGAAATAAATGATTGTTGTTTCTGCACCTCTGCGCTCATTGTATTCATTTTACTCGAAACCTTGTAAATTATTACCGACATCAAGGGTAGAGGTAAAAGAACAAACAGTGTAAGTTGACCATTTATAGCAATCATTTCACTAATAACCAAAGTGAAAAGGACAGCTAGATTTATGGTGTACATAATTCCGGGACCAAGATATTGCCGCACTTGTGTGACGTCCTCAGAAATTCGATTCATGATATCACCAGTATTGTTTTTTTTGTAAAAATTGTAGCTCAAACGTTGGTATTGATTGTAAATTTCATTTTTTAAATCAAATTCAATGTATCGACTAGTGACGATAATTGTTTGTCTAGTGAGGAATAAGAAGAAACCTTTACCTAAGGAGAGTAGCATGTAAATCCCACCGATTTGAAGGGAAAGGAGTAAGGCATCATTCAGTCCTTCAACTTGTTGTGCCGACATGATGCCATCCACCGCAGTTTTGACAAACAAGGGCATTTTGACCCCGAAGTAATTCGAACAAATAATAAAAAGAATTCCCAACAACATCCGCCATTTGTATTTGACAAAATATTTGTTGAGATAACTGAGTGCCTTCATGCGATTAAATTCCTATTTTTGTGCCGCCAAATGGGTTGCCGACAAAATTAGCGATTCACGATGACAAATACCGTTAATATAAATCTGATTTGTATGATTGATGTTAAAAAACTTTCTGAGGTCAACCTAGCGGAAAACCCCGTAATTGCTCAAATGAACATTCTTGGTCATGAACAATTGTTGTTTTGCAATGACAATGAGACTGGGTTGAAAGCGATAATCGCTGTTCACAATACTGTGCTTGGTCCAGCTCTTGGAGGAACCAGAATGTGGAAATACACCAACGAAATGGAAGCGTTGAATGATGTGCTTCGTTTGTCTCGAGGCATGACGTATAAAAACTCTATTTCCGGTTTAGATTTAGGCGGAGGAAAAGCCGTTATTATTGGTGATTCTAAAACAATGAAATCCGACGCTTTATTCCGTCGCTTCGGCTGTTTTGTCGACAGTTTGGCTGGGAATTATATCACGGCTGAAGATGTTGGTGTTAACCCGGATGACATGGTGTCTGTTTCAAAAGAGACAAATTATGTTGTCGGTTTGCCAGGTAAAAGTGGTGATCCTTCGCCAGTTACAGCGTTTGGAACCTTTATGGGAATGAAAGCTTGTGCGAAACATCAATTTGGATCGGATGACTTATCGGGAAAAAAAGTGGCAGTTCAAGGAGTAGGTCATGTTGGTGAATATCTTGTGAAACATTTGGCAGAAGAAGGAGCTAAAATTTATATTTCTGACATTGATGCTGTTGCCTTGAAATCGGTCAGTGAAAAGTATGGTGCAACTATCGTTGGGTTGGATGAGATCTACGATATCGATATGGACATATATGCACCATGTGCTTTGGGAGCTACGGTAAATCCGGAGACGATTAACCGATTGAAATGTTCGATTATCGCTGGTGCTGCAAACAATCAGTTGAAAGTTGAAGCTATTCAAGGTGGCGAAATGTTGAAAAAAGGAATCGTTTATGCGCCCGATTATGCAATCAACGCTGGAGGTGTTATCAATTGTTTTGGTGAAGTAAAAGGGTTTGTAAACTCTTGGGCATTGGGTCAGGCAGAGAAAATTTATGATACCATTTACAATATTGTAGATCGTTCGAAAAAAGAGAATATTCCGACGTACCAGATTGCGAATAAAATGGCAGAAGAAAGAATCGAAAAAGCCATTTCAAATAAATAGATAATTGTAATGTTAAATCGTAGACATTTAAGAGTTAAGGTATTACAGGCACTGTATGCTTATTTTCAGTCCAATGATCCAAATTATGTGAAATTGGAAGAAAATCTCATGAAGTCTATTGAGAAAATATATCTTTTATACTTGTATTTCTTGTTGTCTTTTGAA
>DGBF01000148.1:3359-4563 GCA_002384725.1 Flavobacteriales bacterium UBA4011
GAAGAAATTAAGGATCAAGCAGAGCATAGGTTAGAGGAAAGCAAGAAGAAATTTCGTCCGACGGAAGAAGATTCGAACCCGAACATGAAGTTGATCAACAACCGACTTTTCGCTTTGTTGGAGCAACACAAAGAATTGAAAAGAGAAGCAAACACCCATAAAGCAAGTTGGGAGGGAGCTGAAAATCAAGAATTGTTCAGAAAAATCTTCTTGGTCATTCGTGAAAGTGAAACTTTTTTCGCCTACATGAACAATGGGGAAGATTCATTTGAAGACGATTTAGCGTTTACGGTTGAATTATTTAAAGAAGAAATCGCCAATTCAGAGGTGCTGTATAATCATTTGGAAGAGTTAGATATCCATTGGATAGATGATATTGACCTTGTATGTTCTATGGTAGTGCGCACAATCAAAGGGTTTACAGAGAAAGAACAAAATATTCTCCCTTTGTACAAAGATGAAAAAGACGAGGTTTCATTTGTAAAAGAATTGTTCCGCAAAACGATAAAGCTCAACGATGAGTCAGAAACTTTGATTGACGATTTAACGAAGAATTGGGAATTGGACCGAATTGCGAAAATGGATGTTTTACTGATGAAAATGGCGATAACCGAATTGCAAGTGTTCCCGAATATTCCAACGAAAGTCACTTTGAACGAGTATATCGAAATTTCGAAGTTTTATAGTACGCCAAAAAGTCATGCTTTTATCAACGGAATATTAGATAAAGCTATCTCTAAACTCACTACCGATAAGAAAATTAAGAAATCAGGTCGAGGTTTAATGAATTAATAATACAAGTAAAAAAATGAAAATAATTAAAACAATGGGGGCGCTGGCAATAGTATTGTTACTAATGAACTGCGGTGGCAGTAACGAACATATTGTGGGTCAAAAAACCACTTTTTCCGTAAATCAAACTTTTGATGCAGGAGAAGTAATTTTGGGTGAAAAGATTGATGCTGAATTTGTTGTGAAAAACACAGGAGATTTCCCATTAGTAATCAGTGATGTGAAGGGCGGATGCACGTGCACAGTAGTTGAAAAACCGAATGAGCCAATTTTACCGGGTGATACATATAAAATCAAAGCATCTGTAAAAACAGAAAACGCAAGTGCAGGAACTTTGAGTAAGTCTATTGGAATTACGGCCAATACGGAGCCGTCTTTAACCACAGTAATAGTAAAAGCGTTAGTAAAGAAT
>DGBF01000170.1:0-2762 GCA_002384725.1 Flavobacteriales bacterium UBA4011
CTTCTGTTTGAAGTTGGTGAATATTTGGTTTCATGTTTTAAAAATAGACGAATTAATTCATCCAATTTAATCTTCGCGTCTAAAGGTCGGTTTAATAATATTTCAGCAAAAGAAATCAGATCAAAATTTGAGCAAGCTATATTCAATACAAACGACGAATGGTCTTTTAATGGACAAGAAAGAATTGAACAGGACAAAATTCGGCTTTCTCTGGCTATGAATGTCTACTATGTTCGTCAAGTTGCATTTTCGCCATTTGACGCATTTATTAAACTAACAGTCCGACATTCCGACATTTACCGCCAAACCTCCTTCAGAAGTTTCTTTATAGCGAGAACTCATGTCTTGAGCCGTTTCCCACATGGTTTGAACCACATTATCCAAGGAAACTTTAGCCTTTGAAGCATCACCATCTAAAGCCAATTCTGCAGCATTAATTGCTTTGATGGCACCCATTGCATTTCGTTCAATGCAAGGAATTTGAACCAAGCCTTGTATTGGATCACACGTCAAACCCAGATGATGTTCCATCGCTATTTCCGAAGCCATCAATATTTGTTCAGGTGAACCACCTAATAAAGATGTCAGGGCTCCGGCTGCCATTGCCGAGGAAACACCAATTTCAGCTTGACAGCCACCCATAGCAGCGGAAATGGTAGCCCCTTTTTTGAAAATGCTTCCAATTTCACTAGCAACCAATAAAAACTCTTTGATGTGTTCGAAATCTCCTTTGTGATTTTCAATGGTCAAATAATACATTAAAACGGCTGGTATAACGCCAGCGCTGCCATTCGTTGGAGCTGTAACTATTCTGCCAAGCGATGCATTTACCTCGTTTACGGCAAGCGCGTAGCACGAAACCCACTTCAAGATTTCTCTAAATGCAACCGTTGTATTTCGTATACTGGTTATCCATTCATCATGATTGGTATATTTTCTATCACCAATAAGCTTGGCATGCATACCGAATGCACGACGGGAAACTTCTAGTCCTCCTGGCAAGATGCCTTCGGTATGACAACCCAGATACATGGAGTCGAGCATAACGTCCCATATTTTTCGGATTCCTGAATTTACTTCGTCTTCACTATGCGTGGAGAGTTCATTCTCAAAAATTATTTCGTTGATTCTTTTATTTTCCGCCGCACATGTTTTCAAAAGATCTGCTCCATTTTCTATAGGATATGGATACGTTTGAAATATTTCATGTTTCTTTTTGGCGCGTTTTCTTTCTTTTTGTACAACGAATCCTCCTCCAATTGAAAAGAAGGTTTCTACGCGTTTTTTTGTTTTAAAAATTCCAGTGATCGTCATGCCGTTGGGGTGAAAAGGCAAGAATTTCTTTTGAAAAACAATGTCTTTATCCCAGTCAAAGTCAATGAATTGCAAGGCCGTTAAGGGTATTTTTTTCATTTTCTGAATGGAATCGATATCCCCCTGAATTTGTTCCACTGGGAAGGTTTTCGGGTCGTTTCCGCAAAGTCCCATAACTACGGCAATATCAGTTGCGTGCCCTTTTCCCGTAAGAGAAAGAGAACCATACAAATCAATTTTAATATTCGTCAATTGAGAAATATCCTCTTCCAAGGCAATGATGTCAATGAATCGCATTGCAGCACGCCAAGGCCCAAGAGTATGGGAACTCGACGGTCCAACTCCAATTTTCAACATATCAAACACGCTTATACACTCCATGAGATAGATTTTATAACAAATTTAATCGGCTTGCGAGAATTACAAAGTAAAAGTCGAATTAGTATTCTACTTCGTTGTCTTCATCAATATTGATGATTTCTTGTTCGATTTCACCAAGTATCTTAAACTCGGTTCGACGATTTTTTTCACGACCTTTTGGATCATCTGTTCCATCGGGATGTGCATTGGGCGCAAGAGGAATGGTTTCTCCATATCCTTTTCCAATCATTTGTATCTCGGGAATACCTTTGGATTTTAGATAACTAACAACGCTTTCTGCCCTTTTTTGTGAAAGGCGCATATTGTATTCATCCGTTCCTTTGCTATCCGTATGGGCGCGAATTTCAATTTGAACATTTGGATATTTCTTGAATAAAACGAGTAGAGTAGAATCCAAGATATTCTTCGAGTCTTGTGTTAAATTGGGACTATCGAAATCATATCGAATGTTACCAATAATCATCGGTTCTTCCGGGATTTTCTCTAATTCAATATCCTTTTTCAAATTAGTCGACTTCAAAATTCCTTCTGTGCTCACGGTTCCAGAACCTGGGAAATAACCTGTTTTTTTCACTTCAAAAACATATTCTTTTCCGGGTCGAAGCGGAAATTTCATGCAAATATCTTGCATCGTTTTCTTCGTTATCAGCAATTGGCCCGTCGAATCACGAATAAAAATATTGACAATAGCATCTCCGTTTAATAACTCCTTATTCCTACCATATACACATAAATCAAGAATAATTTCGATGAATTCATTGTACTCGAATTCATAGATATCATCACAACACGTGGAATGATAAAGAGACTCGCCACCAGGTCGATTACTAACAAAAAAACCACCTCGATTGGAAGGTTTTAGTGCAAAATCTAGATCATCAGCGGATGAATTGAGTCCTTTGCCAGCCCAAAGAGAAGTTTCCCATTTACTTCCGCCGCCAATATTGGAATAGATGTCTAATCCGCCAATTGTTGGAAATCCATCCGTCGAGTAATACAATGTTTTCGACTGAATATCATAAAAAGGGGTCATTTCTGTACCCACTGTATTTATTCTGGAACCTGCG
>DGBF01000170.1:2848-5309 GCA_002384725.1 Flavobacteriales bacterium UBA4011
GTATTTATTCTGGAACCTGCGTTTCGTGGTTTTTTAAATTTCTTTCGTCTTGCATCGTATTCAGTAACCCAAATATCGGTGCTTCCTTTACTACCTGGTCGGTCAGATACAAAATAGATGAGTTCATTGTTTCTTCTCGATTCTCTACCCATCGTTGGATGACTTGAGGTGTAATCGGGCATATTCACTAGCTCATTTAGCTTTTCTGGCTCGCTCCATTTACCATTGTGTAATTTAGATTCATATATTGCACAAACCATTTTGTACTGCCAGTTTGGTGCACATTTTGAGAAATAAAATCGTGAACTATCTAGCGAGAAACAACCATTTGCAACATCCATTGTTGGGTCATTAAAGGGGCCGGGTAAAGTTATTTTTCTCGACCAAGTGTCATTTTCTTTCTCCGCAATAAAGAACTTGCGTTTGCTTATTTCAAACGGAACGGTGTCATTTAATTCATAAACTCGGACTTGATCTTCCTTGTAACTTCCATAGATAATTTTGTCATCTGAAATCGGAATAGGTGAAAATTCAATATGCGGTTTGTTCACTTTCTCACCTAAACTTTGAAATTGAACTTTTGCCTCTGAAGAATCCATCGCTAACTGACAACCTTCGAGTTCAGCTTTGTAAAGTTTTTGAAGATTTTCGTTTTTAGTGTCTTTGTATACTTTCTTGAACTCTCCGAAGGTTTTTGATGCTTCGGTATATTTTTCATTATTCTTTTGAGCTTGTCCTAAATAAAAAAGAGCATCAGGATACTTATCGCCATTTTTAGAGTCAACGATTTTAGTATAAAAGATTTCAGCAAAGAGGTAATTGTTTGTTCTACGGTATAAATCTGCCAATTCTATTATCAATCGACTATCCGTTGTGTCTTTGTGATAAATTTGCTCGTAATAATTTATAGCGAGATAGGTATTGTTTGTTCGTTTCGCTTCGTTGGCCAATCGCCATGTTTTCGATGTCTTTTTTTGAATTAATTCGGACGGATCAACTTCCTCTTGAGAAAAGGTAACGGTAGTAAAAGCCATTAGGCCAATACCCAAAAGATATTGAAACTTAGTAGCGATCACACGGAATAATTTTGTATTTAACCTTACTGGTTGGAACAGTATATTTCAAAGAAGCTTCGAAGGTTTTAACACGCTTTATACCTTTGCTTAACGGTGATAAATTGATATCATAACTCAAGCCTAAATCGAATTCTTTGTAGATAACTCCAAACACAGGGTAAACCGCATCAAACGTCCTTTTAATTCCGTGTCTATAAAACACACCAAAATACACAAATGGGATGAGGTTATTGGCCGTTGAATATCGAACATTAGAACCGAAAAGATATTCTTGCGCTCTGGCGGTCCACATCCACATGATTTTAGGCTCCAACTGCCAGTCCGCATTCAATTTGATTTCTGCTTCCGTATGAAAAACACCGCGCATTTTTCTTCTTTCAAAAACTTGGCTAAAATAAGTGTCTTTGGGTCTATTGATGTGATGAATGGCAACCCCGGCTAACAGATTGAACTTGTTGAATTTTTTCTTCCATGAAGTCCCTAGGTTCAGGTCAACATACATTTGTGAGGCGCGAATATTCTCTTCTCCATTGTAAATGTCTTGACTAAATGTTCCGTTTGGATAATCCCATTGCGTCGGAAAAGTTTGGGTGGATAAATCGGTACTGTTCGATACCACGCCCAACTGAATTCCCCCACGCCAGTGACTTGAAAGCCAGTCGTATCCGTAGGCACCTGCAAGATAAATTTTATTTGTAATCGTCTGAAAACCTGAGAATTGATCTCTCGCATACATGATGCCACCATCTATTTCGTGGGAGTAGTAGTGAAACGCTTTGTCAGCCTGTAACATGCCAGTAGTCAATGGGGCACCATTAATCTGTCTCCACTGATTTCGGTAGTTGGCTATTACGCGCAAATCACCTGTATGCGCGCCCATCATAGCTGGATTTAAGAATTGATCGGAAGAAAAAAACTGGCTCAAGTGCAAATCTTGAGCATTTCCAATTGTGGAAAAAGCGAATAGTAGATATGTGAGTAGAAGTTTTTTCAATTTTTTACCACATTTGCGGCATTGCTGAGGCTACTTCCGCCATTTTTAAATATTGTTGATGGGTAAAACTGCATGAGCAAGGATAATACGACATAATATTACCTACGATGGGGTCATAATAATCACCGTTCGCATCTGTTAGCATCGAAATAAATCGACAACCGTTAACATAGTTAAACATTGGACTAGGATCGATATATGGATCGGCTGGGGTGTCGGCAATGCCATCTGCTGTTACTAAAGAGTTTGATCCATTTACCAGCTCCGTAGTTTGCGTATCCATAAATGTATGTGGTAATCCAAAATAATGTCCCATTTCATGGGCAAGTACGCCAACTCCACCGCTACCCATGATCACAATTCCGCCACCATTTAAATTGAGATCGGAAGA
>DGBF01000100.1:0-4380 GCA_002384725.1 Flavobacteriales bacterium UBA4011
AGGCGGAAGGCGGAAGGCGGAAAACTAGCTTGAAGTCAATTTTCTTATTATTATTTCTTATTTTTAAAAGAAAAGGATGATCCGTTTTTTGGGGTTGATTTTTACTGGCTTTTTGATGCTTGAACTTCTATCGCTCCAGCCCGAATAATTTCAGAAGTGTTTTAAAAACTGCCCATTTTTATGTGAGCAGTTGTGATTAATTTGCTGTATCTTAAATGTGCGAATTATTTCGAGAAAATCTTCAATTGAATTTGCACTATCCTCGATGCCTGGTATAAGATAGCTATGTATTTCTAATCCGAGTAGACCACAATCAAATTCTAGGTATTCTTTTTTCGAAAAAATGTTACTTAAGCGTCCCAACTCTATCGGTTTTCGTACATTTTATCGTAATAAGCTTGATAATTTCCACTGGTTACGTTTTCCATCCATTCTTGGTTTTGCAAATACCATTCCACAGTTTTATCAAGTCCCTCTTCGAAGGTTACAGATGGTTTCCAGCCAATTTCATTTTCCAATTTTGAAGCATCGATCGCATACCGCATATCATGTCCAGCTCTGTCAGTAACATAGGTTATGAGCTCTTCACTTTCACCTTTCGAACGACCTAATTTATCGTCCATTACTTTGCATAAATACTTCACCAATTCTAAATTGGTCCATTCGTTTAAGCCGCCAATATTGTAAGACTCGCCTAATTTTCCTTTGTGAAAAATAGCACAAATGGCTTGTGCGTGATCTTCCACCCATAACCAGTCGCGAATATTATCACCTTTCCCATAAATTGGCAATGGATTCTTTTTCTGGATGTTGTTAATCATCAGTGGAATCAATTTCTCAGGAAAATGGTGACTCCCGTAATTGTTGGAACAATTCGATATTTTCATTGGCAAACCATAAGTATGGAAAAAAGCTTTTACAAAATGATCGGAAGATGCTTTGGAAGCAGAATATGGGCTGCGCGGATCGTAAGCAGTAATTTCTTCAAACAATCCTTCGGCACCTAAACTACCATAGACCTCATCCGTAGAAACATGGTGAAAAACATGATCATCACCCTTCACCCATTTTTCCTTTGCTACCTGCAAAAGATTAACCGTTCCAATGACGTTTGTCAATACAAATTCCATTGGACCTTCTATACTTCTATCTACATGCGACTCTGCAGCAAGATGAATAACGTCGGAAATAAAATGTTCAGCAAAAACCTTTTCGAGTTGATCCCTCACGCAGATATCACCTTTTTCAAAAACGTAATTTGGTTCATCCTCTATGTCTCGAAGATTTTCTAAATTTCCTGCATAAGTCAATTTATCAAAGTTGACTATTTTGTAATTCGGATACTTTCGAACCAATAATCGTATAACATGTGAACCAATAAAACCGGCACCACCCGTTACAAGAATTCGTTTCTCGAATTTAGAGTTGTCTATATCTCCTTTTCTTACTTGCATCTTTTGTATTGGTTGATTGGCTGATTTATAAAATTATAAACTCCAATATTCTAAATCCTTCACTTTTCCTCTATACATTCCTTTGATATCGACAAGAATTCCTTTTCCGTCTTTTGAAATTGATTTGAAATAATCCTCATCCAAAGACATGTATTCTTTATGGTTTACGGCTACAATAATTGCATCGTAACTCGTTCCCGCTGTTTCTATTAAAGAAACTCCGTATTCATGGTTCATTTCATCTGACGATGCATGCGGATCAATCACATCAACAGTCACTTGGAAAGATTTCAATTCCTTAACGACATCAATTACTTTGGAGTTTCTAATGTCGCTCACATCCTCTTTGAAAGTTGCACCCATTACCAAAACTTTTGCATCTTGAATGTGTTTTCCTTGTGCGATGATTTTCTTAGCCGTTTGCTTGCCAATATAGAATCCCATTGAATCATTTACATAACGACCACTTGTAATTACCTTTGAATGATAGCCCGCTTGTTGAGCTTTGTGCGTCAAATAATATGGGTCCACTCCGATGCAATGTCCACCAACCAAACCAGGGAAAAACTTTAAAAAATTCCATTTTGTTCCGGCAGCTTCTAAAACTTCGTAGGTATTGATTCCAAGACGGTTGAAAATTAATGAAAGCTCATTGATCAAAGCGATATTTACATCACGTTGTGTGTTTTCAATGATTTTAGCAGCTTCAGCAACTTTGATTGAACTTGCACGGTGAACACCAGCTTCGACAACCAACTCATATGTTTTAGCAATTTCTTCTAAAGATTCGGCATCACTTCCTGAAACAACCTTCACAACATTCTGCAAAGTATGCACCAAATCTCCTGGATTAATTCTTTCTGGAGAGTAACCTACCATGAAATCTTCTTTCCATTTCAACCCACTAACTTCTTCTAAAATTGGAATACAATCTTCTTCGGTACATCCGGGATAAACAGTTGATTCAAAAGCAACATAGTCACCTTTTTTCAATGCCTTTCCAACTGTTCTACTTGCTGCTAATAAGGGAGTAAGGTTTGGTAAATTATGCTCATCAATTGGTGTAGGAACAGCAACAACGAAAAATGTCGCTTTTTTCAATTCGTCCATTGAAGCTGTAAAATCGATGTCGCAATTATCAAAAGCAGAAGTTTCCAATTCTTGACTTGGATCAATTTTATTCTTCATCATTTCAACACGTTCTGCATTGATATCAAAACCCAAAACTTTGATTTTCTTTGCGAATGCCAAGGCAATTGGTAATCCAACGTATCCTAATCCAACTACTGCAAGTGTTTCCTCCTTGCTTACTAACTTATTGTAAATCGAGTTGCTCATTTCTTACTTTATAAATTCTTTCAATTATTTCTACAACTTTTAAACCTTCTAAGGCATTTGTTGTGATTGTCGTTCTTCCTTTTATTGTATCAATTATATTTTGAATCACATAATTGTGATTGGCTGCAGAACCTTTGTATGGCCCGTAATCATTTGCTGGATTCGACTCTTTTAGAACTGGCATTTCATATCCATCGATGTTGCACACCTCCACCTCGTTCATATATTGCCCCCCAATTTTCACGCTACCTTTGGAACCAATAATTGTCATAGACGACTCTAAATTTTGGTTTGCAACAGCGGTCGAATAATTTAAACTACCCATTCCTCCATCAACAAAATCAAAACTTACGAATCCTGAATCCTCAAAAGCTGTGCTGTTTTTATGCGTGAAATCGGCGAATTTCCCTTGAATATTGTCGATGTCGCCAAATAACCAATACATGATATCAATGAAATGGGAAAATTGTGTAAACAACGTTCCTCCATCCAAATCACTCGTACCTTTCCAACCGCCTTTTTTATAATAGCGATCATCACGATTCCAATAACAGTTCAATTGAACCATGAAAATATCACCTAAAATTCCTTCTGATACAACAGATTTAATCCATTCCGAAGGAGGAGAATATCGATTTTGCATTACACAAAAAACTTGTTTAGACACCTGCAGTGATTTGAAAATCACTTTTTCGCAATTGTCTTTTGACAGACCCATTGGTTTTTCACAAGCGACATGCTTATGTGCCTCTAAGGCTATTAAACTTTGCGAAGCATGTAATCCATTTGGTGTGCAAATATTGACCACATCGAAGTCCAAATCCGAGGCGACTAATTCCTCCACCGTTCTAAAAAACGGAACGTCAAAATCTTCGGCGCCACATTCTTCTCTAGAGCGACAATCAACCATTGCAATCAATTCGGCTTCTTCTTCACGACGAATCATTTCGGCATGACGTTTTCCGATATGGCCTGCGCCAACAACTGCAAATTTCACTTTTTGATTTTCGGAACTCATGCTTTCAATTTTTCCACTTGATTATCAAGTAATTTATATTTTTCATTGCTCTCCGGACAAACGGCAATGCCTTCAGCATCAAAAACTAATTTTTGTCCATTTTCACTCATCCAACCCATTTGTCGCGCTGGATTCCCGACTACTAAAGCATATGCTGGAATGGCTTTTGTAACCACAGCTCCTGCACCAATAAAGGCATATTCACCAATATCATGACCACAAACAATGGTCGCATTTGCACCAATAGATGCTCCTTTTCGCACTATTGTTTTCGAATATTCACTTTTACGATTAACCGCGCTCCTCGGGTTAATCACATTTGTAAAAACCATCGAAGGACCCAAAAAGACATCATCTTCACAGATTACTCCTGTATAAATGGATACGTTATTCTGTACTTTAACGTTGTTTCCAAGAACTACTTCTGGAGATATTACCACATTTTGACCCAAATTACACCCATTTCCAAGGATACAATTGGACATAACATGGGAAAAATGCCAAATTTTGGTTCCTTCACCAATCTGGCAATTATCATCAATTACTGCTGTTTCATGTGCGAAGTAGCCC
>DGBF01000100.1:4625-4758 GCA_002384725.1 Flavobacteriales bacterium UBA4011
GTCAAAGTTATTATGATCCACTTTGTTCAATTCTTCGGTGGATAATTTCTTAAAGTATTCGTAGGTAATTTTTAGTCCTTCGCTTCTTGAAACCTTGGGCGTCCAGTTCAATAATTCAATTGCCTTTGTAATA
>DGBF01000206.1 GCA_002384725.1 Flavobacteriales bacterium UBA4011
GAAGTCCTCGATCTACGGTTGGTACGATTACTGAGATATACGACTTCCTACGTTTGTTATACGCTAGAGTTGGCGAAGCCCATTCTTACAATACTGGCGAAAAAATGGTCAAATATTCTGATGATCAAATTGTCGATTTAATTATCGAGCAATATCATGGAAAAAAAGCAGCTTTTTTGGCTCCAAAGATCAAAGGGAGAAAAGGACATTACAGAGAATTATTCGACCAATTGATTAAGATGGGTTTTACCAAAGTTCGTGTGGACGGTGAAATGATTCCGCTAGAAAAAGGGATGCGTTTGGACAGATACAAAGTGCACGACATTGAAATGGTGGTGGACAGAATGCCAATCGACAAAAAAGACAGAAAACGCATTTATGACTCTGTTTTAACCACCATGAAACATGGCGGAAAAGCGATGATGGTGTTGGATCTAGACACTAATGATGTTCGCCATTTTAGCCGGACTTTGATGTGTCCAAGCACAGGAATTTCCTATCCAGAACCTGAACCTAGTTTGTTCTCTTTCAATTCACCTTACGGAGCATGTCCAACGTGCAGTGGACTAGGTGAGGTGGCCGAAGCTGATTTAGAAAAAATTATTCCTGATCCGTCAAAATCTATTAAAAAAGGCGGAATAGAGCCTCTTGGGGAATACAAACGCACGTGGATTTTCGATAAAATCGAAAACGTTCTGCGAGCCGAAGATTATTCGATTACAACCCCACTTTCTGAAATTCCTGAAGAAGTAATCAATTTGCTTCTGTATGGAAACGACGGAATTGAGCGTTCCAAAAAGACAACATTTGTTCCCTTCGAAGGAATCGTAAACTTTATGTCGCGACATGCTGAAGATAGCTCGGCTGGCATTCAACGTTGGGCGCGCAGTTTCATGAACAAGGTAACGTGTGATACATGCGAAGGATCTCGATTGAAAAAGGAGTCGCTTCATTTTAAAATTAACGACAAGCATATTGGCGAACTTGGCGCCATGGATTTGAGCGAATTGTCAGAATTTTTCCTAGAAGTTCCAGAAAAACTAAACAAAGATCAGATGATGATTGGAACAGAGATTTTGAAGGAAATCAATTCCCGATTAAAATTTATTCTCGAAGTAGGACTCAATTATTTGACTTTGCATCGTTCTTCAAAAACCCTTTCAGGAGGCGAAGCACAGCGCATTCGGTTGGCCAATCAAATTGGTTCCGAATTGATGAATGTGCTCTACGTCTTGGATGAACCAAGTATCGGTTTGCACCAACGAGATAATTCACGGTTGATAAATTCTTTGCTCAGTTTAAGAGATGCGGGAAATTCTGTAATTGTTGTTGAACACGACAAAGAAATCATGGAGAAAGCCGATTTCATTGTTGACATTGGTCCAGGTGCGGGAAAACACGGTGGTCAAATCGTTACCGCTGCGACCTACGATGAATTGATTTCCAATGACTCCATGACCACGAAATACCTGAAAGGCGAAGTCAAAATCGAAGTTCCAAAAACCAGACGCAAAGGAAATGGCAAAAAAATGTCTTTGCTTGGAGCAACAGGCCACAACCTTCAAAATGTAGATTTGTATATCCCATTGGGAACATTTACTTGCGTCACGGGTGTTTCAGGTAGCGGAAAATCATCCCTGGTAAATCAGACGCTTTATCCCATTTTAGTGGCTGAAATTTACAACGGAGTGAAGAAACCATTGCCGTACAAGAAAATAAAAGGAATAGAAAACATAGACAAAATCATTGAGATCGATCAAAGTCCAATCGGGCGAACCCCTCGCTCAAACCCAGCAACATACACAAAAGTTTTTGACGAAATCAGAAGTTTGTTCGCCAGCTTGCCCGAAGCACAAATTCGTGGTTACAAAGCCGGCCGATTCTCTTTTAATGTGAAAGGTGGTCGTTGCGAAACTTGCCGTGGTGGAGGTTTGAAAGTTGTCGAAATGAATTTCCTTCCCGACGTTTATGTTGAGTGTGAAACCTGCAATGGGAAACGCTACAACGATGAAACATTAGAAGTCCGTTACAGAGGTAAATCCATTTCCGATGTTTTATCAATGACGATTGAAGAAGGAGCAAAATTCTTTGTGAAAATTCCGAAAATTAGACGGGTTTTGGAAACCTTGAATTCTGTTGGTTTAGGATATGTTCAACTCGGACAATCGTCCACAACACTCTCAGGTGGTGAAGCACAAAGGGTTAAGTTATCTTCAGAATTATCGAAAAGAAGCACAGGAAATACGATGTATATTCTTGATGAACCATCAACAGGTTTGCATTTTGAGGACATTCGCGTACTTTTGCAAGTGCTGCAACGTTTGGCGGATGAAGGAAATACAGTTCTCGTTATTGAACACAATTTAGACATCATCAAAGTGGCAGATCACATCATCGATATTGGTCCTGAGGGCGGAAAAGGTGGTGGAAAAATTATTGCGGAAGGTACTCCAGAACAGATTGTCAAAAAATTTGAGAAAGTTTCGCATACGGCGAGGTATTTGAAGCAGGAATTGAAGTGATTAACACGCTATATCCATGGAATAGAAAAGGTCCTCTTCATACTATTCATTGGGTTTTTTATGGGCTCATTTGCTCAGGAAACGGCAGAATCAAACAAGGAACTATTTGAACTTTGAATGAAATCTTCGTAATTATTGTTTTTCATATTTTTCTTATCTTTACGATTATCAGCATCTTAACAAAAGAGCTACAAAACAAAACAGATGAAAACTATTCGAATCCGATACACGATTCTGGCGCTGTTGCTCATTTCTATGATTTACGCCTGTAAAAAGGTCGATTTATCCAAAATATCAAGTGACGCTTGGAATCCGAGTTTAGCTGTTCCATTGGCAAAGGGGGAATTTTCCGTTTATGATGTGCTTGAAAAAGACACGGGCGATTTGATTGTAATTGACCAACAAGGCGCTTTGGCTTTGATTTACACTTCAGAGAAAGTTCTTTTAAACGCAGCCGATGTTGCGAGTTTACCCGATCAAAACTTTAATTTCAGTGAATCCGCAAATGGAATAGGGGCGCCAATAGTGCCGTCCTATTCAGGAACGCAAACCTTCAATTATTCGGAAATTATTTCCTTAACAAATCCCTTAGGTGCGGAGTTGTACGATGTAGATTTTAAAAATGGATTGATCACAATTACTACTTCAACGACTTTATTGCACGACGTTAAATACACGTTTTCCTTTCCGGATTTGACAGAAAATGGGACGCCCGTTTCACGAGTTATTAATCTGGTTTATGGAGGAACGGTTCCTCAAATTGGTTCAACAACGATTAATTTGAATACAGTTTTTGCGGATTTAACCAATGGACCAAATGCACACAGTGAAATTAATGTGAATGTTGCAGTTGAAATTACTGGAAGTGGAAACCCAATAATTGGTGCAGAATCGGTTGATTTTAGTTTCAATGTAGCCAATATGGAATATGATTTAGTTCATGGTTATTTTGGAATGCAAAACTTGTTCAACGCCATGGATACTGTTGACATTAAGCTTTTCAATAATTTCACGAGTGGGAGCTTTTCTTTAATAAATCCGAGCATCGACCTTACTTTTGTCAATAGTTTTGGATTGCCTGTTCAAATCGGAATTAATCAAATTAAAACAAAAGAAACGAATTCGGGCACGGAGTATCCGCTCACAGGATTTCCTCCT
>DGBF01000117.1:0-323 GCA_002384725.1 Flavobacteriales bacterium UBA4011
AGAGAAAACGGATCAAAAATCTACTTTTCAGCAACGGGTCCAAACGGGATGAATACTTTGGCTTATTCAGTTGACTTGAACGGTAAACAAGAATTGGTCACATCCGAAGAAGGAACACATTCTGTAGAGATTTCGACAGATGGTCAATACATCTTTGATGAATATTCGACGAGTACAATTCCGAGTAAATCGGTTGTTTACAATTCGAAAGGAAAAAAGCAAACTACTATACTCACAGGTGAAAACAAATACGAAAAAGAAGGAGTAGACATCGGAACGACGATTATCGGCGAATTAAAAGCGAAAGATGGAACGGTTTTGTA
>DGBF01000117.1:457-4714 GCA_002384725.1 Flavobacteriales bacterium UBA4011
TCAAACCCAAAAACTTCGATACCAGCAAGAAATATCCGGTTTTGGTATATGTATATGGTGGACCTCATGCCCAAATGATTACAAATTCGTGGATGAATAGTGCTAGTTTATGGATGCATTGGATGGCAGATCAAGGCTACATCGTTTATACTTTGGACAATCGTGGTTCGGGTGAAAGAGGATTTGCTTTCGAAAGTCAAATTCATCGTCAATTGGGAACAGTAGAAATGGAAGATCAGATGACGGGTGTTGAATATTTAAAATCGCTACCCTACGTTGATGGCAATAGATTGGCTGTTCACGGTTGGAGTTTTGGAGGATTCATGACCACTTCTTTGATGCTTAGACATGCTGGAACATTCAACGTTGGAGTGGCTGGCGGACCTGTTACAGATTGGAAATATTATGAAATCATGTATGGCGAACGTTACATGGACACACCAGAAGAAAATCCAGAAGGATATAAAAACGCGAGTTTAATGACGCATGCCGATAAATTGACTGGTGATTTATTGCTGATTTCTGGAACAGTTGATCCAGTTGTGGTTATGCAACACAGTCTTTCTTTGGTAGAAAAATTTGTGGATTTAGGCATTCAAATGGACTTCTTTCCTTACCCTATGCACGAGCACAATGTGCGAGGAAAAGACCGCGTGCACTTGATGCAGAAAGTTTTGGATTATGTGATTGACAAAAATAAATAAGTAAAAAAAAGGGCTTCGTTTTTACTTAGCCCTTTTTTATTTCAAATCTTTATCGTAATATTGCAATGAACAAATAATTATGGGAGCATCCAAAACAGATCATTTTTCGCCTGAACAAGTTGAAATGTCGGCAATAATAAAGGCGCTTGGTCATCCGGCTCGCTTGGCCATACTTGAGCATCTTTTAAAAGTCGATAGTTGCGTCTGTGGGGATATCGTGGATGTAATTCCACTTTCACAACCAACCATTTCACAGCATTTAAAAGAATTAAAAATGGTTGGTTTAATTAAAGGAACCGTCGAAGGAAATTCCGTTTGTTATTGTTTGAATGAAAATATAATCGAAAAATTATTTACGTTTATCGAGAACATCAAATCAACACTTGTTGCTAAATTTTCCTGTTGTTAAAACTCAGAAAAAATGAAATTATCAGAATTTAAAAACGCGATTCAATCTGGAACACCATTATCTTTCACCTTAGAAGATGGTTCAATTGTTCCAGTGCATTATCACTTAACGGAAATTGGTCGGGTTTCAAAAAACTTCATCGATTGTGGAGGAAGGCAACGCAGTGAAGAAAAGATTTCTTTTCAATTGTGGTATGAGCAAGACACAGATCATCGCTTGACTTCTGAGAAGCTTTTGAAGATAATCCAAATTGGAGAAGAAAAAATCGGATTACCAGATTTAAATATCGAAGTAGAGTATCAAAACACAACAATTGGCAAATATTCCTTGCAATTGGGTGAATTTGGTTTTATTTTAGCTAACTCTCAAACGGCTTGCCTGGCTCTTGATTCATGTGGAATACCGAATGCAAAGGTCAAAAAACAATTGGTAAGCTTAGCTTCTGGTGCATGTGAACCGAACAGCGGGTGTTGTTAAAGCATGAAATCGAGTATTAAAAATTATTGTGATAGGCGAAGCGCAGAGTTCGACTTAATTTCGGAAGAAAGAAAGACTGAACTTTTGAAGCTTTCGGCCTACTTGAGTTACAAAGAAACAGATCCGGTTAATCTAGTTTTTATTTGTACCCACAATTCTCGCAGAAGTATATTTGGACAAGTTTGGGCAAAAGTTGCTGCCTATTATTATGGTATGGGAAATGTGGAAACGCATTCAGCTGGAACACAAGAAACAAAAATTGCTAGCAACGTAGTTTATACGTTTTCAAGTTTAGGATTTGACCTTGTTGTTGCAGGTGACGAAGAAAACTCGCGCCATTTTTTCATATTCGATGAAAGAAGCAATGCCTGTGTTTGTCAATCTAAAACGTTGGAACACCATAGTCTTCCCGAGTCAGAATTTGGCGCCATAATGACTTGTACAAGTGCGGATGAAGCTTGTCCAATTGTTTCGGGATCTGAACTTAGACTTTCATTGCCATTTAAGGATCCAAAAGATAGCGACGGAACCTCGAATGCTCAGCAAGAATATAGAAAATGCTCCAATCAAATCGCTCGGGAGATGTTATTCACTTTTGCTAAAATTCGAAAAAGTTAACATTAAAGAGTTACTTGTAGAATTCATCATCTCCTTTCAATTGTTTTTCTTTGGAACCGCAGCCTTCGTTTTCTCTGAGCACCACCCTGAATTTGGACCGTTAGCAGTGGGATTGGTTTTTGGAATTAGCGTATACATTGGTATTATGCTATTCACAAAAATATCGATTGGACATATAAGTCCTTCGGTAACGACAATGGGCATGCTTTTAACAGAGGTAAAACCGAAAAATGGGATCTTATTGATTCTTGTTCAGTTGATAGCATCAGTTTGCGCAACCTTATTATTATCGACCATTGTGAATGACCCCGACTCTTCATTAGGATTAAATGTTCCGCACACTGGACTTTGGTAAACTTGGTTCATCGAGTTTATTGGATCATCTATATTAATAGTTGGACTTGTATTGGTGTATCAAAAATCTTACTTTGTTATTAGATTGATGGCTGGACTGACAGTGGCTTTAATAGACTGGTTTGCGATTCCAAATACTGGTGGTTGTTTCAATCCTGCAAGATATTTCAGTCTTACATTGATAAAAGGTGATTTTACCCACTTTTCTTATATCTGTCGGCAACCATTAGTTCTGTTGTAGTAGGATGGTTGGTTTCAAAATTCTATCCGCAAAAACCTTTACACCGCTTCTACCAATAATTTATCACAAACCGACTGGCTAAGTGTTTCTTTTTTGTGTCCGTCATACGTTACAACCAAACTACCATCGAAGCTTTCGACTGAGATGATTTCGAGTACCAATCCTAACTTTATTTCACGCCGATTCAAAAACATTAAGAAATCCATAGAGGAATTTTTCAATGAAGTCAAGCGAAATTTTTGACCTTGATTACCTTCAGAAAGTTTGGCGTATTTTTTTCGTTTGATGCTTCCGTCCTTTTCGGGAATTGCAGAACCATGTGGATCTACTGAAGGGTCACCAAGCAATTCATTCATTCGGTTGAAAAAAGCATCTGATTTAACATGCTCAACTTGCTCCGCAATTTCATGCACCTCTTCCCAACCAAAACCCATTCGTTCTACCAAATACATTTCGGTTAATCTATGTTTTCGAATAACCAACCCAGCCATTTTCTTGCCTAAATCGGTCAATTGAATGGGTCGGTATTTCTCATAATTGATCCACTCCTTTTCGGATAGCTTTTTAATCATGGAGTTGACAGTTGGCGTACTTACATTCAAAAGACCGCTCAATTCTGAAACAGAGCACTCACCTTTCTCGGTAGAAAGTTTTAGTAGTGCTTTTAAATAATTTTCTTCAGTTGCAGAAGCCATATCCTTGAATGTATAAAATCAAAAATAGATAAAATAAGCAGTTTGCCTTGGGTTATTCAATTTAATCTTAAAATTACTTCTAAATATTTGTTAGACTTGTCTAACTTTTTATCTTTGACCTATAAAAAAATTATGCGTTCACTCCTTTTCGTCTCCTCCCTCCTTTTCCCTATCATTTCCTTTTCACAAGGTATGGAAACAGATAGACCTGATCAAACTGAGGCCAGTTCTACCGTTGAAAAAAAACGACTTCAAATTGAATCAGGGGTTTTAATTGAATTTGTAGACAAAGGAGAAATAAATTCAAGATCGATTTTATTGCCCACCACCTTAATTCGTTTGGGAGTAAGTGATCATTTTGAACTAAGAATTCTCTCTCAATATGAAAACAATGAAGTTTTCAAGGCAAAAAATCACGGTATAAGCGACTTAGAATTAGGGACAAAAATTCAATTGTATCAGAAAGAAAATGCACGTTTTGAAATGGCTTTTCTTTCACACCTTCGCATCCCAACGGGGACGAAATCAGTTAGGAATGAAAATATTGGAACTCTCAATAAACTTTGTTTTTCGAATAAAATAAACGACAACTTCTCCATTGGATATAATCTGGGGTACAATTATGAAGGGAATAATAATGGAGACGGCACATATTCCATGGCTCTGAATTATTCACTTTCCGAAAAAGTCGCGGTGTACGCTGAACCATATGGCGAAATCACCAATTTTGAAAGGCTAATGGCAAATTTCGACAGTGGA
>DGBF01000117.1:4870-8477 GCA_002384725.1 Flavobacteriales bacterium UBA4011
ATGGCAAATTTCGACAGTGGATTTACCTATTTACTTCACGAAAATTTACAATTCGATTTTTCTTTTGGATTAGGTTTAAATCACGATATGAACTACCTCTCTTTCGGATTGTCTTGGAAAAGCAAAGAATAAAGGCGGTCTGCACTTCATTTAACTATCTTTGTCCCATGAAGGAAAGCACAAAAGAATACATCGCAAATTTAGGATTCGAACAACTGACCGAAATGCAAGAATCCGTTTTCGAGGCATTTCCGAAAAACAAAGATGTTGTGCTTTATTCACCAACTGGTTCGGGCAAAACTGTGGCTTTTCTATTGCCTTTATTGGAAAATATTGATGCAAACGCAACGTGTATTCAGGGATTAATTATTAGTCCAACTCGAGAACTTGCTCTTCAAATAGAAACGGTTGGACGAAAATGTTCAAGCGAACATAAGTTCAATGTGGTGTATGGAGGTCATTCGATGCGAACTGAAAAGCAGAGTTTGACCGTTGAACCATCGATACTTGTGGCAACACCAGGAAGATTATGCGACCACATTGAAAAAGGGACCGTAAATTTAGAAAACCTTCAATTCTTAGTCTTAGATGAATTCGACAAGTCTTTGGAAATGGGCTTTCAAGAAGAGGTAGGTTATATCATTGACCATACTCCTCGTTCAGTCCGTGCGATTTTATCTTCAGCAACAAGTTTAGAAGAAATTCCTTCATTCACTGGAATAACCAATCCTTTTGAAATTAACTTTTTAGATGATATCAAAGTAAAATTGACCTTGCAGAAAGTAACGTACGGAGAAGAGGAAAAACTACCCCGCCTTTTTGAAACCATTTGTTCACTGCCGAACGGACCCACTATGATATTCTGTAATCATCGAGAAGCTACAGAGAGGATATGTGAGCATCTTCAAGAAATGGGAGTTCCGGCTTTGGCCTTCCATGGCGCAATGGAACAACAAGATAGAGAACGTACTTTGATTCGTTTTCGCAATGGTTCAGCAAATTATTTGATTTCAACGGATCTTGCAGCGCGAGGTTTGGATATACCCGAAATTGGAACAGTCATTCATTATCAATTGCCGCACAAAGAGGATGGATTCATTCATCGAAATGGAAGAACGGCGCGCATGATGGAAAAGGGATTAGCCCTGGTTTTAACCGAAGAAGGGAAAAATCTTCCGGATTATATAGATCAAACTATTTCTGAATTTACTCAAGCTGAAGAAGTACAATTGCCCGAAAACCCAAATTGGGATACACTTTATTTCAGTGGTGGAAAAAAGGACAAAATCAATAAAATTGATATCGTTGGATTTCTCGCTAAGAAAGGTGGCTTGCAAAAGGATGAAATTGGATTAATCACTGTTTTGGATCATTGGGCATTTGTTGCCATCAATCGAGAAAAAATCAATTCAATTCTACCCATTATAATCAGCGAGAAAGTGAAAGGCAAAAAGTTGAAAATAGATATCGCGCGTTAATTTTTAGAGAGCTTATAAAAATCTAAAATTGTTCTTTCGACTATTTTGTTCTGTGGTGTAAATTGATCGTCGTTTTCGCCCCCTGCTCGACTATGAAACGGAAACCATTTCCAAATATAACCGCCTGCCATCCATTCGTTATCCCAAAGTTCGAACATTACCGTCAACAAACGAGACTGCAATTCTTGATTGACGTTTGCCTCTTTTTTATCACAATCCCAGGGCTTAGAGCCAGCATAATCCAAGCTTCGATAACCGCATTCGGTGATGAGAATCTGCTTTTGGTTAATCTCAGCACATGTTTTCATTTTCTCGACATGCGACTTCCACCCGTCTCTAATCTCTTGTTCTGTCGGATTTTTACCATCGTTCAAAGGGAAATACGCATCCACGCCTATATAATCCATATCTTTCAGAAAAACAGGCTTGTCAAAACAATCCCAATTCTCAGCATAGGTTAGCTTACCACCATATATTTTCCGCACATCATTTACCAACTTTGTCCAAAACTGTGGTCTGGCTGCAACAACCTTCCCCAATTCAGTTCCTATGCAAAACAACTCCACCTTTTGGTCCTCCGCCACCCGGGCAAAATTAAGAATGAAATTCGCATAGTTCTCTTCAAACTGCAACCATTCCTTTTCAGAGTTCATTTCAATAAATCTCGTAAAATCCCCACCTCCTATCCAAATTTGAGGTTTCAGCATGATTTCAAAACCTTCTTTTCTAGAATGTTTTATCGTTTCTATACAACCTTCCGTTCGTTCCCCCCAGCATTGTCTCGGATGATCAAAACGTAAATCAGGACTTTTTAAAGTAGGCATAAACCCATACGGCATGATTGCTAAATGATTGGCATGGGTTTGTTGTAAAACTTCCAATTCTCCAACAGCATATGGATGGCTCGAAGCCACGAAACTCAACCCATTTATTTTGATGCTTTTCGTCGAATCCTTGACTAATAATTCTTCAACGTGAGTGCCCGCTTGGCATGTGCTCAACAAAATAGAAGTCAGTAAAAAAGTAAATCGAAAAATCAACATAACAAGCTTTTAGTTTTACCTTACATTTAGTGAATTAAACAGAATTATTTACTATGCATGCATATGAAAATAATATTTTTCGTATATTAGCTACATAAAATCAACATCAAATGTCAAAATCAACAATTAAAGCAATAAAAGGTGGCGAATTCATTATCAGAAAATCGACACCTGAGGAAATATATACTCCTGAGGATTTCACGGAAGAGCAACATATGATTGCTCAAATGTGCACGGACTTCATCAATCAAGAAATCAAACCAAATCTGGATCGAATTGACAGTATGGAAGATGGATTGATGCAGTCGATAATGGATAAAGCCGGTGAATTAGGTTTACTAGGGCTATCCGTTCCCGAGGATCTTGGTGGAATGGGAGTCGATTTCAATACTACCATGTTGGCCGCTGAATACCTCGGACCTGGATATTCGTTTTCTGTTGCATACGGAGCACACACCGGAATTGGAACTTTGCCTTTACTATATTATGGTAATGAGGAACAAAAGAAAAAATACATTCCTAAATTGGCTTCAGGTGAGTGGAAAGCGGCTTATTGTTTAACAGAACCGAACGCAGGATCGGATGCAAATTCGGGTAAAACGAAAGCTGTTCTTTCTACCGATGGAAAGTTTTATTCAGTAACGGGTCAAAAAATGTGGATCACCAACGGTGGATTTGCAAACTTCATGACTGTATTTGCAAAAATTGATGACGATAAGAATTTAACTGCCTTTTTGGTTGAAGCGGATTCAGAAGGAATAACCTTAAACCCAGAAGAGAAAAAAATGGGAATTAAAGGTTCATCCACTCGACAAGTTTTCTTTAACAACGTCCATGTTCCAGCTGAAAACATGCTGTCTGAGCGAGGAAACGGATTTAAAATAGCCCTCAACATCTTGAATATTGGTCGTATTAAACTAGCAGCAGGTGTATTGGGAGGATCGAAAGAAAGCATTTCCGAATCAGTAAAATACGCCAACGAAAGAGAACAATTTGGTCGTCCAATTTCGAAATACGGCGCAGTTAAATACAAATTGTCAGAACAAGCGATTCGGACCTATGCACTTGAATCTGCAACCTATCGTG
>DGBF01000138.1:0-720 GCA_002384725.1 Flavobacteriales bacterium UBA4011
TCTTCCGATCTAAAGTTTCTTTGAAAATGCCTTCAAAAAGCATGAAAATAGATCCAAGTCTAGCCTTTTTCAGAGAAATCAAGAAATTTGATGTGGAAGTAGAGATGAATTAGAAGCTCTATTCTAAAATCTCACGTAAATCAGTCAATTCTTTAACTTTATCAGCTGCTCCAGCCTCTTTGAAGGCGGCAATTAAATTCGTCAACATACGACGAAGAATACTAGAATTGGAACAAGGTTCGTAAAATTCACGATCGGCAGGTAAATTCAAAGAGGTAATAAATTCGTCTATTTCATCTTCGTCAAACAGACTTCCTTTCGAAAAAGGATTGATGTAAAACAAAACACCATGCGATTTTGCTGTACCGTTTTCGTGCTTGATTCTGTGCTCGTCCATGTACGCCAAAATGAAATGATTCGGCAAGTTGACACCGTAAATAGGCATTCCAATGTTTTGAGCCACAATACTATAGATAAGACTTAAGCTAAGCGGGTTCCCTTTTCGGTTTTCCAGTACAGTATTGATACATGAATTGGCCGGTGCATGAAAATCTTTCGAATTTCCTCTAAATTTGTGCGTTCCGAAGAATATCTTGTTCATGATGCGCACTTTTTCGAGTGCCGTGTTCTTCTGACTTATTTCTAGCCAAACGTCTTGGGTGATTTTCTTCAAATCTTTGCGCACTTTTTCCTCGTTTAAGGAAGGATATTGATAACGAG
>DGBF01000138.1:883-9944 GCA_002384725.1 Flavobacteriales bacterium UBA4011
AAGGAAGGATATTGATAACGAGCGATAGCAATAGCTCCGGTGAGTAAGTCTTTCTCTTCCGAATTGACCCAAGAGCCCAATCCATTGGAAATATCGCGAACTTGAATGTCTTGAATGATCGTTTCAATCCGACTTTGGAACAACAGCCCCCAATCTTCTTTCTCCCAAGATATTTCTAAAAAAGGGATAGCTTCTAGACCATAGTTCAACAGTTGATCACGGACATGAGTATAAACGACTTCATCTGGGTCTTCCACCAAACGAACTAAAGCTTGTAAATGATTCATGCGAGCCATGGAACAAAAATAGAGGTAAAGACAAAGTGAAAAATCAGATCCTGCTTAACTTTTAAAAGTCAAGTTGTTAATTAGCGTTAACGGGCCGATTTTTGGGTATGATTCAAGGATTAACAAAAAATGATGAAACTTATTAATCTTTCTCCCGTTATAATACGTGTCATTGATTTCAATCTACAGGTTATTAATGCATATGAAAGAGGTTCTCGGTTGAGGCCTCTTTTTTAGTTTTAAAGAAGTCCGTAATTGCCTTAGTTCATTAGAAAATTGTATTTTGGCACGTAAATCGCATAGTTAAAAGGAAAAAGTCATGGTAAGAGTATTATTTATATCAAGTTTGGTTGTTTTAGCTTCATGTGCAAACATGAAAGAAAGAAAAGGAGAAAAAATGCTGGCAAAAGCACCAACTGCCGTAAAGTCAATTAGCGAAGAAGAAAATGCTGCTCCAACTCAGTCACGTCCAGCAAGTGAAGAGGACATGATGGGAATTCAAGGAACTGTTCGTTTGAACAAGTCAGGTTGCCCAGTGCAAATTGAAATGATAAATGCTGATTTGTATTCAACGGCATATCCCGTAAACTTGGATAAGCAATACCACAAAGAAGGTTTGTTGATTAAATTTAATTTTGCTCCGAGTCGTGCGCCTTCGCCAGAAAGTTGTACTGCGGATGCTGTAATTTCAGTCTCTGAAGTTGAAATAATTAAGAAATAAATCACTCCAACGGAAGTATAACTTATTTTTTCAGGTTATTGGTTATAGTAAAAGTTAATGTAATCTACGTTTTCATTCCTTTGTTTTGGATTAAATAAGTTAGCTTATGAGATGAGATCAACATCCGACGACCATCGTTGACAATTGTTGGGGTGAAAATGAACAAAGGCATTTCCGCTTTCTTCTCTAAATCGGTGTAATAGTGCAAAGGAACGTCTAAAATGTTATCGGTATTCTCATTCAATTATCGTTCGAAGGCTGTTCCGCGTTTAAGCTGAGCCAATAAAAGATGAAATGGAAATAGCGAGAAGAATACGTTGAAAAATCCAGTTTTTCGATTGTCGTTTACAATGTATATAAAGAACAGAATAAAAATCGAAAATGTTGGATCAAATCGAATCTATTTTTTTGATTGACATTTAATAAAATCTAAAACGAAGTATGAGATTATTTTTCCGTAAAGTCTATGCTCATTTTCGGTTTCAGGAGCTCCTTCTGGTAAATGTAAAATGGAGAAATCAACGTTCGAACTTAAACTACGAATCATTTTTCTTATTTCTTCTATCGAAAATCCACTGGGCGTTAATGCGGATGTTGGGAGAAATGAAATGGCGTCTAAATCAATATCCAAGCTATACGATTTGTCATTTGAAGCCGTATTCCCGAAATTCTCAAATTCGCTCCACCAAAGGTTAGGGTCATCCAGCCAGTTTTCAAAAGTGTTGTAATAACAGGCGTTTCTATCTAAGTAATCAAGAATGTACGTATTGTTATATGACTCGTGAAGTCCAAAAATCGAATAATTATGTATTACATCCTCATTAATTGCGCACGAAAATGGGTTTCCACTATGACGGTATTCAATTGATCGACAGTCGGCATGGGGGTCAATATTTATGGCGTGAATTCTCTTTGTATCAAGTATCGAAAGATTTTTCAACAATGGGAATGCATTATTGTGACCGCCACCAATCACAATTAATTTTTGCCCCTTAGAAATATTTTCAGTTAGAACATTTAAAATAAAATCATCTAACTCCTCAACGGCGCCTTTGTTTTTGTTAATAGACTCAAATTTTATGTTCTGCGTTATTTCACCCAAAACACCAATATTCTCACCAGAGCAAAATTTGTTTGATTGTACAGATTGAAATGCCTGCATGAAAGCGTTAAAACCTTTCTGTGCTCCAGGAAATCCACCATTCATTTGTGGTCCTATGTCTTCCGAAATACCTAGAATGACGAATTCACTTTCTTTGGTCTCTGGTCCGAAATTTATTGTTTCAGCCAGTTTCAATTCACCCGGACGCTGATTTTGATCTCTTGTAGATTCATTAAACAAATGAAACGTAAATAAGCCAGTTTTACTTTTTAGCATAATGAGAAAGTTTCTCTAATAAGTCGTTGGGTGGAGGGCAAGCTCGCATGGTATCCTTTTTTACAAAAACCAATGTCGTTTGCCCACTCGAAATAATGTCCTGTTGTTCATTATACAAAGTATAGTCAAATACAATTTTCACCCCTTTAATTTCAGTGATTTTAGTTGAAATCGTGAGTAAATCATCATATAAGGCAGGTTTCAAATATTTTACAGAGTATTCACTTACGGGCAGCATTATGCCACTTTCTTCAATGTCCTTGTAGGAAGATCCAACCTCTCTGAGCGCCTCTACACGTCCTACTTCGAAATACTGGGCGTAGTTTCCATAATAACAATACCCCATTTGGTCGGTTTCACCGTAACGAACTCTAATTTGAGTCTTATGTTCAAAATTGTAATACATATGAAGACATAAAAGTAGGATAAAAAACGAAGAAGGAAATTTCTATTCTAGTGCCATAATTAAAAATAAAAAATAACGGATTGATTTAATATTGAAAGATAATTCATTTTTTGTTGAAAATTTCACAAATTGAAGATAATATCAACGATTAGAACGATCAAGTTTGACTAATTCAGGGCTAAGTAAAATATTTTACAATTGCAATACACATTTCACTTTTTTTTTAACTTTTTTATGTAAATATTTGTTCACTGTTAAAACGAGAAACAAATGTTGTCCTTTAAACCAGCATTTCTTCGTTAAAGCTAAATTATTAATCGTAATAAAATAATATTAAATGACTTTAGAACATGAAAAGCTTTGGATTGCTTGTTTAAAAGTAATAAAGGACAATATTTCACTACAAGCATTCAAAACCTGGTTCGAACCAATTATACCAGTAAAACTTGAACATGGTGCGCTAACTATACAGGTGCCATCTCATTTCTTTTACGAATGGTTAGAAGAAAACTACATTGACTTACTTAGAAAAGTTATCAAAAAAGAATTAGGAACCGAAGGGCGACTTGAGTATAATATTGTCATGGAGAACAACAATACCAAATCAACTCCATACACGGTTAAACTTCCAGCACTTACGAAAAAACCACTTCGCAATCAACCGGTGAATATGCCGATTGATATCAACGAAGGTCAAATTCGAAATCCATTTATTATTCCAGGACTTAAGAAAGTAAACGTTGAATCCAATTTAAATCCATCTTATTCTTTCGAGAATTTTGTGGAAGGCGACTGTAACCGTTTGGCTAGAGCATCTGGTTATGCCGTATCGAATAAGCCAGGAGGAACCGCTTTCAATCCTTTGCTAATTTATGGTGGTGTTGGACTCGGTAAAACGCACTTAGCTCACTCAATTGGAATTTCAATAAAGAATGAATTTCCCAACAAGACTGTTTTGTATGTTGGATCTGAGAAATTTGCACACCAATTTATTGATGCTTTGAAGAATAATTCAACCAATGATTTTATTCATTTCTATCAAATGATAGATGTGTTGATTATCGATGACGTTCAATTCTTTGCTGGAAAAGAGAAGACACAAGATGTATTCTTCCACGTTTTCAATCACTTGCACCAAAATGGGAAACAAATTATCCTTACTTCGGATAAACCGCCTGTTGAAATGCAAGGAATGGAGCAAAGATTGTTGTCACGTTTCAAATGGGGATTGTCGGCAGATTTGTCTGCACCAGATTTGGAAACGCGTATTGCGATTCTTGAGAAGAAAATGTACGGCAACGGAATTGAACTTCCGAAAGATGTTGTTGAATATCTTGCCTACAGTATCAATACCAACATTCGTGAAATGGAAGGTGCTTTGACTTCATTGTTAGCGCAAGCATCTCTTAATAAAAAAGCAATTTCTTTAGATTTGGCGCGCCAAATGGTAGACAAGTTTGTTAAAAATACGGCTCGTGAAGTTTCTATCGAATATATCCAGAAAGTAGTTTCCGATTATTTCGATTTACCAATCGAGATACTAAAATCGAAAACGCGGAAAAGAGAAGTGGTTCAAGCCCGTCAAATTTCAATGTATTTCTCAAAACGTATGACGAAATCATCGTTGGCAAATATTGGAGCACATTGTGGTGGAAAAGATCACGCAACAGTTCTTCACGCTTGTCGAACTGTGACTAACTTATCTGAAACGGATAAACGATTTAGAGTATATCTCGAGGATTTGGAGAAAAAATTAACGCTCCAATAGCACACTAAAAACTCGAAAGCTATCACTAACTTGTGGTAGTTTTTTTATATACATTAATAATAAACAAAATGGAAATACAAAGTTTAGTAGAGGCAGGATTAATAGGTTACATTGTAGTAGGTGTAATTCTATTCTTATTACTTGTTAAATCAGTCATGATTGTGACGGAACAAACCGCGGTCGTGATAGAACGATTAGGGAAGTTTCATCATATTGCCGATTCAGGATTTAGTTTAATCATCCCCTTTGTCGACGGAAAAGCATCGACAATCAATCTTCGTTTGCAACAATTGGATGTAACTATTGAAACAAAAACTAGAGATAACGTATTCGTGAATCTTCAAGTTTCTGTTCAATTTAAAGTAGGTAAAGGGCGTGTGAAAGATGCGTATTATTCTATGGATAATCCGCGCAATCAAATTTCTTCTTTTATATTTGACGATGTCCGCGCAGAAGTCCCGCGATTAGATTTGGATGATGTTTTTGCCAAAAAAGAAGATATCGCTCTCGCGGTTCAGCAAAACATCCACGAGTCAATGAAGGAATATGGTTATGATATAATCAAAGCATTGATTACAGATATTGACCCTGATCACAAAGTGAAGGATGCAATGAACAGAATTAACGCTGCAAAACGTGATAGAGAAGCCGCTTTGGAAGAAGGTGAAGGTCTTAAAATTAAGATAATCAAACAAGCAGAAGCGGAGGCAGAATCAAAAAGATTGTCAGGTGAAGGTGTAGCTAAACAAAGAATGGAAATCGTTCGTGGTTTCAAAGAATCTGTGCAAGATTTCAAGAAATCATTGGATACCGTTACGCACGAAGAAATTATGCAGTTTGTATTGATGACACAATATTTCGATACAATCAAGGACATAGGAGCGAATTCAAAAAACTCTTCGATCTTAATGCCGCATTCGCCAGGTGGAATGAGAGATTTCCAAAACCAAATTATTCAAGGAACATTCGTCGGAAACGATTTAAATACAATGAATCAAGGCGGAAATATTCCCAAAGGAGAATAGAGTTTTTTCTAAAAGATAGAATCTATTATAAAGGTGCAATGAGAATTGCACCTTTTTTTTATTTCTGTAAGAACTTTGTTAAGGTTAACAAATAGTTTGCATAACCGAAAACTGCCGGTACATCTGGATGATTCCCTCCCTCTACGCGTAAGGCTTCTCCGTAGGCTCCTTTGTAATTCTTGTAGAAAACTTCCCCATGCGTTACAATGCTAAGGAAATCATCATCCGTTCCGTGTATCCACAACAAAGGTTGATCGATATTCTTTATCTGTTCGGCGTTATCAATTTTCAAATTCACGAAGTAACTTCCTGGCATATTCAATCCAGCAGCATCTTGCACCATAACCTCTGCAGATGCAAAAGGTGATTCGATTACTATTTTAGAGGGTGTCAAGGCATACGTTTTAGCAGCCGTTATTTTGCAAACGGGTGCACTTCCAAGGGAAAATCCATACATATAAAATTTATCGTTCGACAATCCCTTCGACTTCAACCAATCAATAGCGTGTCCAACTGAGGCGTACATATTGGATTCAGTTGGAGCGCCCGTGCTCAAACCATATCCAGGGTAGTCCAGTTGTAACACTCCGAAATGATTCTTACCACCCGCATGAGCAATTAATTTTTGTCGCGCCCAATAGTAATCCATATGACCTGCGTTTCCATGACAATATAGGATTACGGTGTCTGTGCTTATTTTGGACAAATCTCCAATATATATGGCGTGAATCGTCTCTGTTTTTCCTTCATCAGTCGATTCAAAAGTAAATTTGTGCACTAAGCTGTCGGGAATTACATAGCTTGCACCCAAAGTCAATTCACCCGGACCGGTATAGTCGTCCATTAAATATTCGGTAATACTAGTGTCGGGATTAAACAAAAAATTATCCAGACGCTTACGACAAGCACTTAATACAACAACTACAATTGGTATTATTACGAGTAACTTTTTCATTTAATATGATATTGAAGACCAAAATAAATTCCAGTTGCCCCACGATTTCCAAATGCGCTTTTATAATCTAATACTACTTTTTCATTGGATATATTTGGCGCTAAAAAAGCAAGTTCAAAATGAAAAGCCCATTGGTTGCGTTTCATCTGGTGACCTATGTGTGGATTGAAGAACCAACGTTTTGATTGCTTTTCGCCATGCGCTTTTGTTGCATTTAACTCAAACCAATTAGAAAAACCCAAATAGATTATTTTGCGCTTATCCGCCCTCTCATCCTGATTATTCTGATATGTAAAAGCTACATTGCCATCCAATTGGGGCCACAAACGACTATTCTTTTCGTAGGTATCGAGCATGTAGTCAAACCCAGCCCTTCCCGTGAAATTAAATTTCTCCTTCTTCCATAGCTCATGCGTATATCCTGCACTTAATTGAAAGTTTCCATAAATTCCGGCGGTTGGGTATAAAGCTCCTGAGATAACACTTTTGTCTGTCAATCCATATCCATAACCAAGGGAGGTGAAAGGAATTGGAATATTAGCAATACCTGGTATGTTGACTATTGGCCCGCCAAGTGAGGTGTTAACGACATGTTCTCCTTTTTCCAAGGGAACGACAAATTGTGTTGGCGCACAAGAACTAAGCCAAATTACTGAGACTAAAAAAATTGTGTGTTTCATTTTTTAATACTGTAAATCAACGAATTCACCGTTCGTCACAAATAATGTATCAACCATACCGGTGTGATAAAACTTCGTTTGAAAAAGCCCGTTTATCCTTTGCGTCGAGGTGTTATTGACATAAATCCCTACGTTTCCATTCGTGATCAAGGTGTAACTTAACCCGTTTACCACGGCGAAATTATTAGTAGGTAGCATTTGATAGTTCCCTACCGAAATATCTGGACCCAAATTGAATTGTATTTGAATGGTATCGTTAAAACAGTTCAGAAACCAATTTCCATTTTGTTCAGTGATTGACTTATTTGCGAAGGTAACAGGTTCACCGTTAATTCTCATATAGGCATTGGGCATGTATACCAAAGGACATGGGCCGCATGACCCGCCGCAGTCAACACCTGTTTCGCCAATGTCCTTAAAGCCATTTTTACATAAATCCAGGTCATCATTTTTCTTTTTACATGAGAAAGTTAATAAGAGAATGACGAAAAAGAGAGAAAGGTGTTTCATGTTGTGTATTTTCGTTGAGATAAAAATAGGGAATAAGCCTTGAGTAAACAATCTTACACATCAATAATTACAAGTTCTGCAGTTGAAATTAAGGAGAAAGGTTCCAAGTTTATTGGAATGGCAGTTTTTTGTAAGACGGAAGCAGAAGTGAAAAGCACCTTAGAAGCTTGGCACGAGGAACATCCTTCTGCGACGCATATTTGTTATGGGTATCGGCTTGGTATTGAGGGCGATAAAACGCGAGCAAATGATGACGGAGAGCCAAATAATTCAGCCGGAGCGCCTATTTTAGGTCAAATTATGTCGGCCGAGATCACCAATGTTTTGGTTGGTGTGGTAAGGTATTATGGAGGGACGAAACTGGGGGTTGGTGGACTGATTCAGGCGTACAAGTTAGCAGCGAAGGAAGTTTTAAGTGGAAGTAAGAAGAAGAGATATCGACTTGCTGATTATTTTAAAATCGATTTTAGTTATGCCGAAATGCCTTTGGTAATGAATGTTTTAAAAAGGAACCAGATAGAAATTGTTCGTACTGAAATGAATGCCGAGTGTTTTGTTGTAGTGAAATGCGGTATAGTAGAACCGGTTGATGTTAATGGACTATTGGCCATGTATTCATCTGTGAAAATTGAATTTATAGAACGAAAATGAAGTTATTAGAAAAATTAATATCCATTCGAGGAGCATCAGGTGATGAAAGTCGAATGAAAGAATTTATACTTGAATTTGTTCAAGAAAACAAGAGTTTTTGGAAGGTACAACCCGAGATAATTGCTGGTGATGAAATGCAAGACACTTTGGTTCTTGTTTTCGGAAATCCAACAACGGCAATATATGCACACACCGATTCGATTGGTTTTTCTGTTGGGTACGACAAAGATTTGATAAAGATCGGTGGACCCAAATTAATCGATGGAACGATGCTGGTCGGAAAAGATAGCAACGGAGAAATTGAGGTGGAAATGGTTGTTTATGAAGACGAATTCAGTCGATTACATCCACAATACTTGGGCGATCGGATTTTAGATAGAGGAACAGTTCTCACGTATAAACCTAATTTCCGGGAGACTGAAAAGTATGTTCAATCGCCTTACATGGACAATAGATTAGGCGTTTGGACTGCACTTCAAGTGGCAAGTACTCTAGAAAACGGAGCCATTGTTTTTTCAACTTACGAAGAGCATGGTGGCAATTCTGTTGGATTTTGTGCTCGATTACTTTGGGAAAAACACAAAGTACGACAAGCATTAATAGCCGATATCACTTGGGTAACGGATGGTGTGAAACATGGCGGGGGAGTGGCAGTGTCTATTCGTGACAAAGGATTACCG
>DGBF01000138.1:10002-10299 GCA_002384725.1 Flavobacteriales bacterium UBA4011
TATTCGTGACAAAGGATTACCGCGTAGAAAATATTTGGATAAAATAATTGCTCTGGCCCGTGAAAGTAAAATTCCATTTCAATTGGAGGTTGAATCAGCTGGAGGCAGCGACGGTGGTGTATTGCAAGAGTCGGATTTATTGATCGATTGGTGTTTTATTGGAGCCGCGGAAGACAATGTGCATACGCCTGACGAGAAAGTGTTTAAAAATGATATTGAATCGATGGTAAAAATGTATTCGTATCTTATGGAGAAACTTTAGATTTATACAATTCAACTCTATAAAATGGAAAAGGA
>DGBF01000138.1:10368-15333 GCA_002384725.1 Flavobacteriales bacterium UBA4011
ATTGTTTAAATACGACAAAGAGTATTTCTTGGTAACTAGAAATACGCCAGAATATTTCTCAAAGAATTTTGTTTCTGACGAGTTATATAATGATCAAGTATCTTGGTTGAATTTCCATTCCATTGATGACTTTGAGAATATTAGTTTGTTGTGTGATAACTTAAAAATCGATCAACTTGCCGTTGAAGATATTTACTCTAAAAAACAAAGACCTAAAGTTGAAGAGTACGATGGTTATGTTTTCTTTTCTATCCGATCGGCACTTCCGGCTCAAAAAAATGCATCGAATTTAACTGTAGAGCAAATCTCTTTCATTTTGGGTGAAAGTTATATTATCTCATTCCAAGAAAAGAGTTCCGATCACTTTACAGATGTCCGGGATAGAATTGAGTTGAATAAAGGGAAAATACGAGTAAAAACGCCAGATTTTCTGTTGTACCGTATGCTAGAAGCAATTATCGAAAATAATTTTGAAGTGCTCGAAGAAATTCAGGCCAATACTATTCGTTTAGAAAAAAGACTTATTCGCAGCGCACATTCAGAAACGCTGAAACTCATTGAGCAAGAGAAAAGAAGGCTAGCCGAACTTCGGAAAATAAGTATTCCGATGCGGGATGTGGCCTCCCAAATTCAAAAATCTAAGAACCCTTTATTTACGCCAGAAAATCACTATTTTTTCGATGATTTGAAAGATTCCTGCATTGCAGTGCTCGAAGAAGTCGAGGTCAATAAACAAGCTTTGGATGGATTGACCAATCTGTATTATGCCGTTCAAGGTCAAAAAATGAACGAGATCATGAAAGTATTGACTGTAATCAGCGCCATTTTTATACCGCTGACGTTCTTGGCTGGTATATATGGAATGAACTTCGACAATATTCCAGAGTTGCATCACAAATATGGTTATTTTATCTTATTGGGCGTAATGTTCTTCATTACCGTCATACTCGTTCTTATTTTTAAACGAAGAGGATGGCTGAATCAAAGATAGTTTTGAATAGAACTTTTGCCTCAGTTTGTTGTTAGTGATATATGGCAAATTATTTAATAATCGGCGGATCTTCTGGAATAGGTCAAGCATTGGTCAATAAATTGGCTCAGAATCCAACAAACAAAGTTTTCTCCAGCTATCATCTAGGTGAAAATCTGGAAAAAGTGAGCGGGGTGGAGTATTTTCAATATGATGTTCATGATACATTTCCTGAAAACATTGTATTACCGGAGAAAATTGATGGATTTGTTTATTGTCCTGGTGCTATTGATTTAAAACCATTTTTAAGAATCTCTCCGGAAAGTTTTTTAGAAGATTTCAATCTTCAAGTTGTTGGAGCAATTAATTGCTTGCAATCCATCCATTCCAAATTAATCAAATCTGAAGCCCCAAGTATTATTTTCTTTTCTACGGTTGCCGTTCAGTCGGGATTCTCATTTCATAGTAAAGTTAGCGCAAGTAAAGGAGCAATTGAGGGTTTGACCAAGGCATTAGCGGCAGAATTTGCTCCGAAAATTAGGGTGAATGCTATTGCGCCATCATTAACTGAAACTCCGTTGGCTAATAAATTATTAAATTCAGAGGAAAAGAGAAAGGCAAACGCGGCAAGACATCCTTTGAATAAAATTGGTCACGCCGACGACTTAGCAAATATGGCAGAATTTCTATTGTCGGAAAAAGCCAGTTGGATAACAGGTCAAATCATGCACGTGGATGGTGGCATGTCTCAACTGAAAACCAATTAACGTGAAAATAAGGGAAATAGGTTTACTAATTTTGTGCATTCTCATTACTTTGGGTGCAGGTGGCTTAGGCGGATTTGCGACAGCCACAAGTATTGATGGTTGGTACACTACGATAAATAAACCAAGTTTCAACCCTCCAAATTATTTGTTTGGTCCAGTTTGGACTTTTCTCTACTTTTTAATGGGGTTTGCCCTATTTGCGATAATTCGTTTACCAAAGTCATCCCGAAAAAAAAAGTATGCTCTGATTTTTATCGTTCAATTAGTTTTGAATATTTTTTGGAGCTTTTTGTTCTTCAAATTTCAAAGGATTGATCTTGCTGCGCTTGAAATGCTCGTTTTATGGTTCTTTATTCTTGCGATGATAATAGGACTAGTCAAGTTCAATAAATTAATTGGTTTGTTGCAAATTCCATACTTGCTTTGGGTGACTTTCGCTTTTATTTTGAATTGTTCAATTTTTTACTTGAATTAACCTTTTAAAATTTACCTAATGGCTTTTTACCAAATCAAGACAGAACAAAGAATACCTGCTACAATGGAACAAGTATGGGATTTTATACGTTCACCAAAAAATCTTAAGAAAATTACTCCTGAACATATGGGATTTGACGTGATTACAAAAGACGTTCCAGACGACATGTATCCTGGAATGATCATTGCCTATATAGTAAGTCCCTTATTGGGTATCAAAATGACATGGGTTACAGAAATTACGCAAGTCGAAGAGGGAAAATATTTTGTGGATGAACAGCGAGTTGGACCATACAAGGTGTGGCATCACGAACATTTTATTCGAGAAGAGAATGGGGAAGTAGTCAGGACTTGTAAATTTACCTATGTTCCTCCTTTTGGTTTTATTGGCGCTATCGCAAATTCAATCCTTATAAAAAAACAACTGAAGAGTATATTTAATTTCAGGTTTAAGGCGATGGAAAAGGAATTTGGTAAATCTTCAACAGAAAATTAATCTTTCGTTGCGTTAAAAGAATCATTGCAACATCTAATGGAGGTCGATTTCAGTCAAGATTCATTCATCAAAAACAAGAAGGTTGATCAATTGATGAGTGAATATAAAAAGGGTGATATGAAGAACTCAACAACCGTCTGGGGACTTTGCACTCTTAATGAAAGGTTGAAAAAGATGTAGAAATTAAAATTGAAAAACTATACTTCATAAAAAAGCCAGTTCACAAGAGCGACTGGCTTTTTTATGTTTTTTGTAGCTTACTACGCCATTACTTTTGGCGCTGCTGCCTTAATAGCATCACTTGTTTCAGCTGTGTATTTCTCAAAGTTGGTAATGAATTTACCGGCCAAATTATTTGCCGTTTCGTCATACGCCGATTTGTCAGCCCATGTATCACGAGGATTCAATAATTCACCAGGAACGTTTTCACATTCTTTGGGAATTCCTAATTCGAATATCGGCATTGTTTGGTACTCAACATTGTCTAGTTTACCTGTCAAAGCTGCTGTAATCATAGCACGAGTGTAAGACAGTTTCATTCTGCTTCCAACTCCGTAAGATCCGCCTGTCCAACCTGTGTTGATTAACCATATATTAACATCCGTTCCGTCTAATTTTTCACCTAACAATTCAGCGTATTTCGCTGGGTGTAAAGGTAAAAACGCAGCTCCGAAACATGCTGAAAAAGTTGTTGTTGGCTCTGTAACACCCATTTCAGTTCCAGCAACTTTCGCTGTGTAACCTGACATGAAATGATACATTGCTTGTTCTTTCGTAAGCTTTGAAATTGGAGGTAAAACACCAAATGCATCTGCTGTTAAGAAGAAAATGTTTTTTGGTGCTGTTCCGACAGATGGCACTGCAATATTGTCGATGAAATGAATCGGGTACGATACACGTGTATTCTCAGTAATTGAGTTATCTGTGTAATCTACTTCCGAAGAATCACCTTTGAATTGAATATTTTCAAGAATGGCACCGAATTTAATCGCATCCCAAATTTGAGGTTCTTTATCACGAGACAAATCAATTGTTTTCGCGTAGCATCCACCTTCAAAGTTGAAAACAGAGTTTCCTGTCCATCCGTGCTCATCATCACCAATCAAACGACGATTCTCATCAGAAGACAAAGTCGTTTTTCCCGTACCAGACAAACCAAAGAAGATAGCTGTATCATTGTCTTCGTTGCCAATGTTCGCTGAACAGTGCATTGAAAGAACATTTTTCTCATGTGGTAGAACATAATTCAATACAGAGAAGATTCCTTTTTTAATTTCGCCTGTGTATCCTGTTCCACCAATTATGATCATCTTCTTCGTGAAGTTCAATATCGCAAAATTCGGTTGACGTGTTCCATCAACAGTCGGATCTGCTTGAAAATCAGGTGCACAAACGATATTCCAGTCTGGAGCGAAATCTTCAATTTCAGCTTCAGTTGGGCGTAAAAACATATTATAAGCAAATTGATTTGCCCAAGGTGTTTCCGTAATCACACGAATATTTAATTTGAATTTCGGATCAGCACATGCATATGAATCTCGCACGTACACATCCTTTTCCTGAAGGTGTAATTTCATTTTGTCATAAAGAGCATCAAATTTTTCTGGTGTAAACTTGATATTGATATCGCCCCACCATACTGAATTTTCTGTTTTCTCATCACAAACAACGAATCTATCTTTTGGGGATCGACCCGTGAATTCGCCAGTTTCAATGGCGATAGCTCCAGTATCAGATAACATACCCTCTCCAAGGATGATTGAATCTTCAACCAACTCTGCCGGAGACATATTCCAAAACTGAGAACCTAATTTTGTTAAACCTAATAATTTTTCAAGGTCGGCATTTTTGCTTTTTTTACCATATACTTCCATATGTATTTTTTTCGCTCTTAGCTATTTGGTTGCACAAAATTACGAGTTCTAGTTGTTTAAATGGTAATAAATCCTTGTTTTTATTAACAGTTTACGGGAATTCAATATGCGTAAATTGATGATGTTTACTAATCGTTGTTGGAAAGTTCGATTTCGGCAGAAATCGCTTGGTGAATGTTATTTCGAATTTCTAGTATTGAAACGTCCATCGAATAGCAGAGCGCCGTCACTATCTTGTTCTTTTTGTCAACCAAAATTTCATGTATCGATTTCATTTCTGTCGTTGCGCCAGTTTTTTGTAATCCTTGAGAAAACGCATCGATGTCTTAAGGACTGGCCCCTTTATCTGAACCTATGGTCATGTTTAAATGATATTCGGACCCT
>DGBF01000138.1:15503-17922 GCA_002384725.1 Flavobacteriales bacterium UBA4011
GGACCCTCAAACGCCCAGTTAGTTAAGTTTTTAGCGCTTCCAAAACCTCCAGGTATAACCAAAGCATCAACATCTAGACTTTCTTGTGAGTTAATATCTAAAACCGCTCCTCGAGCTATTCGTCCTGCTTCGACAATTATGTTTCGGGTTTCATTCATTTCTTTACCGGTAAGATGGTTGATGACATGATGCTGATTTTCATTTACTGAAATGCACACTTAAGTCGCACCTAATTCCTGAATAGCCAACATGGACAAAACGGCTTCTTGTATTTCGGCGCCATCATTTACTCCGCAACCTGAAAGTAAAATTCCTATTTTCATAAATCTAATTTAGTAATTCTAATCTTTAACAGTACCCGAAAGCGACTTGAAAAACTCAAGTAAATCAATCTTTTCTTGGTTCGACAAAGTAAAAGGAGCGATAATTTTTGATTGGTTGAAATGACCCTTTCCACCTTTGGAATAATGGTCAAGTACTTTTGTTAGATTGGAAATAGATCCATCGTGCATGTATGGCGCAGTTTGAGAAATATTTCTTAGTACCGGAACTTTAAATGAACCAATCTCACTGGAATCTCCATTAATTCGGAATCTTCCTTTATCGAATTTGTCTTCATATGTGGCGTACAAGCCATTGTTTTCAGTAGTGAAATTTGTAAAATGCGGAGGGACGTGACATTTTGTACAATACATTTTTTCTGAAAATAATATCCAACCCCGTTCGGCACTTTTTGAAATGCTGTTTTTGTTCCCATTGAAATAGGAATCGAACGGAGAGTCATCAGAAAGGATATATCTTTGGAAGGAAGCCAAGGCTCTAGTTAGAACATAAGCATCAAAATCTCTTTTAAAAATTTTCTGAGCTTGATTTTGGTATTTAGGAATGGCGCGTAATTTTTGAATCAACTCCTTCATTTGATTGCCCATTTCAGCGGAATCTTTTAAAGGGACGAGTACCTGCATTTCAAGATTTGGAACCTCTCCATCAAACATCAAGGTTTTTTGGTAAGCCACATTTAGCAAAGTTGGAGCATTTCGCATCGCCAGTCGGTTGTGAATGCCAACACTCAGCTTTTTTCCATCCGTAAAAGCCAATTCAGGAACGTGACAGGTTGCGCAAGAGACTGAATTATCTTGTGAAAGTCGTTTGTCAAAGAAAAGCTGCTTTCCAAATTTAATTTTTTCAACAGTCTGCAGATTGTCTTTTGGAACAGAAATCGGACCAAGAAGCGATACAGTATCGGTATCTGATTTACAATAAAAAAGTAAGAATAGAATAGGACCGAAACACAACCATATCGATATCGATTGCTTCTGATTCATTTTATAATTCTTGCGATTTGTCTAGAACATCCCACGTATGGTCGGCCAATAATTTGGTTGTCGCAATATAATTGAATTTTTCACCGCTTCGTCCCCAATCATTAGGTCCTATTAAAGAAAGAAAATACAAACCATTCTCTTTTTCGTACAAATAATAAGTGTGATTGATGAGTGGTTGAAAACGCATTTCAGCCTGATAAATGTATTCCGATATTCGTTTTCTATCTTGGAGTCTATTCGCCTGGTCAGAAAGCAGTTTCATTTGCTCGTATATCTGATCCATTTGCATGTCTGTTTGGTGTTCCATGGCGGACAAAGCAAGACCTTTCAGTTTTCCTCTATCTTCTGGTTTCACCATGGCAGAACCTGTGTGATGGGCATACGGTAATGTTCCGGGATTCTCCGTGATTTTATCCGGGTCAATGGGATTTATAAATTCTTTTTCGCTCATAAACTTAAAACATCACAGATGCCTTTTTGTTGCGATAATTATTTCTTGTACGCTTTTATCGTTTTTTCGATGATAGCCACACATTCCATCAATTGCGCTTCTGTCATCACCAAGGGCGGAGCAAAACGAATGATATTACCATGCGTAGGTTTTGCAAGTAAACCATTGTCTTTCATGGCTACGCATAAATTCCATGCTGTAGCACTTTCCTCTGTGTCATTTATAATAATCGCATTCAAAAGTCCTTTACCACGAACAGTTAGTACTAAATCAGTTTCTGCGATGATTCGGTTCATTTCTTTTCTGAAAATCTGACCCAATCTGCGAGCATTTTGAGCTAAGTTTTCTTCGTCTACAACACTTAATGCTGCAATTGCCACCTTTGCTGCAATGGGATTTCCACCAAAAGTTGACCCATGCTGTCCTGGCTTAATTACTTCCATAACATCGTTATCAGCCAAAACTGCTGATACGGGATAAGCCCCGCCAGAAAGAGCTTTTCCAAGAATTAAAATATCTGGTTTTACTTCTGGCGCTCCTGAACAATTTTTATCTTCACAAGTACAATTACCGCAAGTTGCTAGTAAACGCCCTGTTCTTGCAATCCCTGTTTGCACTTCATCAGCAATAAATAACACATTGT
>DGBF01000180.1:0-429 GCA_002384725.1 Flavobacteriales bacterium UBA4011
CTTCTTCCGGAGTAACAATCAATAGAGGTGAATCGGACGATTGTGCTTCTTTGTACCGTGAGCGCTCAGTTGCCGTCAAACAATTGCTCATGTTTTGCAATTCGCCAGTAGCCCCAACGATATGGTCTGAAGGCACTGTAATGTTTACTGTGTAATCACCAAAGGGCAGAGCAAATTCACCTGAACCCAAAAATTGTTTGTTCTGCCAGCCTTCTACGTCATTGTAGACGCACATTCTAGGAAACCATTGTGCTATGGTATAAATATAATTGTCTTCTTTCGGAAAGTACTCGTATCCAGATCGCCCACCAACTTTAGATCTATCGTTGATGTTGTATTCCCATTTTACTTTGAAAGAAATAGAACTATTCGGCGCCAAAGGTTTGTCCATGTCAATTCGCATCATCGTTTTGTTGATGAAGTATTTCA
>DGBF01000180.1:574-3022 GCA_002384725.1 Flavobacteriales bacterium UBA4011
AGTTGTTACTTCGTGCACTTTATAACCACCTTCGTAATAGAAAAGATTTCGCTCCACATCCTCAATCGAACGAAAATCTTCCATTTTTTCTACGCGAATCATTCTAGCATCGCTGCCGATTTCATACAGATTTTGGTCCAATTGCAACCACAAATATTCCAATTTGTCTGGAGAATTGTTTGTGTAAGTAATCGTTTCTATCCCCATCAATATCTGCGTTTTATCATCAATGTTTACATCGATTTTATAATCGGCTTTTTGCTGATAGTAATTGTGCCCTGGAGCTCCGCCTGCCGTGCGATATTCGTTCGGTGTTGGTAATTCCTGATCGAGTTGTGCAAATTTGGATTGGCCCCAAGTAAAAACAGGAAGCAGGGTAAGAAGGATAAGTTTTTTCATTATAAAGAAATACTTGAATGCGTTTTATTTGAAAGGAAAACAGCGGTTGAACTTTTTAGTTCTTCACGGTATGTAATTTTGTTTTGTTGTTGTGGAAACAGATCCATCATCAAATCAAATTTCACGTCCAATGTGCCAGATTGTTCTGCTTTTGTTGAGCGAAAATAATAATTCGTTAAACCTGTATTTAGTTCTTCCTTAGCTACAATTTCGAAAGCTAAAGAATTTCCGTTGGCTGTAATTTGAAATCCGGTAAATATTTCGCGCGAAATTTGTTGCAAGTTGGCAGGCTTCGTTGGATCATCAACATCTTCAGTCAAATCCATTGCTCTAGTTTCCAGCCAATGTTTAAAATCGTGAGAGGATAGAGTTAAGGTGCCTTCGTAAACTCCTTCTTCTTGATTGTAGTTTAATTCGGCAAAGCCAAAGAAGTATTCGTGGGCGTGGGTTTGAGCCGAAAAGGCGAGGACGACGATTAGCGAAAAGAAAAGTTTCATGTGTAAATTTTTTAAAAAAATATGAAAAAAAAGTGCTTAATAAGGGCAAATTGTAATTCGCCTTATTTACTGCTCTTTCTTATCTTTTTTTCATCTTGTCCTGTTGCGCTTTTTGCATTTGCTCCAAACGCTCTTGGAATTTCGATTTGGTTTTTTTGCCTTTACCATTCACAGTAACTTTTCGGGCAGCCATTTTTTCTTTCAGTTTGTCTTCATCCACAAAGAATTTCTTAATAGACAATGCAATCACAATTGAGAATAAAGTGGAGATGAAATAATAATAACTCAATCCTGAAGAATAGTTATTGAAGAAGAAGATCATCATAATTGGGAACAAGTACATGATGATTTTCATGTTCGGCATTCCTGGTTGCTGAGGCGTCGACATTTGACCGCTGTTCACAAAGGTGTAAACCAAGGTTGTTCCTGCCATCAAAAGCGTAAATAAACTCACGTGATCACCATAGAAAGGGATAGACATACCCAATTCTAAAATTGAATCGTAAGAAGATAAATCTTCTGCCCAAAGGAAGTTCCTTTGACGTAATTCGAATGCAGACGGGAAGAAACGGAACACCGCTAATAAAATCGGCATTTGAATCAACATAGGAAGACAACCGGCCAATGGACTTGCACCTGACTCCTTGTACAAGGACATCATTTCAGTCTGTTTTTTCATGGCGTCTGCCTTATCTGGGAATTTCTTATTCAATTCTTCAATCTCTGGTTTCAAGATTTTCATCTTTGCCGAGGAGACGTACATTTTCCATTGAACGGGCATAAGGACTAGTTTCAAGATCAAAGTCAACAAGAAAATAGCCAACCCAATTCCCAATCCTGTTCCAAGTAATCCGTTGAATAAAGGTTGAACCGCATAAACGTTGATCCAACGAAAAAGTCCCCAACCGAAATTCAATATGTCATCGTAACCTTCACCGTAAGATTTCAATTCTTCGTAATCATTCGGTCCAAAGAACCAATCGAATTCAACAGTTGCGTCGTCACTTTTCGGGACGTTCAAAGTTAAATCAGATGAATAATCTTTTAAGTGGGTATTCCTTCTTTTATCTGTATCCGAGTAGTTTTTCGTCACCAATTTGGTTCCTTCTTTCAAGAAAGGAGTTTTCGGATTTAGAATAGAGGAGAAGTAGCTTTGTTTGTATGCGACCCATTCCAATTTATCTTCAGCTTCTTCGTCATCATCACCCATTTCGCTTAAGTAACTGAATCCTTCGTCTTGATATTTGTAACAAACTGTAGAAACACGTCTTTGCTCAGAGAATAAACGTTCGGTTTTCTTAAAGGCAGTTTGCCAATTCAATTGAATTTTTTTATTGCCGATATCATCCTTTAGTCCTTTGAAATCAATGTCAAATCCTAAATTGTACGTTTTGTTCGGTAAAGTATAAGAGAAAGTAATTGATTTCCCCGGTTCAATCATATGTGTGAAGCTAATCGCTTTTTTAGATTTCTTTGATACTTCGAATACTTCGCTCGTGGTATTGATTTCTCTACCTGCAACACTAATTGTTACGCCGTTTGAAGCATCTCC
>DGBF01000017.1:0-2055 GCA_002384725.1 Flavobacteriales bacterium UBA4011
TAGAAGGCCTGAAAAGGTTCATTGGCGCATAATCTTAGATTTTCTTCGTTTATGTTTTGAATTGGTATGTAACCAGTTCTTATCTTTGCTTGTAAATGCGACTTCCTTTTAAGAGATTATACGTTTTTAGCATTCGTTCTTTTGCAGGACCTTTCGTCGTGACTTTTCTAATTTCGATGTTCATGCTAATCATGCAGTTTTTTTGGCTGTACATTGATGATTTAATGGGTAAAGGAATAGAAGTTTCTGTCATTCTACAATTGCTTTTTTACGTTTCGGCAAGTCTGATTCCTTTGGCTCTGCCACTTGCCATACTCCTCTCTTCCATTGTCACCTTTGGAAATTTGTCCGAGAACAATGAGTTAACCGCCTTAAAATCTAGCGGACTTTCTCTGCTTCGCATCATGCGACCTTTGATTATACTTGTTTCTATCATCGCAATTTGCACTTTCTATTTTGCCAATTACGTAATACCGGTAGCCAATCTCAAATGGCATTCCATCATTTACGATATTCAAAATACGAAGATTTCAACCATCCTCTCGCCTGGCGCTTATGCAACAGAACTAGATGGTTATGCCATTAAAGTAGATGAGGTGAATGGAGATAATTTTACGAATATCATTATTCACGATCACACGAACAACAATGAGATAAAAACCGTTCGGGCAAAAGATGGTCGTATGTATAAATCTGAAAATGGTAAATACATCTATTTTGAATTGAATACGGGAAGTATCGTCGAAGAACTTTCATCTCAAGCGCCAGTTTTTAACGAACAAGGGGATCTTATACCTACGAAAAACAACAATAGACCAGGACGTCGCACTAAATTCAACCAAGCGACATATAAAATTGATCTATCTGGCTTTGCTTTGAATAAATCAGAAGAGGAACTGTTTAAAAATGACCATGAAATGCTGACGGTTTTTCAACTTGATGATGCAATTGACTCTTTACAGAAGAAAGCAGACAATACCACGAAAGGATTTGTCGAACAAGTACTTAATGATCATATTACTTATCAATCAAAACTTGTAGCAAAACGCGATACAGCGAAGAATTTCTCGAAAGATGAGAAACCACTGCCTGCAAGAACAATTCTTTGGGATACCATTTCTAAGGAAGAAAAACTTGCCTCAATTACATATGTACAGTCTAGTTTACGACGAAAAATAGACAATATTACTAGCCAAGGCACCTTTATGGAATCCATTAATCATAGTGTCCGAAATTACGACATTGAGGTCCATCGAAAATTTGCGTTGACCTATGCGATAATCGTACTTTTCTTTATTGGTGCTCCTTTGGGCGCAATCGTTCGAAAAGGTGGTTTTGGTGCGCCAGTCGTAATTGCCGCCCTACTTTTCATGATCTATTTTATTCTATTTTCTGTAGGAGAAAACTTAGCAAAAGAAGAAATGGTGTCACCTTTCCTCGGTATGTGGTTTGCTGGAATCGTCTTAACACCATTCGCATTTATTCTCATGCGCGCGGCCATCAACGATTCTCCCATTTTCGTTTTGGAAAATTGGGGCAAATTCTTCAGTCGTTTCATGAAAAAAAGAAAGAATGAAAGTTCTATTACTTCAGTCTAAGCCCTTTCTACCCGTTTTGGACGGTGGAAACGAAGCCAGTCGTGCTTTGACTAAAGAACTACTTGAACTGGATTATGAAGTGGAAATTCTGACTTTCTCCTCAGAGAAACACCCATTTCAAAGAAAAGAATTCGAAGCTCAAGAATGGACTAAACTCTCTATCAATCATGTTCCTATCAATTTGCAAACAAATGTTTCCGGTGCGTTATCTGCAATGTTAAAGGGAAATTCGTACAATTTATCCAGGTTCACTCATTCAGATTGGATAAAGAAAATCCAGGAAATGAAAACGGATTTCGATATGGTGATTATCGATAGTTTATACGTAGGGCAGGAGATCGAAAAAATCAAACAGCAGTTTCCTAAAGCTAAAATAGTCTGTAGAACACATAACGTAGAATCTCATCTTTGGCGAACGCAAGCCGATAATGAATCTTCCATTTTTCGTAAGAAATAC
>DGBF01000017.1:2078-8977 GCA_002384725.1 Flavobacteriales bacterium UBA4011
TTCCATTTTGCGGAAGAAATACCTTACATTATTGGTGAATCAATTGGAGAAAAGAGAAAAAAAAATCCTCAATCAAGTTGACCTAATCTTGTCCATTTCAGAAATCGATACCGGAATATTCAATAATTGGGGAATGAAAAATGTACACCTTCTTCCCTATTTTCCTAATATCTCTGATTCCATTTCTGAAACCATTTCACCCAATTTCTTTTTTATGGGGTCAATGAATTGGCAGCCTAATATTTTGGCACACAATAATCTGACAAACATCATCTTACCGAAGTTAATTAAACTAGAAAAAGAGATGAAAATGCAGTTTGCGGGTGGCCATCAAGATCAACTTAACAAAAGTGACTCTTCACATATTAAATACCTCGGATTCGTTAACGACAAGGTTAAGTTCATGAAAGAATCCGGTATTTTACTGGCTCCAATAGAAAGTGGATCAGGAGTTAGAGTAAAACTATTAGAAGCACTTGCTTTAGGTGTGCCCTGCGTTACCACCTCAAAAGGTGCCGAAGGAATTGAAATAAAACATGGCGAAGGAATTTTTATCACCCAAAATGATGAAGAATTCGTTCATTTTGCATCACAATTGCACCAAAATGAAGATCTAAGAAAGAAAACAGGTAAAAAAGCGCAAGAAAATCTTCGGAAATGGAAAACGAAATATAATTTGAAAGATATCTTTGAACAAAATCTCTAATAACTTGAATCCGAAATTGATCGTTCTGCTCTCTCGTTTCCCCTTTCCTCTGGAAAAGGGCGATAAATTGCGCGCTTTTTATCAAATTATTGAACTCAGTAAAAGCTTTGATATCACACTGATTGCCATTTCCGATAATGTTGTTTCAGAAAAAAGCATTCATGAGTTAGAAAAATTCTGTAAAGAAATTCATGTATTCTATCTGCCAAAATGGAAAAGTTTGCTTCAATCACTCATTGGTTTATTTGGAGCCAAACCCATACAAATATCTTATTTCCACAATTATTCTATCCATAAAAAAATCAATGCGATTGTAAAAAAGTTACGTCCCGATCATATATACTGTCAATTGATTCGAACAACTGAATACTTAAAGAACTACCACAACTGCCAGAAAACATTGGATTACATGGATGCTTTTTCGAAGGGAATAGAACGAAGAATTCCTTTGCAAACGATTTTCACGAAATGGATTTTTAAACTGGAAGCTAAGCGCTTGGCACAATACGAGCGTGAAGTGTATGATTATTTTGAGATTCAAACTATCATCAGCGAACAAGATGCTGAGGCGCTTGGAACTTTGCCAAATCAGCCTGTTTTGTGTATACCAAATGGTGTTTCAAAGTCGTTCCTGAACTTTTCTACGGATAAGTTACCTGCATTCGATATCATATTTGTGGGAAACTTGAATTACCCACCAAACGTGCAAGCGGTAAAATATATTTTAGACAAAATATTACCAAAAGCCAAGGAAAATGGATACGCTTGGAAGTTTTTAGCCGCTGGTGCTGGTCCTTCGAAGCAATTAGTGGATAATATAGATGCGAATTCGCAAGCTTCTTTGTTGGCCAATGTAGCGGACATTCGCGAAGCTTATTGCGCTGGAAAAGTATTCGTTGCACCCATGCAAATTGGTACTGGACTGCAAAACAAACTATTAGAAGCTATGGCACTTGGTATTCCTTGTGTGACGACTCCGTTGGCAAACAATGCGCTTAAAGCGCTTAAAAATGAAGAAATAATCATTGCTGATTCGGTTGAAGAATTTGTAAAAAATATTCATTTCCTTTTAACGAATGAGAAATCTGAAAGAATAGGAAATAAAGGCAAACAATTGGTTTTGAGAAATTTCAACTGGGGAAATTCGACCGAAATTCTAGCCAAAGCCATTCAGAAAGCATAAAATTTCTAAAAGCGAAGTCAAAAAATCACTTTAATATATATCTTTGACTTCATGCATTTTGTATATCCACAATTTCTCTGGGCACTGCTCCTTCTCGCCTTCCCAATTATTATTCATTTATACAATTTTCGAAAATACAAAACTCTTTATTTTTCCAGTCTTAAGTTTCTCAAGAAGGTAGAACTCGAAAATCAAGCTACAAAGAACATCAAACAATGGATTATACTGGCTTCTAGGCTACTCTGCCTGTTGTTCGCCATCTTAGCTTTTGCCCAACCCTACCTTCCTGTTAACCAAAAATTGCGTGAAGGTGGCAACCCTCTTTTATCCATTTACCTCGACAATTCCTTCTCAATGGGACAAAAAGGAACAGAAGGTGAATTACTTTCTGAAGGACGAGAAACAGCCAAACGACTTATTTTAGACGCCAGCAACGATACTCGATTTGTTATCGTCACTAACGAAATGTCTGGGATTGAACAACGTGTGATAAGCAAAGTAGAAGCTTTGGATTATTTGGACAAAATCGAATTATCACCTTTGGTGCGAAAAATGGGCGACGTGATGGATTGGCAGCGATCCTACATCGAACAATATAGTAATGATAAAGAAAAAATTAGCACAGTTCAGTACGTAATTCTATCTGATTTTCAAAAGAATAGTTTCAACATAAAAGCATTAAAAGAAGATAAAAAAGGGTTCTATTATCCCATTCAATTTATAGCCCAAAACAACAGCAATCTGTGTGTTGACTCGGTTTGGTTTACAGAGCCAAATATTAAAATCGGACAAAACAATGAATTGAACGTTCGCGTGAGAAACTACGGAGAAACGGATTGGACGAATGCCGAATTGAATATAAAAGCTAGTTCCATTAATCGTGATGTCTTTGTAGATGTTCCCGCTGGACAAAGCGCCACATCGACTATCAACTTCATGGAGAACAAGTCGAAAGGCAAGCAAGATCAGTTTCGCTCAGCATCCGCCTCTATACGCGACAAACAAGTATATTTCGATGATGAATTCTATTTCACATATGCTCCGAAAGAGTTAGCGAAGGTTCTTGTCATAGACGGACAAGACGCCGTTCCTAACGTTCGTGCAGTATATTCGTTGGATCCTTTTTATTCAACCCAAACCGTGTCTGAAAACGGCGTAACGCTCGATCAATTAAAAGACGTTGACTTGTTGGTCCTCAATGGTTTAAATGACATACCTTCAGGTTTGGTTCAACAATTGAAGGATTTCAAAAACAATCAAGGTTCACTGCTTATTTTCCCAGGAAGTAACATTAATATGAGTTCAATGAATAAGGCGCTTTCAGCTTTTGGGCTTGCGAATATTCGCTCATCGATGACCGATGGTACAAAAATCAAAGATGTTGCCTATTCAGACCCCTTTTTCAAACCTGTTTTTGACAAGAAACCGAGTCAACTCAACCTCCCTTCGGTCGAAAAAATGTACAATATTGCCGCAAATGCGCAATGCATTTCCTTAGTACGAGTACAAAATGGTCAAGCAATTTTCGTTCGGACGACTGACTCTAAGGCCTTTCTCTTCGGAAGCAGCTTAAGGAAAAGCTATAGTTCATTCATTTCAAACGCACTCTTTTCTACCATTTGTCTGCGTGTGGGTGAACTGAGCCACAAGCAACGACCGTACTTTTTGACTATTGGAGAAGATAGCAAGTATCCCTTGTTCACTTCCATAAACAGCGAGAAACCCGTCCATTTGAAAAACCAAAACATAGATTTTATTCCAATAAAAGAAAGAATTGGCAACTTGGACTACCTCTCCATCCGCGGCAATGAAGCTTCAGAACTATTGAAAGCAGGTATCTTTGACATACTGGGAGAATCCAATATGGGGAAATTGGCATTGAACTACAATCGTTTGGAATCAGATATCGCTCCCATGAACATCGACAAGGTGGTTGCTCAGCTTAAAGACAAAGGTTTAACCAACATTTCTCCAGGCACAATAAAAAATGGGCAAAGCTTAGCGAAACTCGACCTTCAGAAACCTTTTGAATATTGGAGATGGGCAATCGTTTTAAGTTTATTATTTTTAGTCCTTGAACTGGTTATCATCCGCTGGTGGAAAAATTAATTAGAGCAAATGAAAGTACTCATTAAGAACGCCCAAATCGTCGACAAGTCCTCTCCCCACAACGGAAAGAAAATGGATATTCTTGTTGAAAACGAGTTGATTACAAAAATCAACAAGAAGATTGAGGACAAAGATGCGCATGTGATTGAAGGAAAGGATTTGCATGTCAGCATCGGCTGGACAGATTTAAAAGCATCCTTTTGCGATCCAGGAGAAGAACACAAAGAAACAATAGAAACAGGATTAGATGCCGCCGCTTTCGGCGGATACACGCATGTTGCCGTGCTTCCATTGACAACTCCGGTTGTAGATAGCAAAGCAACTGTGGAATACATGTTGAAACGTGCGGAAGGTCATGCTACTCAAATTCACCCAATTGGAGCTCTGACAAAAGGATTGCAAGGAGAAAGTTTATCTGAAATGTTCGATCTTTATCAAAACGGAGTTCGCTTATTTTCAGATGATACTCAAACCGTTAGTGCAGGAATCTTATACCGAGCCTTGCTTTACGCTAAAAACTTTGGTGGGCGTGTCATTTGTTTTGCACGAGACTATTCAATAGCCGGTGGAGGCATGGTAAACGAAGGTTTAGCTTCTGTTCACACGGGACTAAAAGCTGATGCAGACATTGCTGAAATCATTCAAGTAGAACGAAACATACGTTTGGCGGAATACACTGGTGGAGCTATCCATTTCACTGGACTTTCTACTGCCGAATCCGTTGAATTGATTCGAAAAGCGAAGAAAAACAAGTTGGATGTAACGGCTGACGTTCACGCCATGAACTTGCTGTTTACCGAAGAAAGCGTGTTTGATTTTGACTCCAACTACAAAGTAATGCCGGTTCTACGAACTGAAAAGGATAGGAAAGCACTTTGGAAAGGTTTAAAAGATGGAACGATTGATACAGTTGTTTCTGATCATCGACCGGGTGACAAAGAGGAGAAAGATGTTGAGTTTGATCTCGCACACTTCGGAGCCATTCAATTGCAAACTGCTTTTGCCGCTTTAATGGCAGACGAAAATGCCGATATTGAACTGTTGTGTGAAGCACTTGGAAATAAAGCACGGTCAATAGCAAACATTAATAATGCTTCAATTGAAGTTAGTCAAATAGCTGATATAACCATTTTTAGTTCAACATCAAAATGGATATTCGACAAAGAAATAATCATTTCTAATACAGAAAACTCACCTTTTATCAATACCGAATTTTCGACACAAATTATAGCCGTAATCAACCAAGGAAAAATGCTAGTTAACGATACAGTTTATGGAGAAGCGTGATTTCTTCAGAGCATTCTTTAAGAATGCAAAAATGGTCGGATCACTTCGTCCCAGCTCTAAACAATTAACCAAGAGCATGTTGAATTCGGTTGATTTCAGCAAGGCGAAAACTATCATTGAGCTGGGCCCCGGAACCGGTGTGTTTACCAGAGAAATATTGGCAAAAATGGCACCAGACGCAACTTTACTTGTGTTTGAATTGCACGATGAGTTTTTTCACAGTCTAAATAAATCCATTAAGGATGATCGCGTTCACTTTATCCATGACAGTGCTGAAAAGCTAAAAGAATACCTCGACCAACACAACATGCACCAAACTGATGCAGTAATTTCTTCTCTTCCGCTGGCGAACTTCCCGAAGGAGTTAAGAGCAAACATTGTAAAAGCGGCGATAGACTCCCTGGCTGACGATGGATGTCTTGCGCAGTTCCAATATTCACTTCAGTCGAAAAAGTACCTTAAATCGATGTTCCCTAAAGTTAAAATCAATTATATCTTTTGGAATTTTCCTCCAGCATTCGTTTACACCTGCCGCAAATTGGCAAAACCTACTATTTAGTCCATCATCGCTACCTTTCAGAAGGTTATAAAAAAGTGGTACGGATTTTGGCTATGTTTTGTTGAACAACTAAAAAAATTCGTTATGAATACGAAGAACAAACAAAAGAAAGAAAGCATTCGAATTGTAAAAACGATTTTGAAAAGCAAAAAGTTTAGTTTTGACCAAGGATTGATATTTCTTGGCACGCAGATTCAATCTTAGAATTTGCTACTAAAAGCTAGACCTAAATTTATCTAACAAATCGCTGAGTTGATTTGCCTCTTCTACCGTCAAACCATTTGCCGATAAAAACAAATCAAACCCTTGATTATCAATATCTTTAAGCAAGGCTAGTCCTGTTTCAGTAATCTGAACAAAACTTTGTCGACGATCTTCTTTACAACCGTAGCGTTCAATGTAGTTTTTCTCCATCAATTTATCCATCAATCGAGTCGTATTGGGAGATTTCTCAATCATACGTTCCTTTATAATATTGATAGTCAGCGGCTCTTTGGCACCTCGAAGGATGCGTAAAATATTGAATTGCGCCATGGACAAACCAAAATTTACCATAAATTTATTTTGCTCTGAAGCAATGTAATTAGAGGTAATTCTAACATTTAATAGCGCTCTAATTTGCGCAGAAGAAAAACCTGTTTTGACAATATCATCAATATTCATGGTGCAAATTTAATTACCATGGTAATGATATCCTAATTCTTTATGATTTCAAGTAGCACCAGAATACGATCATGCACCTGAAAAACAAGCCCTTGATGCTCTAACATTTTCTTTTCCATGAACTGCATTCTTTTACGTTTTGGCTCCAATAATGAGAGTTTCAGCCTATTAATGAAGCGTTTTCGACCCAGTTTTTATCCTTTTCTCCACCAAACTGATCTTGAAAACCATCTGAAAACATGAAAATCGTCGTGTTTCCCTGGATATCTAATTCATGATTTGTAAACCCATTCTTGGGATAGGGATCGGATCGGACGATATATTCAAAAAAGTCGGACTCAGAATTGTATTTCAACAAATACATCGGACTGTTGAGCTCCTCCCCTTTTCCG
>DGBF01000017.1:9129-9296 GCA_002384725.1 Flavobacteriales bacterium UBA4011
CATCGGACTGTTTAGCTCCTCCCCTTTTGAAATTCGATTTAACATTATATTCAGTCCCAATACAAGGAATCGTCGGTCGTCTTTCTCAGATCATCCTTTTTCGGAAAAGTAGAGAGCATTTTCTCCAATTCGTCTCCTGAAATATTTTGTGCAGTTACGTTAACAAT
>DGBF01000017.1:9485-10012 GCA_002384725.1 Flavobacteriales bacterium UBA4011
TGGATAGCTTGCTATGGATGTTCTCCATAGTTTGGTTTTTTTGTTTAAAATAATTGAAAGTGATAAAAAAAACAGAACAACAAGACAATAAGTAAATAGAAGTAGAAAAGTATTCTAGCACTCTTGTTTTCAAAAATCTGCTTAATCAAGTATCCCTCTGGCTACATCCAATTTAAAAGTATGTCTTCCTTGTTTAACAGAGACTTTGATGAAAAGTTAAAGAAATATTTACCTGGAAGTAAATCTATAAAGTTGTTTTCTATTTTCACACCGTTTTTTCTTGCGGTGATAAATACGTTAGAAAGATACTCCTTAGTTTCCACCATTATCATTTTTTTTCCATTTTCATCAATTACAATGGAATGTTCTACTACCTCACATTTAGCTGTTTCTCTCTTGTTTGGAAGATGAGAAAAGGTTCTGTTTTGAATGAGCTTACCATCAACAAAAAGATTGATTTTTAGCGCAAAATTATTACTATCAAATACTTGATTATTAATTATTTGTAGTATCTCAATTGAATTATT
>DGBF01000018.1:0-157 GCA_002384725.1 Flavobacteriales bacterium UBA4011
AATTCCGAAACAAGATTATGATTTCTTGTTCGATGCAGGGGTTTTTGGAGTCTTTGGGCCAGGCACAAAAATATCCAGGGCAGCCATTGAGATTTTAGATTTACTCATAGAAAGTGCTAAATAGACGATTTTATTCCATATTTTTGGAGTAAGACTA
>DGBF01000018.1:374-775 GCA_002384725.1 Flavobacteriales bacterium UBA4011
GTTTAGGCACGAATGTTGTCCTTCTCCATTCAAAACAATAAAACAAAAACAAATGAAAGCATTATTAATCCTCTTTGTAGGAATATTTTTATCCTTCGGGGCACAAGCTCAAGCACCAGATTTCGATGATTTAAAAATATTGAACGCCGATTACGATTACGAGAGGTTAGTTCGTCAATGTGAAAAATACATGGATAAAGACGATACGAAAAAGAACCCATTCGTCTACCTCTGGATGACAAAAGCACTTTATGGTATCGATATTTCAGGAAGCGATAATGAAAATTTCAAAAATGCCTTCAAGGATGGCCTCGGGTATTTGGGAAAATGTTTTAAATATGATGAGGACGGAGAAGTTCAAGCTGAACACGACGAATTTATTGACGAATTCAGTATGGCTT
>DGBF01000018.1:987-4799 GCA_002384725.1 Flavobacteriales bacterium UBA4011
AATACAAAAAAATTGCTCGAAATCCTGCTGGAATGAACTTCATGGATGGAGCTTGTAAATACAGAAATTCGGATAAAAGTGGTGCAAACGCTGCTTGGAAATTAGCGAACAATGAATTAGAAGACGTGACTTCAATTGAAGATTGGGCCGTTGCTGATATCGCTCTTCTTAAACACGGTGTTATTCAAACTGCCGAGGCGATGATCTCTGGGAAACAGCTAGAAAAAGCAAAGGAATTAATGAATAAAGTTGCACCTTGGTTTGAAGATGATGATGATTTTCAAGCACAGTACGACAAAATCGTGAACTAATTACAAGCACTCAAAACATTTGAAAGCCTATTGCAATATTGTGATAGGCTTTTTTTATAGTGAATCCGAAAACCGCTGGATAAGCATTTGATGTATTCTCTTTTTATACTCCTTGCTATTCTGATTGAAAATCTGCAATTCGTCAGAGGTGAGATAACCAAGAATCATCCCTAACAAAATTCCTTTTAATAGCGGCTGTTGCAAATAAATTCGAATTCTTTCAAAAAAAACAACTCGTTTATCCTTGTATTTCTGCACCGCATCAAAATTGGGTTGGGCTTGAATGAAATCCATCAAAAGATTATGCTGAAGCTTAAAAATAGGTCTTAGCGTTTCATTCTGAAAGGTTTCGATCTCTGTTTTCGAACCTTCGTCAATAATATATAATTCGGGACGTAGCTCTTTTAAAGCTTTGTCTTCACGACACTCGTTGTATTCTACCATAATGAAAAAAAGAAAAAAAACCCATGCAGTACAGTTTCTGGAAGCTTCAGAAAACAGGTTTAGAATTGCCAGAAATCTTTGTAATCCGCTGAAAGATAGTTCTTTACCTTGAAAGGTTTACGGCCCGCCATTGAAATCTTGAGACTCTCCTTAATGTAAGATTTTAACCTCCAAATTTTAATCTACATGGGCGTTCGAATAAACGAACTACGACTTTCTTACACTCACAGTGTGAAGTCGATAAGTAAATGTCGTAAATTTTAGGGATAAAAAAAAGAATTGTCTATAAATAAAAAAGGAGAAAGAACAAGAAGTGAGATCTCATGGACAATAGAACGTTAAAAAGAAAATAATTGTATATTCTATTTCTTGTTATCCGAAATAATATGAATATCTCTTTGAGGAAAAGGAATAGTGATGCCTTCTTCTTTCAAACGTCGGTAAATAATTCGACGAATATCCGATTTCAAATTTTCAACAGTAAAAACATCTTGGGTCCAAAAGAACAATTGAAAATCCAAAGATGAATCACCGAAATTTTTAAACCGAACGAAAGGTTCTGGTGACTTTTCAATGAATTTATGACCTTTCATTACGCTTAGCAATACATCAATCACCTTTTCAACATCCGTTCCATAAGCAACTCCAATATCCACCATAAATCGCACACTGTCTGCATTGTGACTCCAATTTATAACCCGTTCTGAAACAAATTTGCTATTGGGAATGATAACGACCACATTGTCTCGTGTTATTATTTCAGAACTTCTAAGGTTGATTTCACTGACTTTACCGATTAACCCATCATCAGATTCAACCACATCACCAATTTTTATTGTTCCTTCAAAAAGGAGAAAAAATCCTGAAATTAGGTCTGCAAAAATAGTTTGTAAACCAAAACCAATTCCAACCAATAATGCGGCCGAAGCTCCGAGAAGGATGGTAACACCAAACCCGAGCGATTCTATCATCAGAACTATGGAGATAACCCAAGTGAAATATTTGGCTAGAAGGTATATTGAATGACGACGCTTTTTGTCGATGTGGCTTAAGAATGATTTCGGTCGTTCGACAACTCTTCGAATTACATATAAAAGAACAATTGTGCTCAATAGAACCAAAACGGTCAACAAAATGTTCCAGACTTGCATTATGTAAGGATCTTTGGGACTCCCAACTTTCAACAATTCAAAATTCATAAAATCATGCCACTCCATAAAACAAATTTGCACATTTTGAGTCGAAATATAACGAATAGTATCCTGCTTTCTCTCTTTTCGGATTAATTCTCTAAATTTGTTGGACTTAAAAAACAGAAATGGCAAATACTTCAGATATAAAAAATGGACTTTGTATCAATTTCAATGGGAAATTGTGTCAAATTACCGAGTTTCAGCACGTAAAACCAGGAAAAGGTCCTGCTTTTGTTCGTACAAAAATGAAAGTTATTGAAACCGGAAAAGTGTTGGATAATACTTTTTCAGCGGGTCATAAAATTGAAATTGTTCGAATCGAAAATCGTGATTATCAGTATCTTTATGAGGAACCTGATTATTTCATTTTCATGAATAAGGACACCTACGAACAAGTGAGTATCCCAAAACCGATGGTTGAAAAACCAGAGTTCTTACAAGAGGGAATGATGTGTAATATTCTTTTCCATGCGGAAGAGGAAATGCCTTTGGTTGTTGATCTTCCAATGCACATTGAATCGGAAGTAACTTACACAGAGCCCGGAATAAAAGGTGATACAGCGACGAATACCATGAAACCAGCAACGATTGCGACTGGAGCTGAAATTAGAGTTCCTTTGTTTATCGATACTGGCGAAAAAATAAAAGTGGATACGCGAACGGGTGTTTACGTTGAGCGAATTAAGGATTAATATTAAATTAAGGATTTAAAAAAGGTGTTTCTTAAATGAAACACCTTTTTTTATTTTGGAATTTGATGATCATAACTGAGAACCCGCTTTAGTTTCCAATCCCCATCTTCAATAATCCAAAGATGTGTGAATTTTGCCGTGTTCGTTTTTCTTGCCTTCTCCCCTTTTTCTTGTTGATAGAAATCGTGGATCCCATTTTGAATTGCACCGTATAACTTTTGTTTATTATCTGTACAAAGTGGAAATACTTCCATGGATTCTTTTTTCAAGATTCGCCAAGTTTTAAAAGGTAAACCTTCAATACTAGCAATACTTTTTATGAAATCTTGTTTCGTTTCGGTAATTCCGTGTTCGTCGTGATAAAACTCGAAGTCCATTGCAGTCATGGCTGAAACTTGCGAAGTGTCTATTTTATTGAACCCAATTTGAAAAAGCAGGCTGTCTTTTTCAAACAAGATTTCATACAGCTCGGTATTTTTTGAGTCTTCCGAGTCCTTTGTATCGTATAAACCTTCAGTCTTTTTGTTCGTGATTTGATCCGGATTACTAGAACAAGCGAACAATACTAGAACTAAAAAAAGGGAAAGAAGTTTTATCATTTTCAAATCACTAGAAGTTTTGAAACCAATATTCAACTATCAATCTACTACTTCACCATACAAATCGTAATGGTCAGCGGATGTAATTTCCACTTCAGCAAAATCTCCTAATCGAACAAACGCTTCTGATTTTTTCACTAAAACTTCATTGTCGACTTCTGGGGAATCAAATTCAGTTCGCCCAATGAAATAATCACCTTCTGCTCTATCGAAAAGTACTTTGAAAGTTTTACCAATTTTTTCTTGATTTAACGAATAGCTAATATCGGATTGAAGTTCCATTATTTTATCCGCTCTTTCTTTCTTGGTTTTTTCAGGCACATCATCTTCGAAATCATAAGCATGTGTGTTCTCCTCATGCGAATAGGTGAAAATCCCTAAACGTTCGAATCGCATCTTTTCGACGAATTCATACATTTCTTGAAAATCTTCCTCTGTTTCACCTGGGTAACCTGCAATCAACGTTGTTCGGATAGCAATGCCGGGAACAGCTGCTCTAATGTCATTGACCAAATCTTCCGTTTTTTCTCTTGTAATTCCGCGACGCATGGCTTTCAACATACTTGTAGAACC
>DGBF01000018.1:4908-17954 GCA_002384725.1 Flavobacteriales bacterium UBA4011
CAACATACTTGTAGAACCATGTTGAAGTGGCATATCCAGATAATTACAAATATTCGGTTTACGTTTCATCACCTCCAAAACATCCATCGGGAAGCCCGAAGGGAATGCGTAATGCAATTTAATCCAATCGATTCCTTCTACATCAGACAATGCTTCTAATAAATCTGCTAATGCTCTTTTCTTGTAAATATCTAAACCGTAATACGTTAAATCTTGAGCAATCAACATCAATTCTTTCACACCTTTGGCAGCCAAACTTTCCGCTTGAGTCACCAAATCTTCAATCGGAGTAGAAACGTGTTTTCCACGCATTAAAGGTATCGCACAAAAGGAACACGGACGATCACAACCTTCCGCAATTTTGAAGTATGCAAAGTGATTGGGCGTAGTCAACAATCGCTCACCAACCAATTCATGTTTGTAATCAGCCTTCAATGTTTTTAACAAACGAGGAAGTTCACGAGTTCCAAAATAGGCATCCACTTCAGGGATTTCTTTCTCCAAATCGTCCTTGTATCGCTGTGACAAACAACCCGTCACATACACCTTGTCCACAAAACCAGCTGCTTTTGCATTTGCATATTGAACAATAGTATTGATCGATTCTTCTTTCGCATTATCGATGAACCCACAAGTATTGATGATTACTATTTCAGAGTCATCGCTAGTAGATTCATGTTCAACCTCGAAATTGTTCGCATGCAATTGTGCCATCAGGACTTCTGAATCGAAAATATTTTTCGAACAGCCCAAAGTGACAACATTGACCTTATTTTTCTTTAATGTTTTGGTCTTCATTTCGCAAAAGTAGTGAAATTAGAAGTAATAAATTAAGAAATAAGAAGGAGGAAGTGTGAAAAAGCTTAAAGATTTTGACACTTCTTATTTCTTAATTTTTACTTCTGATTTTTTTATAGTCTGTATTTTTTGAAAAACGCGTCCCAATCCCACAGGAAAAGCTCTGTAATCTCGTTGAAACGTTGCAGAAAAATTGGATTCGGCTCTTTTAGTTGTCTGAAGTATTCGTCTTGGTATTGAGCCAATTCGTATTTCGAGAAAATAGCTTTGGACATACCGTATACCAAATTCTTCGATGGATAATTAATATGATTCACGAATTTCTGGTAATCACTTAACAACGGAGCAAATTCAGCAGGTGTCTTGTCAAAAACCGTTGCTAATTTTTTAATGACCAATTTCTGTAATTCCGCAGCAGGTTCAACATCTAGAACATTTTGGGCTAAAGTCATATTGGCGCCAAAAACGATCAAAATTAAATGATCCATTCCGAATGACTCAATATTCGGTGGTGTGACAAAAGCAAAGTCGTCCTTAATCAAACTCGCTATTTCATCATAGCTATTGTCAACTGAATCCAACAACATGTTTACAAACAGGTTAGAAAGTTGGTCTTCGTTGATTCGTCGTTTTAGTATGGTGTTCAGCATATCGAAAGTTGAGCGTTAAACAAAGATACGACTTGATGGGAGCCGTTTCCCTCCGATAGTATTCTCTTTATCAACGTAGTTTTCAACATGAAAAATCATGGATATTAACATAATTAAACAAAGCCTGGGTTTATTCTGTTTCTTGTTATTAGTTTATCTGGCGAATATAATTTTTTTTAACGTTTTATTCTCCCCGTCAATGTTTACTTTTGTAGCTCGAAAAAAATCTCAATGAAACGCAATCAAATTATCATTCTTGGCTCTCTTTTGGTCATTTTTGCACTTATATTCTTCGCAATTGCTGCTAAGAAAAAACCGGTAGAGAAGGCGACAAAAGAAGAAGCTACTACTGTTTATGTTCCGATTCGAAAAGTAAAAAACGAAGAAAAAGAATTACAGATTATCTCTTATGGACAAGTAACTCCAATATCTGAAATTGATGTGGCCGTTGAGGTTCAGGGAAAATTAGAAAAAGGTCAAATTTTGATGAAACCCGGTGTTAACTTTAGCAAAGGACAGATACTTTACAGAGTAAATAATGATGAAGCATTCTATTCCCTTAGCGCTAGAAAAACCCAATTATCTAATTTGGTTGTTTCGGCTTTGCCTGATATTGAATTGGATTTTCCTGCCGAATTGAACAAATGGCTGAAGTTTAATGAGTCTATTCAAGTATCCAAAATGCTTCCTAGTCTACCTTCAATAAACTCTACAAAGGAAAAGATGTTTATGACATCCCGTGGCGTTCTTGCCGAGTATTACAACATCAGAAGTCAAGAAGCGAGAATGGAAAAATACATTTACGTTGCTCCATTTTCAGGAACAGTGATTGAAACGTATGCTGAACCAGGCGCTATCGCGAATCCGGGCACAAGATTGGCGCGAATTGCCAAAACAAATGATTTTGAAATAAAAGTTCCTATTTCGATTGAAAACATTGCCAATTACCAAAAAACAGGAAGTGTTGTTTTCCATAATTCGGATGGATTAATGATTGGGACGGGAACGATAAACCGTATCTCAGATGTGATCAACCAGCAAACGCAATCAATTGATGTGTATTACAATATTCGCCCAGTTTCTGGACATAAAATTTACAATGGGTTATTTTTGAATGCCGCCATCAATCAAAAAAGTATTTCTGAAAGTATTACCGTACCGAGATTGGCGGTAACAGACAATAAGGTAAGTATCCTTGAAAACGGGAAAGTCCTTTCAAAAAGCATTACGATCGTCGGAACGAAACCTGATTCGGTTTACATCTCCGGATTGAAGGATGGTCAAAATGTGATTCTTGACAAGATAGAAGTCTACAAAAAAGGAAAAACATTTAAAGGAATAACACGATAGATATGCGGAAATTCATCAATTTCTTTCTTGTACATCCCATTTGGGGAAATGCATTTATTGTGTTGGTTCTCATCTTTGGAATCTTCTCAATTGTGATGATGAGAAAGTCCTTTTTTCCTGAATTGGACCCCAAAACGATCAACATTAATGTATTCTATTCCGGTGCATCTCCATCGGAAATGGAAGAAGGAGTTACCATTAAAATTGAGCAAGCTGTAAAAGGTATCGACGGTATCGATGAAATTAATTCAACCTCAGCGGAAAACACCGCCAACGTTTCTATTAAAGCATTTCAAGACACGGACATTGAAGAATTGTTGTCGGAAGTAGAAAACACTGTCAATTCAATAAGTAGTTTTCCCCAAGGATCTGAACGTCCTATAATCACACGTATAAAATCAGGCGGAATGGGAAGTACCGCTGCATTTATTGGAATTGCTGCAAAGACTGAGAATGCACGAGCAAACGAATTAACAGATTTAGCCTCGAAAGTGGAACGCGATCTACTCAACACAAAAGAAATTACCGAAATTCGAAAAAATGGGTTCCCTGAGAAAGAAATTGCCATCAATGTAAGAGAGAATGACCTTTTGCGGTATGGAATGTCGATTCAGGAAGTTAGCACAGCCATTGCTTCGAAAAACTTGGATTTGACGGCTGGGCTAATCCGAGGTGGAGTTCAAGAAATGAGTATTCGTTCGAATAATCGAGGTACGACAGCGGAGGAAATCGACGAAATCATTATTCGAACGACGCGTACGGGTGAAAAAATCGTTGTTGGCGACATCGCTGATGTTCAAATCGGTTATAGTGAAAATTCACAGCATTCCGAATACAATGGAAAACCTTCGGTCTCGTTTCAAATTGAAAAAACACCGCTTCAGGATATTTCAAAAATCACAAGTGAGCTGCACAAGTACAAGGAGAAATTCAACAAAGAAAATCCGGATCATGAGTTCGTTATTTTATTCGAATTCAATGAAATGCTGAACCAGCGTATCGATTTACTCACCGGAAATGGATTGATGGGGTTGATTTTGGTTTTGATTTTTCTCGGCATCTTTTTGAATATTAAACTATCTGCATGGGTAGCCTTTGGAATTCCTTTTTCCTTTTTAGGCATGTTCATCATTGGTTCCGTTTACGGCATGTCCATCAATATGATTTCTCTTTTCGGAATGATCTTGGTTGTCGGGATTCTAGTCGATGATGGAATTGTAATTGCCGAAAATATTTATTCTCACTTTGAAAGAGGGAAAACAGCAAAACAAGCTGCACTCGATGGAACGATGGAAGTTTTGCCTTCCGTCTTCTCTTCTGTTCTGACAACAATGGTTGCGTTTTCTGTTCTTTTATATGTAGAAGGACTAGAAGTGATGCGCGAAATGGCTTTCGTAGTTCTCGCTTGTTTGGCCTTTAGTTTGATCGAAGCGTTTATCATTTTACCGGCTCACCTTGGACACAAAACCATTCTCTCAGAGCCAAAAGAACCCAAATATTCCATCAGAACTGGATTGCTATTATTCGCCGTTGCTATATTCGTTATTTGGCTAGGCAGTTATTTAATGTCGTTGGTAGATTTAAGCTTATTGACTCTGCTGTTTCCTTTCGGACTATTTGCAGTGGGAGGCTATTTGTTCATGCAAGGTTTTTCTAATTCTCCGTTAGAAAAAATAGTTCGTGGAAATGCTGACAAGGGTATAAAATACGTTCGCGACAATTTTTTCAAAACAGCCGTAGAAACTTTCGTAGGGAAGAATTTTAAAATGTACAATCTGACTTTTTTCGTTCCTTTATTAATCACGGTTATAACAATTGGTATGATGGTAACCAAAACCATTGGTTTCACCTTCTTCCCTGATATTCCACCTGATTTCTTCAATGTAGAAGCGGCGTACAAGCCGGGCGATAACATACAGAAAACAGAAAAATTCATTGAAGTTGCCAGCGAGATTCTGAAAGAGGAAAACGAAAGAATTATCAAAGAAAAAGGCGACTCGCTTGTTCGATATTCTACGTCTAACATAGGTTTTACCTCAAATTTGGGACAAGTCGGGAACCACACAGGATCGTTGATGGTTTTCTTGAACAACGAAGGTTCCAGTACTCCTGCTGATACATTGATGGCTCGAGTGAACCGCAGAATTAATGCAACAGAAGAAGGGAAATTAGCACAAAACATCAACGTTGGAGGATTCAATCGTTTTGGAAAAGAAATCGAAATGGGATTGACTTCATCGGATGAGAACGCTTTGCTCGAAGCGAAGGAATTGTTCAAAAGTGAATTGAAAGCAATTCCGGGCGTTTTTAACGTGAAAGACAATATGCCACCAGGTCGTTTTGAGGTGTATTTAAACATGCGCCCTCAGGCAGAGATTTATGGAATAACTAAAAATGAAGTGTTAACACAAATTCGTCAAGGATTTTTTGGGTCGGAAGCCCAACGTGTAATTATCGGAACGGACGAAGTAAAAGTGTGGGTCCGTTTCACGAAAGAGGACAGAAATAGCCTGTCTGATTTAGAAAACATGCGCATTCGTTCTGCGCAAGGATTGACTATTCCATTGAAAGAGCTGTGTGATTTTGATTTGGGCAGAGCTCCAGAAAGTTTGAAGCGCCGCAATGGTCAACGTATTATCAAAGTAGATGCAGAATGTACCGATCCAGACAAAGTGGCTGAAATCAACTCTGATATTCGAGAAAAAACCGTTAAGAAAGTAAAACAAGTCTTCCCTCAAATTCAAACCGTGTCCTTGGGACAATTTGAACGAAGTCAGAAAACAGGCAGTTCCATGATGTACGTGGCAATAGTGGCCTTGGTCATTATGTTTATCGTAATTTCTTTGCACTTCAATAATGTTAGACAATCCTTCTTGATTATGCTCGTTATTCCAGCTGGAATTGCCGGTGCCATTCTCGGCCATGGATTAATTGGAATTCCGGTCTCCATTCTTTCCGTTTTCGGAATGATTGCCTTAACGGGAGTTTTGGTAAACGATGCCATCGTCTTTTTAGATCGATACAATTCACTTTTGCTAGAAGGTTATACGGTACGAAAGGCAGCTCTCGAAGCGGCTAGTTCTCGTTTTAGACCTATACTTTTAACTTCGGTTACAACGGTCGCTGGTCTTTTACCCATGATAGCTGAAACTAGTATGCAAGCCCAATTTTTGATTCCAATGGCCTCATCTATTGCGTTCGGCGTCTTGTTTGGAACGATATTTATTTTATTTTTCTACCCTTCGGCCATTATGTTCTGGAATGGATTTGGAAAAACCAGAACAAGGATTTGGACGGGCGAAAAAGTTACTCGTTTGGATGTAGAACCAGTCATTAAATTTCAAAGAAAAAAGAGTGAAATTCATTAAAAAAATAGTCGCAAGTTCATTTTTCTGCGTTTTGTTTTCAGCATGTTCGTTTGGACAGCTGACGGCTCAGCAAGCAGTATTTGAAGCTTTGAAAAACAACTACGATATTCTCATTAGCGAAAAACAAGAAGAGATTGCCGAGATGAATAATTCGTGGAGTGAGGCTGGACTTTTTCCTACCGTTACGTTGCAGATTGGACAAAACAACGCCATTCAAGATAACACCAATAACCCTTTTACCTTCACACCGGGAGTTATTTTAAACCAAGGATTCAATCCTAATCTGGTGGCCAATATGAATTTGTTTAGCGGTTGGCAGGTGAAAATGAGTAAACAAAGATTGGAGCAACTTGAAGTACAATCGAAAGGAAATACAGCAGTTGTTGTGGAAGCGCTAATTCAGGATGTCTTGAAAACCTATTACTCTGCTTTACTTCAAAAAGAGCGGCAGAAATTATTTAAAAATGTACTTGGGTTTTCATCTAAGCGATTGCTCTACGCCGAAATTAAAAACAAGTATAGTACAGCAAATTCTTTGGATTTACTACAATTGAAAAATCAACATTTGACCGATAGTACGAACTTCATACTTCAAAAATTGAATTATGAAAACTCGGTTAGAAACCTTGTACTATTGACAAACAATAGTGAGGATAGCGCATTTAGCACCTTGCCCGAACTCACAGATAATTTAGATTTCGTTTTAAACCTTATCGATGAAAAGAAAGCTTTGTCGGAGGTAATGGAGAATAACGAAAATTTGAAGAATCAATATTTAAGTCTCGAACTTTCTGAAACGGCGGTCGAATTTCAAAAGAGTTTTCTTTATCCAACCATAAATTTACAATTGGCGGCTTCCCCAAACTATGGCCGATTTCAGCAATTGAGCGGTGGCAATCCAAATCAACCCAGTAGTTTGAGCACACAAACACTCGTTTATTCAGGAAATTTCACTTTACGGTACAATTTGTACAACAATTGGAAATCGAAAAGAGCAGTTGAAGTAGCTCGAATTCAAACGGATATCACTTCGTTGAATATTGAAAAAATGAAGAACTCCTTGAGTGCATCTCTGCAGAATTTATTGAATTTATATGCCCTTCGATCTCAATTGGTAAATGTTTCGCGAGAGAATTTGACCTACGCAACAGAAGCTTTCGATCTAGCACAAAAACGTTTCGAATTTGGCAGTATAAATTCCATCGACCTCATCGTTTTTCAAAACAGTTATGAGTCGACACTTTTACAGCACTTCGAGAACCTGTACAACCGGATTGATACGTATTTGGAAATTTATAAAATGACAGGGAAACTTGGGTTGACTTACGCCAAATAATGGATATTAGACCAAAAGCTTGGCAATTCTAATTAATCATGGACAATTCCTCATTATTAATTAATATTTGTGTTTTCCAACTGTCCAACCATCTGAAGTCAATAATTGCTCGCCACTTTCGACGGCAGGCCCTTCCAATTGTGTTCCCATGGAATCGTTCCAACGATTCAGATAGCCGAACAAGGCCACAACACCAAGAATTTCAACGATTTCTCCTTCATTCCAATGTTCGCGCATTCTTTCAGCAATAGCATCGTCCACACCATTTGGAATTTGGGATGCCGCCAAAGAAAAATCTAAGGCTGCTCGTTCAGCTTCGGAAAAGGCATCATGGGTTCGGTATGACCAAATATTTTCAATCTGAGCACGATCCGCTTCGTAACGTTCGGCAGCGCGAATAGTATGGGCTTGACAATATCGACAGCCTGCAGCGTGACTACTGATGTAACCAATCAAACGTTTTAACCCACTTGTTACTCGACCCTGATTTTCCATCACCGCTTTGTTCATTTCAATAAAAGCATACGCTATTCGTGGACGATGATGCATAGTTTTTATACTATTGGGACAGAATCCAAGTGTTTCGTTATAGAATAACACCATGTCATTCAAGTCCTTATCGTTCTGATCACTTTTGGGATGAACTAGTGGTCGTTTCATTATAAACTGTTTCTTTATTAATTGCAGATGTACAAGATAGTTAATCTTAGAATAATGAATTGCGCTATTCAAAAAAAAGAGGAGACTTTCGTCTCCTCTCTACTTAATCTTATTTAAAACCGACTATTTAATTACAATTTTCTGCGTCAAACTAGTTGTTCCGTTCGTAATTGTCAGAAAATAGAAGCCAGCAGCTACATTCAAGTTGAATTGCATAGATGCAGACTCATTCACATTGATGGTGCTGTTCTCAACCTCAAGACCTGATACATCTATTATTTTTACAGAATAATTATCAGATTGTGCATTTTTGAAATCCAGTTTGAATTGTCCATTGTTTGGACTTGGGTAAATCGACACTTCCGCATCCAATATATTCTCTTCCAAACCGACAACTGACAATTGAATCAATTCAACATCATCCACAAAGAATTCAGAACCTACTTGGGGAGCGCCTGTACCATCAGCATATCCAACTGCAAAAATATCCACAACTCCAAAACCTGCCGCAGCACCCCAAGGCTCTGTACCAATAGAAGTTCCATTAATGAAAAGCTCTTTGGTTCCTGACGTAAGATTTACGAGAACCCGAACTGTATTCCAAGCGGAAATGTTATGTGTAAACGTTAAAGTTCCTGGTGCATCAACGAAACCAGAACCATCGGCATTGAAATAGAAATCTCCGCCATATTGATATCCTGCTCCTCCTGTCACCCAGTTACCACCAAGGTTAAAATAACCTCCTTTACCTTGCGGCACGTAGATCTTACATTTGAACTCGTATGCTCCAGTGGTATATGTAGATGGAAAAAGTAAAATAATGTCATCTTCATATACGCCTGCACCACCATTTTTGACTTGTAAAGAGTTGGCCATACTGACAGCTTGCGCAGAACTAATTAAACCATCTTCCGCTGTTCCACCGGCCCCACTCCATGTATCCCATAGTGTCGGCCCTTGTAAAGCCAAGAATCCGCCAGCTGTATAGCTGTCGAAATTGTCGGACAATATAGTTGTTTGTCCGAATAGAAATGCGGGTAATACCGCAATGCAAGAAAGTAAAAGTTTTTTCATAATTATCGTTTTTTGTGAGAAATGTACGATTAATTAATTGGTGTATAACACTTTCTAAGTTAATTTTCTTCTTTTACAAAAGTTTAAAAAAATTATTCTAAACAAAAAAGGTCGTATTTCGCGACCTTATGTATGACCTATTTTGAGAATTAATACCGTTCGAAAACACCTGCAGCCCCTTGACCTGTTCCTACACACATCGTTACTACACCATATTTCTTACCTCGCCGTTTCAATTCATTGAGAATTTGAACAGTTAACTTTGCGCCTGTGCATCCCAATGGATGACCTAAAGCTAAGGCACCACCATTAACATTTACAATTTCAGGGTTGATTCCTGTTTCTCGAATAACTGCTAAAGACTGAGAAGCAAAAGCCTCGTTCAATTCAAACAAATCGATGTCTTCTTGCTTTAATCCTGCCATTTTGATAGCTGCAGGAATAGCCTCTACGGGACCAATTCCCATTATTCTTGGTTTAACTCCAACAACTTTGTATGATAATAAACGTGCCATGGGTTCTAGGCCTAACTCTTTCATCATTTTTTCAGACATCACCAAAACGAAAGCTGCGCCATCAGAAGTTTGAGACGAATTTCCCGCCGTAACTGATCCTCCGTTTGCGAACACCGGACGTAATTTTCCTAAACCTTCTACTGTGCTTGCTCTGGGTCCTTCATCGTTATCTACAATGTATTTTCTTACTTGACGTTTTTCGTTTTCATCCAGATACACTTCTTCTACTTCAATGGGAACAATATCTTCTTTGAATCGACCACTTTTTATAGCATCAATTGCTTTTTCGTGAGACTTTACTGCAAATGCATCTTGGTCTTCACGCGTAACTCCATATTGCTCAGCCACCGCTTCAGCTGTCAATCCCATTCCCCAATACCAGTTCGGGTTTTCCTTCGCTACTTTTGCATTGGGAACGATTCTCCAACCACCCATCGCCATCATCGACATTGATTCAACGCCACCAGCAATAATACAATCAGCCATTCCAGCTTCGATTTTCGCTGTCGCAATAGCAATCGTTTCTAATCCCGAAGAACAGTACCGATTTACCGTTACACCTGGCACTTTGTCCGTATCCAATCCCATCAGAGAAATCATACGTCCAAGGTTCAAACCTTGTTCCGCCTCTGGCGTTGCATTTCCAACGATCACATCATCAATTCGGTTTTTATCCAGTTGAGGTGTTTCTTTCATGATGTGTTTGATGACATCTGCCGCCAAATCATCTGGACGGTAGAAACGAAATCCTCCTTTTCCAGCTTTACCAACTGCCGTGCGGAATCCTTTTATTATATATGCTTTGTTTGACATGTTTTTCCATATTTGGACTCAGTACGAAAGGGATTTAAGACCCGGGGCTTAATTTGTTTTTACCTAAATAAGTCCTGCGTCTTGTGTCCTTTAATCTTGTGTCTAGTTACTAATTTCTTAATATTTTACCATATTTCACCAAGCTCTCCATTCTTTCCATGGTCAGTTTTTCGGCGCAGAGTTCGATGAAGGTTTTGCGCTCCAAGTCCAATAAGTATTGTTCTGAAACAACAGTATTTTCACTTAAATCTCCGCCACAAAGTACGTTTCCTAATTTCTCTGAAATGACTCTATCGTGATCTGACATATAATTTCCTGAAAGCATTGAATTGGCACCCACATATACAATTCCAAGCCCTTCTTGACCCATAACCATAATGTTTTTCTCTCTTACTGGTGGAATATATCCTACTTCAACCAATTCCAAACAAGCAGCTTTGGCACGAACCAATTGATGCACTTTACTCACAACTACTTCATCAATACCTTTTCTCAAATAGCCCAATTCAAAGGCTTCTTCCGCAGAGGTAGATACTTTCGCTTGTCCAATCGTTAAGAATTTGTCTCGCAATAAATTGATCTTAATATCGCCTTCATGTAATTCTTCTGAAAAACGTTTAGCAAATTCTTTGGAACCTCCTCCACCCGGTATCAGACCAACACCGAATTCGACTAAGCCCATGTACAATTCGGCATGTGCAACTACTTTATCAGCGTGCATCGACATTTCGCAGCCACCACCAAGAGCCATGTTGTGCGGTGCAACGATAACTGGTACGTTCGAATATCGAATGCGCATCATCGTATCTTGAAACGCTTTAACAGCGAAGTTCAATTCATCGTAATCTTGTTCAATAGCCATCATGAAAATCATAGCCACATTTGCGCCAGCTGAGAAGTTCTGACCTGTATTTGATATCACCAATCCTTTGTGATCGCTTTCTACTATGTCAATGGCTTTGTTCACGCCTTCTATCACGCCAGCTCCAATAGTATTCATTTTAGTGTGGAATTCAAGATTCAAAATTCCATCGCCTATGTCGACCAATGTAACATCTGAGTTTTTCCAGACTGTGTTTTCCTTACGAAGAGCATCCAAAAGAACCAAATCCTCCGTTCCAGGAACTATTTGATATTCTTTCTTGTCTTGATTGTAATATTTTTTAGATCCTTTTTCTGTTTGATAAAACGATGTTTTACCATTTGACTTCAGATCCTTCACCCAATCAGCCACTTTATGACCTCCGTCTTCGATCCATTTCAAACCTGCATCAAGACCAACGATATCCCATGTTTCAAAAGGACCTAATTCCCAACCGAATCCAGCTTTGAGGGCATCGTCAATTTTGTATAAGTCATCTGTTATTTCTGGAAGTCGATTGGACACATAAGCAAACAATCCGCCGAAAAGTTTACGGTAGAATTCGCCTGCTTTGTCCATTCCCATCACCAACATTTTTGTGCGTTGCTTCAGGTCGTCAATGGGTTTCGCCATTTCTAAGGTCGGAAATTTTACTTTTTCCTGCGGTCGGTATTCCAAGGTTTTTAGATCCAAAACCAAGATCTCGCTTTTACCGTCGTCGCCTTTTACTTTTTTATAAAACCCTTGTCCCGTTTTAGATCCCAACCAATTTTTCTCCACCATTTTGGAAATATAATCCGGCAAAACGAATAAATCTTTTTCCTCATCATTCGGACAATTGTCTTTCAAACCATTCGCTACGTGGACCAAAGTGTCTAGTCCAACAACATCGCATGTGCGGAATGTTGCCGATTTCGGCCGACCGAGAACAGGTCCTGAAAGTTTATCTACTTCCTCAACAGAAAGATCCATTTCTTGCACAGTATGGAAAAGGGCCATAATGGCATAAACTCCTACTCGATTGGCGATAAATGCAGGTGTATCTTTACACAAAACAGTCTGCTTCCCTAAGTAACGTCGGCCATAATCCATTAGAAAATCGATAAGCTCAGGATTCGATTTCGCGGTTGGAATAATTTCCAACAGAGGTAAATATCTTGGTGGATTAAAGAAATGGGTGCCACAAAAATGCGCTTGAAAATCATCACTTCTTCCTTCTAACATCAAATGAATTGGAATTCCAGAGGTATTGGATGAAACCAAAGTTCCCGGTTTTCTGTGTTTTTCAACTTGATCGAAAATGATTTTCTTAATGTCTAATCTTTCTACCACCACTTCCATTATCCAATCACAATCCGCGATTTTGGCCATGTCATCTTCGAAATTTCCAGTTTCAATTCTTGTGGTAAATTTCTTACTGTAAATAGGTGACGGGTTGCTTTTTAGCGCAAATCCTAGTGCATCGTTGACAATTCTATTACGAAATGTTTTACTTTCTGCGCTAACATATTTTGCTTTCTCGAGATCGTTCAATTCCTTGGGAACAATATCCAAGAGTAGTACCTCACAGCCTATGTTAGCAAAATGACAAGCAATTCTTGAGCCCATGACTCCGGATCC
>DGBF01000018.1:18137-18270 GCA_002384725.1 Flavobacteriales bacterium UBA4011
TGACTCCGGATCCCAAAATAGCTATTTTATTTATGTGTCGATTCATATAGTTTTATTTAACAAATTTGGACAGTCCTTCCAATTCCGTATCTGTTATTTCTTCAATTTTTTCCATTACCTCAAAAAATGTTTT
>DGBF01000034.1:0-311 GCA_002384725.1 Flavobacteriales bacterium UBA4011
TCTTTTCATATTCTTTAGTTTATTCTTCGAATATCTGCTCCAAGGTTATTCAATCGAATATCGATGTCTTGGTATCCGCGGTCAATTTGTTCAATGTTGTGAATTACGCTCTTCCCTTTAGCGGACATAGCGGCTATTAATAAAGAAACTCCAGCCCGAATATCAGGCGAAGTCATTTGAATTCCTTTTAATGAATGATCACGATTCATGCCAATTACTGTTGCTCTATGTGGATCACATAGGATGATTTGAGCACCCATATCAATCAGCTTATCCACAAAGAAAAGTCGAGATTCAAACATTTTTTGGTG
>DGBF01000034.1:406-4103 GCA_002384725.1 Flavobacteriales bacterium UBA4011
GAGATTCAAACATTTTTTGGTGCACGAGTAAACTTCCTTTGGCTTGGGTCGCAACCACTAAAATTATGGAAAGTAAATCGGGTGTAAATCCTGGCCAAGGCGCATCAGATATGGTTAAAATCGAACCATCAATGAATGTTTCAATTTCATATTCTTCTTGAGCTGGCACATAAATATCGTCGCCACGGCGCTCCAATTTAATTCCTAATTTCTTGAATACATTCGGAATAATTCCAAGGTTTTCATAACTCACATCTTTAATCGTGATTTCTGACTTGGTCATTGCTGCCAAACCGATGAAACTCCCAATCTCTATCATATCGGGTAAGATTCGATGGAAACATCCACCAAGCCCTTTAACTCCTGTAATGTGAAGCATATTCGAGCCAATTCCTGTGATTTTGGCTCCCATACTGTTCAACATTTTACACAACTGCTGTAAGTAAGGCTCACAAGCTGCATTGTAAATCGTTGTTTTTCCATCGGCTAAAGCCGCTGCCATTACTATATTTGCTGTTCCGGTAACCGATGCTTCATCAAGATGAATATAGGTTCCTTTCAGTTTTTTTGCCTCGACAGAGTAAAAATGTTCGCCTCCATCATAATTAAATGATGCCCCTAATTTTACAAATCCTTCAAAGTGGGTATCTAATCTTCTACGACCTATTTTATCTCCACCTGGTTTTGGAATATATCCTCGACCGTAACGCGCTAAAAGTGGACCAACAATCATAATTGAACCTCTTAAAGATCCTGCTCTTTTTTTGAAATCTTCTGTTTCAAAATAATCCAGATTAATCTCCTTAGCTTGGAAAATAAAAGTTCCTTTTTCTACTTTTTCAGTCTTCACTCCCATAGTTTGGAGCAAATTGATGAGTTTGTTGACATCTATGATGTCTGGTAGATTCGAAATTGTAACTTTCTCAGGTGTCATCAAAACAGCACAAAGAATTTGTAACGCTTCGTTTTTTGCCCCTTGAGGAATTAATTCTCCTGATAATGGTTTACCACCGTTTATTTCAAATGAAGCCATTTAGTATCTCTTTTTGTATTTGCCATTCTTCTTGTTTTGATTTGACTTTGTATTGGTGGTTTTTGGACCAATCGTTTTCAAAACTTCTTTGGTATTAATTAATTCGTCTAGATTCTCGATTTTAAGGTTTCCACCAGATAACTCCGATAATTGATCTGCAATCACATGATTTTCAACAGTGTCATTGTTATACGCTAAAAACTGCAATTTCATAAAATTTCCCATTGTTGTTTGCAGGAATTCTTTTTCGTCTTCGTTTTCGATTTCGTTCGAGTTGGCAAGAATTCTTTGGGTGTATTTACCATAATGACCATATCGAATTCTCCCTTTCGGATATTCCATCGTTTCTGGTTTTTTGGCTAAGACTTCTTTGCTTGGTCTTTCATAGGGCGAATCTACGTCCAATTCAAAATTAGACATCACGAAAAGATGTGTCCACAATTTGTGACGATAGTCGTCCTCATCTCGCAAATGAGGGTTGAGTTGCCCCATTACTTCAATAATTGCTTGAGCTGCACGATTTCTTTCTTCCCGATCAGTTAACTCATTAGCATGAGCAATCATGTTTTGAACATTGCGACCGTATTCAGGAAGAATAAGATGTTCGCGCGTTGTATTGTATTCCATTAAATATTTTTCGTTGAACTGAATCTAGGATTCTTGACATCAAAATTAATAAAATATTATGACGCTTTTCCTAAACTATATTAATTCTGAGTCTTAACGCATTAAATTGATAAATCCGGCTGATTCGATTGTTTTATCTCTCCATGTTTTTACAGTAGCTTTGTACGTGTAGGTATCATTATTCTGGAGAACACCCTTATAATATCCATCCCATCCGTAATCGATGTCGTTGGATTCAAAGACCAATTCGCCCCAACGGTTATATATTTGAAAATAAATTACCTCCTTTATCCCCCAACCTTTCAAGTAAATAATATCATTTACTCCATCCCCGTTGGGCGTAAATGTGGTTGGTAAATCAATATGTGTGTCTGGATAAATTTTTATTAAAAAAGTTCCGTTTGCCTGCGAACAACCAAGAATATCTTCCATGACAACCGTATAAGTAATTTCTTCTAAACCTTGATGCGTCGGGTTGGAGCAGCCATAACAAGACAAACCAACATTTGGTGTCCAAATAAAATTGATGAAACCATTTTGATTATTAATTGGCAAAGTCGCGGAATCTCCAACAACAACTGTCGTGTCCCAAATTATATCCGCTAATGGTTGAATAACATTAACTGATGCGGAATCTGAAAGCGAGCAATCTGAAATCGTATCAAGCACTGTCAATTGGTAATCTGCCGTGCTCGTTAATGTTGCCGTAGGGTTTGGAATATTAGGATTGCTCAATCCCGTCGTAGGTGTCCACGTATAAATCTGATTTATTGCAGTTGTATCAACTGTCAAGTATCCAATTTCACCTAAACAAACCGTATCATCAAAAGCAACGAAAGAAGGTCGATTGAAAACGATAATTTCTTTAATCATGGTATCACGACATCCGTATTGAATGTTGTATACATCCAGATAAATTAAAAATGTATCTGCATAGGTATAATTTTCCGCGAAGGTTGGTCCTGCGCTAGCAGAGACATTACCATTTCCAAAATTCCAATTGTATACATCTGTATTCAGCGATGTATTGGTGATTATTATTTGTTCACCCAAACATAAAGTGGTGTCCACTTCGCCATTTCTTTCAAAGTCAGCTATAACCTCACGAATAAAAACGGGTTTTTCAACTGTAACAGGACAAGCGCCACCAGCACCATACACTGTCAATTTGGCAACTGTTTGTCCGGAAGGTGGAATAAAATTGTAGTTATGAGATATCGGGCTTTGATCGACATCACTAGAACCATCTCCAAAATCCCACGAATAACCTCCAACTTGATTGGTATCAATCAACGTAAACTGAATTGGGTCTCCCAAACAAATGTAATTTGTATCCATTGTGAAATCTCCTGCTGGTCCGATTATATCAAAAGTTTTAATAATCGTATCCATACATCCATAAGATGTCTGAACAATTAATTGTGCGGTGTACGTTCCTGCATTGAAAACAAAAGAAGGTGTAGGTGAACTGCTCGACAAACCATTACTAAAAGTCCATGCATTAGAAGTTACTGGTGAGGTGCCACTACTTTGACTTGTGAAATCTATTTGAGTTGGATCACATAATGCAGGCAGTAAATCTACGTTAGTGATATAATCTGCAATTGGGAACGATTGAACATCCACATTCAAAACCGTCGTATCGACACAACCACTGGCGGCCTCTGTGAAGATTACTGATACTTGGACCGTAGTATCCGAGCTATAAGAATAGGTTGGGTTCTGCGAAGTTGATGTACCTCCATCCCCAAAATTCCAGACAAAATTCAAGTTGGAACCTTGAGAAGTAAAGTCAGAAGCAGAAAACTGAATATTTTGACCTACACATAGATGTCCACTGGATGGACTCATACTAACATTACTTGTTAAATCATAAATTGTGAAATAGGTGGTATCGAAGCTTTGACAGCCGTGAATATCCGTTGCTGTCAAGAAAACATAAACGGTATCACTCGCTACACTGTCGATAACGACACTTGGATTTTGACCGTTCAAAATTGTATCATACAAGGGAATATTCCATGACCATGTATCCAA
>DGBF01000034.1:4181-6662 GCA_002384725.1 Flavobacteriales bacterium UBA4011
TATCCAACGCGGCATCAGCAACACTAAGATCAGCCATTTGTATAGTCGTAGGTGCACAAATTGAATTATCCACCAAACTTGCGCCAGCCGTCACATTAAATACTTCAACGTTAGTAGATGACGTGTCGGTACACCCATTGATGTCGGTCACTACTAGCGTAACTGTTTGTGGTCCACTATTGAACAAAAAGAAGTTTTCATCGGGATTGGATGTTGAAATAGGCCGCACAGTTGGATCTGAAAAAATCCAGTGATATCCTCGATTACATTGTTCTTCTACATCGATAGACCCTGCTGCAGAGTATGGTGTTGGATCGTTCCCACAAATAATACTTGGAACGTTCATGTCCGCTTGAATTTTCTTGATATGAATCAAAGTAGAATCAACAGAAATCGGACAACCACTTGCGTTATTTGTTGCAGTTAATGTTACATAATAATCACCTGTGTTCGTATAGGTGTGTAACGGTGAAACTTGCGTAGAAGTGGTTCCATCTCCAAAATCCCAAAGATGAGATGTATATCCTTGACTTTGATTTGTGAACTGCATATCCATGGTGTCCGAACAATCGTAGAACCAATCAAAACCAGCAATTGGACCATTGACAGTTACCGCATTTGGGATAGTATGTGTACTGACACAGCCGTTGTAAATTCCTGTTAAAGTGACACTAAAAACACCCACCGAATCATCAAAGACAAATGTTCCATTGGCATTCTGAAAACAATCTGAAAGCAATTCACCGCTTGACGAATAATGCCAGGCGTCAATATTAGTTGGGTCAACCGTTAAATTTGTCATTGTGACCGATTCGCCTGGGCATATTACAGAAGGTGAAACGGAAAAATCAAGAGGAACTAGATCCCCGACTTCTATCCAGATAGTATCTGAAATATTCGTACATCCAATGTTATTAGAAACGGTGAGCACAACAGGATAAACTCCCGGTAAATTGTAGGTGTGAGAATTTACAGCACCCGCAGATGTGAAGGTTGCTGTAGTTCCATCACCATAGTCATATCCGTAACTTGTTATTGGATAATTGGACAATGAAGAATCTGAAAAATCAATTGTTAAAGGTGCGCAACCATAGTGTTTGTCAGGCATAAATCGGCCAAAAACCCAATCCAAGGTGTCGCTAAAAAACACGGTATCCTTGCATCCACCAGATGTTGTATACACCAAAAAGCCGGGTATTTGATGATTCAATCTTCGTTTGTAATACGTCGAATCCCAAATGTGGTAATCAACAGTAGGATTAGCTACATACATCGTATCTTGAGCATCATCGGCCAAAAAGAAAACCCATTCATAATTCACAATATTGGCTGTTGTATTCGCTGAATAGGAAATAGAAAAATTCGTATCACATTGCGGAAAAGGAGCAGAACTAACAGTCACCGTTGGATCTTCTACAAAAATTATTTTTGTGATTGCATCACTGCATCCGCCGGGTGCATTGATCGTTAAGGTTACCGTTTGAGGTCCGACAGTATTAAAACCATTGAAAGGATTACTTTGTATAGAAGTCGATTGAATGCTTGCATTTGGACCGAATGTCCACTGCGGAAATCCTGCGGTGGACGTGTTAAAAAACTGAAAGACATCATTGATACAAATTGTATCAGGTGCTGTAAAAGAAGCTACTGGGCCGCCCAAAGAAACAGGTTTTGTCGTACTTTTCACACACCCATTGGTATCGATAATTGTTAATGAAACAGTATAACTTCCAAGAGTGGTGTAATCCTGATTTGGTGGATTAAGAGATGTGGAGGTGTTCCCATTTCCCATATCCCATGCATAGGTCATTGGAATGCCATTGTTGAATGTTGTATTGGTGAAGACAACTCCATTTAAAGGTGCCGTACAACTTACCGCTGGATTTGGATTCGTGGTGAAGTTGACAAATGGATTAGAAACACCAACAGAATTTGGGTAGGTAACGGTATTGTTGCACGATGGCGCATTGGTCACTATCCCGATTGACACTCCGAAAGTCCCTTGCGTATTATAAATAAAGTTTACATTCTGTCCATTTCCACTTGAACCTTCGCCATATGTCCAAGTATAGTTACTCACTGAGATTCCTCCTGGTAAACTGACATTGGCAGTGAAATTAACGGGTAGTGGCAAACAACCCTGAGTAACCGTATTAGCTGTTATAGTAGGAACAGGTTTGTCAAACACATTAATAGTTACCGTACCAACAACAGGACCAGTAGGCGTATTTTTAAATTCTACATTATACGTTCCAGCCGTAATGAAAGTATTGGAAGGATTTTGTAAACTTGAGCTAGCACCGTCTTGAAAATCCCAATAATAGGTTGTGGATCCAGCTGGTGAAGTAAAGTTAACCGCAAGTGGTACGCAACCTTGTGAGATATTTGACGTCTGTGAATAAAGACCTTTCGAAACAAAAAATGAGAACAACAACACTACATAAAACTGTAAATTCATACTTTGTAATGCAGTTTTAATTG
>DGBF01000135.1:0-4124 GCA_002384725.1 Flavobacteriales bacterium UBA4011
TCGCATTTACAAGCAAAGATAAGAACTGGTTACATACCAATTCAAAACATAAACGAAGAAAATCTAAGATTATGCGCCAATGAACCTTTTCAGGCCTTCTATAAGTGACTCCCATAGTTGCTGAGTGCCCTCCATTTCTTCGTCTTCTGCAAAATCAGTTACTTTTAAAATAACAGATTTGGTCATTGGGTCAATTTCATAGTGCAGTTGGAAATAGGTATCCAAACCTTCTTCCTCGTCATTTAAATTTTGCCATTTTATTTTTTCGCCCATTTTTTTGGTCAATAAACGCGCTTGTTCCTCACTACCATTCCAGAAGAAGGTGTAAATATCATCGTTAATGTTGACGTCATCGGCAAACCATTCGCTAAGCCCACTAGGGGTGAAAAGCATATTCTCTAGAACTTTTGGTGAAGTATTCAAAAGGAATTCGAGTTCAAATTTCTTTTTCTCGGACATGTAAATCAGTAATTAATTTTAACTTCGCAACTGTCTAAGCATAGGCAGGTCGAATTTTTCGCAATATACTTAATTCTTTTCAATGGCTTTAATTCACTCTTTAGAAAAAAACGGTAATTTCTTGTTCAAATACAGGGGGCAGATTCCTATTGTGCTGTTCGCGATGGCTATACCAGTAGTTTACTTTACTAACTACCAGTTCATTAAAAACGATGACACCTTATTCTGGGTATTGTTGATAATCTGTTCGTTAATTTCTTTTATTGGTCAAGCAATCAGAGCGATAGCAATAGGAATGAGTAGTAAATATACTTCTGGACGAAATACGAAAGAACAAGTAGCGGATGAATTGAACACGAAAGGTATTTATTCTACTGTTCGTCACCCATTGTACCTTGGAAACTACTTCATGTGGATTGGTATCGTGATGTACACCTTCAATTTTTGGTTTATCATTTTAGTATCGCTTCTGTTTTGGTTGTACTACGAACGTATTATGTTTGCCGAAGAACGATTTTTAGAGAAGAAGTTTGGTTCAGAGTATGTGGATTGGTCGATGACAGTGCCACCCTTCTGGCCAAGTGGAAAAAACTATGTAAAAACTCCAATTCCATTTTCAATGAAAACGATCTTGAGAAGAGAGTATTCGGGTGTAACGGCAACTATCATCGGGTTTATCTTTGTTGATTTATTGAGAAACTTTTTTGAAGATTACTCTTTAGAGTGGAATTCTAATTATACAATCGTACTTGTTGTTGCTCTATCAATATCATTGATTTTAAGAACATTAAAACACAAAACGAAGCTTCTTTTTGAAGAGGATCGTTCATAAGCAACAGAAAATTTAAAAAATCACTTTTCTGGGCTTGGCAAATTCAAAAAACCATTATATTTGCAACCCGAAACGGACATAGTTTTGGAAAATGGCGATCCCGATTTAGGTTGGGAGAAGGTCGCCAAGTTAGTTTATAAGATTAAATATTGCGAGTTAGCTTCCGCCGGGGCGGAGTTAGAGCGCCAAAATAGAAGTTAAATATTATATGGCGAGGTAGCTCAGTTGGTTAGAGCGCCGGATTCATAACCCGGAGGTCGGGAGTTCAAATCTCCCTCTCGCTACAAAGGTTCAGTATAGCACTGAACCTTTTTTTATGCGAAATATTTTGGTCGAGAGTCCATCACGCCAGTAAAATAAAAAAGAGTATTACTCTTTCTTCTTCGAAAAGTCAATATTGTAAGTGCAACTCACCTGTAAATTGTGATTCCGCTCTATGTCAATCCCGTTTCCCTTTACGATTATTTGGTTCAAATAACCCAATTGGACATTGAAATTCGAATTTAATCGCCAACCTATTGCTCCATACAATCGATTTTGATCCATTATGTTTTTGCCGATTCCAGCACCAAAACCAAGAAATACTTCTTCATATAAACTGACAAATAAGGTCTTGTCTTCCATTTTTTTATTGTTTAACGGAATGTTCACCATAAAGCGGTAGCGGGCTCGTTGGCGAAATCTATACCCATCTACTATGCGATCTCCATCAGCGTTGATAGAAGTATTTTCTATGAAACGTTGTTCTAAACGATATCGGTGATTCAAATTGAAGCGGCCAGATGTAGATTGATTAATAAACTGTTGCCAAATACGGTGTTCATTCGTAAAAGTTGAAATAGGTTGTTCACCATACGCAAAAGACTCAATCCAGCCGTAACCAGCGGTAACAATGTTGTCTTTATTGAATTTGTAATCAAGTCCTATTCGCATTAACGATTGCTGCCAACTATTGAAGAAATCTGATCGACGCCATTGGTATTCGGAATGCAAGCTGAATTTTTCTGTTAATTTGTGGTTGCCGAAATACATCAACCAAGCGCCTTGTTGGTTGGCTATGTTTTTTTGTCCGATTGAAATCACCGAGATTGCCAAACAAAAAGTCAAGAGTCTTTTATCGAGAGTTTTCATTTTGTAAAAATTAAATCTTGTGAATTTATTTGATCAATTTGTGTATCCACAAAATATTCAGAATGCATCGTTACCCCATGATCGGGTGACAAAATTTCATCCGTTATCGTTTCCACTCTTATGTCAAATTCATTTTTTTTGATGTATTCTTGAAGGTCATAGCACGACAAATCTAAGGTTATTGAATTGGACTTGCTCATATTCTCTTTATAGGCTACTAAAATTTCATCCAATCCATCTACCTTGTTGAAAATACGAACTGGTTTTAAAAAATTGAAATTCCCGTTGGAAGGTGATTGAATAATAAACGTCAAACCTTTAACTATTATGCTTTTAATCAAGTCTTTACGGGTGTCTTTTACGGGAAATTTCGATTCAGAATTGGAGGAGAAATCCGGCGTAATAATATTTGCAGGAAGATTAATCCCTGTTGAACTCGGAATAGTAAAATTTGAATCGTAATCAATATCGAATTGTGTGAGTTTATTCAATTTTTCGCAAGATAAAAAACTGAATGTTAGCAATAAAAGGAGGAGAGAAGTGTATTTAATCATGAAATGAGTTTTTAATTATATCTACGAAATAAAACCTGTTTTAGTTTATTACGACACGCTTTTAAGTTCTTTTTGGACGAATTGAGCTAAACTTTGAACGGTTTTTGAACTAAAATCGAATTTCAAGTTGGCAGTTTTATAGATAGTCGGAATATCTTTTGTGTAACCCAAAGTAAGAGCTGCCTTGTAATCTGCAATTGCTTTTTCTTTATCCTGTAAGGCATTTTTCCAAACTCCAATTGCTCCTAATTGCGAAATTCCGTATTCGATATAATAAAACGGCACTTCAAATAAATGCAATTGGCGATGCCATGCATAAGTTCGACTCTCTTCATATCCAGACCAATCAACAAACGGATTGCCATAATTTTCTTGCAGCGTCGCCCAATAGGTCTTTCGTTCTTCTCTCGTATGCATCGGGTTTTCGTAAATCCAGTGCTGGAAAGCATCAATCGTAGCAATCCAAGGCAGAACCTTCAATATTCCGACCAATTGCTCTTTTTTCGCTCGATTTAGTTCGTCATCATTGTCATAAAACGCATCCCATTTTTCCATAGAAAGCAACTCCATCGACATGGAAGCCAATTCAGCTACTTCTGAAGGTAAATTCTTAAAAGAGGTCAAATCTAAATCACGAGAAAGGAACGAATGAACGGCATGTCCACCTTCGTGAATCATGGTTGCCACATCACGTTGAGCGCCCGCAGCATTCATGAAAATAAATGGAACGCCAATTTCATATAAAGGATAATTATATCCACCTGGCGCTTTTCCAGCTTTCGAATCGAGATCCAAATGCTTCATTTCGTCCATCGTTTGAAGGCAATCGCCAAAAAATGGGTCGATGTCCTTGAAAATGGATTTCGTTGTATTCAAAAGTTCTTTTCCATCTTGAAAGGGAACAAGTGGTTCTTTTCCATCAGGATCTATTTCGCTATCCCAAGGATTAATAAGCTCTTTTCCCATTTTGGTGGCGTGTTCTTTTTGAATTTTGCGCACCATTGGGACAATGTGTTCTTTTATGGCCGTGTGAAAATCAAAACAATCTTCTTTTGTATAGTCAAATCTGCCGAGTGCATCAAATTTGTAATCTCTGAAATTCTTATATCCCGCGTTTACAGCAATTTTGTGACGAATAACGATTAAAT
>DGBF01000135.1:4198-8358 GCA_002384725.1 Flavobacteriales bacterium UBA4011
GCGATTTACCATTTTCTGAAAGGCATCCATTCTAACAGTTTCGTTTTGCTTCTTTAAAAGATTAGCCGCTTGTTGCATCGTTAGTGTTTTCCCTTCCCATTCTATGCTTTGAGCTGCAGAAATAGTTCCGTATTCTTTGCTTTTCTCTTGGGCTTCCGTTTGTAAAGGAATGTTTTCTTCTCGAAAAAGTTCTATGCTTTTCTGAACTGATCTGAAATATATTTTATATGCATCGTCGTTTTCAAGTTCCTTCCTAAAGGAACTACTGATTAATTTTTTATTCAATAAATCATCGAACGGTGCCATTTTTGGTGCAATTTCGGTCACGAAAAACGAATAATCTGAAGATAACTGCTCATTCTTGGTATCGATTGTCATCTTAATATAGCGCCACGCCATGTCTTCTTCTAAAATTGCCTCCAATTCGCTTTGATCTCTCAACCAAATTTTAAAAGAGTCTAGACTATCAATTTCGCGATCTGCCAGGTCCTTATAATAAACTTCGATTTTAGACCAATCATCAATGATTAATCCTTCGGCTACGAATCTTCTTTTGGGTGCAGTAATTTTCATGATTTATGGAATAAAAAAGTCGTCCCATAATGACGAGACGACTTATTAATATGTTTAATATGAATTATTTTCCTCGTCCAGCTCCACTTTTAGGTTGAGCTACTTTTTTCGGCGCACTCGTTTTCGGTGCAGATTTTGATTTTGGAGCAGCTTTTGGTTTAGCAGCTATTTTAGCCTTCGGCTTAGCTGCTTTTTTCACTTCTTTTTCTCCATCTTTCGCCGTAGCTTTTTTCGCTTTCGGTTTTTCTTCTACAACTTCTTCTTTTTCGTCAGATTTTCCTAATTCACCTGCTTTGTGCAATATGTTGTACCACATGAAAATCTTCTTGATATCGGATGGATAAACTCGTTCTTGATCGAAATCAGGAAGCACCTCTATCAAATACCCTGTCAGCTTATCTTCACTTTCCTTGTGCGAAATACAAGTAGCGCCTTTTTCTTTCTTAAAGATGGCATCGAAAATTTCACTCAATGGTTTATCTTCACTGTAGGTGTAAATACTAATGTCTTCCAATGCAGAAATTCTATCGGATGCGTACGTTGGAAAGCGTTTCTTGTCCTGCAAAGATTCTACAATAATGTTGTTTTTACCTTGAGCAACAACTTTAAAAAGTCCTGGTCTACCAGAAATGGAAATGATTCCGGAAATCGTCATTTGATGTTTTTAATTTGAGTCCAAAAATATAAAAATCTTCGAGTGCAAGCTATTGGATGATGATTTTTAATTGCACAACATCGTTTTTTGTGGTGATATCGAGTAAATATGTCCCGGGGGCACCTTCATTAATTATAAATTGTCCTTCGGAAATTTGTTCCGTTTTCACAGATTTACCCAACATGTCGATTGCTTGTACTTTTAAAATGTTTTCGTCGCTTTCTATCCCAATTTGTCCAGCGGTTGGATTCGGATAAACTTTTATTCTCATTTGATCCAAATCATTCAATCCTGCAACACCGAAGAAAGGCGCAGAGTAGGATGGGCAACCATCTGTGCTAACAACATAAACTTGGTAAAATCCATCTGCAGCAAAAAGCGTGATATCTTGATTTGTGGCACCCGATATATCTAGACTATCTTTTTGCCATTGGTAATTTATAGCTGTGCTAGAGCTTAATACAAATCCAGATTGAGAAATGGTAGGTACCGGTTCAATAGCAGTCGCTAAAAGTAAATCCAAAGCATTTGCCTTACCAAAACCATAGGCATTATTGGGCACAACTCCTGTAAATCCGTCCGTGTAAGCAGTAGAAGTGAGTAAAGTTTTGAAAGTCGAGTAAGTACCAAACGGACATTTCTCCAAATACAAAGCTGCGATTCCAGCAATTACAGGACTTGCCATGCTTGTCCCACCATTTCTTACGTGCCATCCACCTGAATCTAATGCACTCCAAGAAGCCATGTCGTTCAACATCCAAAGAGGTCCGGCCGATAAAGAAACATCACCGTGGGCCGTAATATCTGGTTTTGTGACACCCAATCGACTTGGACCTTTTGCAGAATTGGGACTTAATTGACCAACCGATGATGGAAAGGGCGTATATAAATTTCCATTTTTATCAATATGGTGGGCACGATTTCTGGCATTTGCAGTTGATATTATCATTTCTGAACAGTTCCAACTCGAAACGATAGTCTGTAAAGAATCGGGTGCTTGGTAATGAGCGATAGCTGGCATTTGACCGATGGTTGGCAATCCTGTTGATACAATGTTATTCAAACCTAATGTAGTTCCACTCCACAAATCATAGTTGCCAGATCCCTTGGTCATAAAACGATAGAAATAACTCGTAGAATCTACATTCGTAAAAAGTATTTCCATATGAAAGTTTGGACCTTCTATTTCCTTGTAGATTTCCATTGCGGCAATTTGCTGACCACTAAAATTGAAAATGGTGTCGTAAATAGGATTAACACCAAAGTTGTCATATGAATTTTGAAATGATGTTGTCCCTATCAAAGTGAAATTAGGGCTGGTTTTATCCGCTCCAAAGGCAAAATCAATTGTATGCGCTGTTGTGGTATCCGTCCAATAATCAAAATAGATGGTGTTTGCTCCAAGTTGGCCCGCAGGATTGTTTTCGAACCAAGTGAAAGTAGTATCCGAGCTTACAGTTCCATTCACATGATATTCGCCCCATTGGCCTGAGTTTCCTGCTGCACAAACGATTATTCTTCCTGGTTGAGCGTTAATCAAGCCTTCCATGTATTCAGAAGCTGGGTCGTTTCCATCATGACTTCCCAAATAGGAGCCAATACTTAAGTTCACCACGGCAGGCATATTGTGTTCATCGGCAATTTTAAAGATGTAATCACAAGCATCGGCAACTGTTAATGTCCAATTCGAAAGGTTAAAATTAGTTTCGACAATGACGATGTTGGCATCTGGAGCAACTCCTTTATTTGTACCATTGGCCATTCCGTTTCCAACAGCACATCCAGCGACCGTGGTGCCATGTGCACTATTGTCCATGCTGGTTATTGTGCCATTGTTAATATCTGTGCTGTCCCATTCTTGACCATAATTGTACGGCATTGGCGAATTAGGACCAGTCAAACTATGGTCCCAATATTTTAAAACTCTAGTTTTCCCATTTGCATCCAAAAAATCGGGATGATTATAATCTAAACCCGTATCCACAAAACCAATCAATACATTTTTTCCAGTGTAAGCTGATGTAAGACCGCCAACACCAATGTGAACTGAATCTAGAGAATGATGACCACGCATCGAGTCATTTAATAAAGCCGGTGGTGCAAATTCAAAATGAAAGGCATTCAATTCTTTTGTTTTCATTTTATCTGAAATCCAAGTAGGAGTGGTGGTAATGAAAAGCCAATTGGCACTAGAATACTTTAAAAGAATGTTTTCTTTTTCCAAAAGCACACGATTGCTAGCCGAATTATTAATACAAAAAGTCGTTGGTGCATTGGGTTGTTCTTTCAATACCTTATCGAAGCCGATGCCTTGCGAAAAGGAAATAGAGGTGCAAAACAGGGTAAGAATCAAGCTGTTGAAAAGGTGTGTTGTGCTCATTATTAATTGACGGTTTATCATAAAATTAAGCTAAAAAACCCTAATTTAGCCAAGAATTAGAATAGAATTTCCAACTTTTACGAATCAAAAATTTTAAGAATGATTAAAAAAACAATTTTAGTAGCCGTCGTATTGTCCTTCGGTTTTAACTTTTTTGCTCAAGAAATTCCAAAAACGGCCAATTGGTATAATAAAGGTGGTTCAGGAATGTTTACAGACAAAGCAACCAAGAAAGTAAAGAAAATGAAATCAGAAACAGTTATTGTAGCTGTTATTGATAATGGTGTTGACATTGAGCATGAAGATTTGAAAGGAAAGATCTGGACGAATTCAAATGAAATTCCAGGAAACGGAATTGATGATGACAAAAACGGTTACATCGATGATATCCATGGTTGGAATTATTTAGGAAACGCAAAAGGTGAGCATGTAGATGATTGCACGCTAGAAATGACCCGTATCGTTCGTGATTGGGGAAAGAAGTACGAAGGAGTTGATGAAAACTCACTTAACGCTGAAGAAAAAGAAGAGTATAAAATATATCAAACGGCG
>DGBF01000135.1:8464-13385 GCA_002384725.1 Flavobacteriales bacterium UBA4011
AAAGGCAGTGTTGAAGCTGATTTAGCAAAATATAACCAATACTTGGCGTATTTTGATATGCTGCCAAGGATTATTGATGCCGTTCCAGGTCAAGTGGAAGAAAAATTGGGTAAGAAAGATTACACAATGAAAGACTTGAAAAAATGGAAAACGGAAAACGAGCAAGATGCTCAGTTGAAAGGAACAGCTTTGTCTATTCTTTCTGGTGAACTATCTATGGATGTTGTCAATGGTCAGAAAAAACAAATTCAAGATATGGTTGATTATAACCTGAATGTTGAATTTGATGAAAGAAAGATTATTGGTGATAACCCACATGATTTTTCTGATACACAATACGGGAACAACGATGTTGAAGGTCCGAGTGCAGGTCACGGAACACATGTTTCTGGAATTATTACAGCGAATCGTAAAAATGGTTTAGGAGGTGACGGCGTTGCTTCAAATGTATCAATTATGGGCTTGAGAGCCGTTCCAAACGGAGATGAAGCGGATAAAGATGTTGCGTTGGCAATTCGCTATGCTGTTGACAATGGAGCTCAAATCATTAACATGTCATTCGGAAAAAGCTATTCTCCACACCAAAAAGAGGTGGCAGCAGCATTCGAATATGCGGCATCAAAAGGTGTTTTGTGTATTCACGCAGCAGGAAACGACGGAAGTAATTTAGATGAAAAACCTAATTTCCCAACAAACCAGTATGCCTTCCAGGCTGCACCAGCGAAATTGTTTTTGACGATTGGAGCTTCTACATACAATAAGAAAGATCAAAAAGGATCTTTGGCAGCTGATTTCTCTAACTACTCTCAAACGAAAGTGGATGTATTTGCTCCAGGTTACCAAATCTACAGCACGGTTCCTCAAAGTGAGTACGATACTTACAACGGAACGTCAATGGCTTGTCCTGCGGTTTCAGGTGCTGCGGCATTTATTAAGTCATATTTCCCGAAATTAACAATGGCAGAAGTTCAAGAAATTCTTTTGACTTCAGCTAAGTCTTACAAAGGGAAATCATTTAAACAACCAGGTTCAGATGAGAAAGTTGATTTCGTAACATTGTCTGTTACAGGTTCTGTAATCAACCTTAAGAATGCTGTTAAAGCTGCAAAAACAATATATAAAGTGAAAGGGTATTAATCCCAAAACGACTATATTTAAGCCGTCTTGAACCATCAAGGCGGTTTTTTTATGCGTATACTTTTACTATTTGCCCTTATAGGGTTGTCATTTGTGCCACCGAGAAAAGCTCCGAAGAAAATCTTGTTGGATGAGTTAGTCAATGATTGGCACCAATCCGCAAGCGATGCAAATTTTGAATCCTATTTCGGTTTAATGAACGAAGTTTTTGTTTTTTTAGGCACTGCACCGGGAGAAAGATGGTCAAAAAAGGAGTTTGCAAGTTTTAGCAAACCCTATTTCGACAAAGGAAAAGCATGGGATTTTAAAGTAATTGATAGGGAATGGGTGTTCTCAAAGAACAAGAAAATTGCCTGGTTCGATGAAAACCTAAATACCTGGATGGAAGATTGTCGCGGTTCAGGAATAATGATTAAGGAGAAGGGTAAGTGGAAATTGGCATATTATAACTTAACCGTCCTTATAGAAAATGAGAAGATTCAAGAATTTATTGAATTACGGAGGAGGGAAATTGCGAATTAATCAGTTAGAAATTAAGTTGTTAGCAATTCAAACATTGATAATTCGTAATTAAACTTTTCCTTTCGCATGATCCGCCAGAAACTGGGCTAATCCAGAATCCGTAAGTGGGTGATTCGCCAAAGCTTTTATTGCTTTTAGTGGTCCAGTCATCACATCAGCACCGATCTCTGCACATTGAATGATATGCATCGGGTGACGCACTGACGCAGCAAGAATTTCAGTGTCAAATCCGTAGTTGTCGTAAATCAAACGAATTTGGGCAATGAGTCCAATTCCATCAGCTGAAATATCGTCCAAACGGCCTAAGAAAGGAGAGAGATAGCTCGCACCAGCTTTTGCAGCCAAAAGAGCTTGGCCAGCTGAAAAAACCAATGTACAGTTTGTTCTTATTTCTTTTTTACTGAAATACTTTATCGCTTTTATCCCTTCAAGTGTCATTGGAATTTTCACTACGATATTCGGATGCAATTCAGCCAAATCGGTTCCTTCCTTGATCATTCCTTTGAAATCCGTAGCGATAACTTCAGCACTAACTGGGCCGTTCTTCCGATCTCAAATCGCCACATAATGTTTCAGAATATTTCCTTGTCCAGTAATACCTTCTTTCGCCATGAGCGAGGGATTGGTGGTTACACCGTCTAATATTCCAAGTTCGTTGGCTTCTTTAATTTCGGCAAGGTTCGCTGTATCAATGAAAAACTGCATGTATATAAGTTTGAAAGTTATTTAGTTGCAAGATAATAGTTTTTCATCTTCGATTAACCGTTGCAATAAAGAAAGTAAAAAGAAAAGTTTGGATAAAAAAAGTGGGGCAAGCTACTCACATCGCACCGCTCAACCTCATACCTTTGCTACGTTCCCGTCCTGGAGGATTAAGAGGGAGCTGGTCGTATAAGACTTACCCCGTCGCAAAAATAGTGCTTTTTTAGAAAGTGAGGAGGAAAAATGAGGTTAAATAAAACAAAAAAGTCGATCCTAGGACCGACTTTCTGTTTTTGAGTATGTTAATCGTCTTAATCGACGTGCATAAAATCTTTTTTCGCTAATAATTCATCTTCCGATTCGCGGTAATCTGGATCGTCCACACAACAATCTACTGGACAAACGGCAGCACATTGAGGTTCGTCATGGAAACCAACGCATTCTGTACATTTATCGTGAACGATATAATAGACATCCATGTCAACAGGCTCAAAATCAGCATCTGCCTCTAAAGTATCTCCATTCAATGTTGTAATCATTCCTTTTAAGGAAGTACCATCCGAGTATTTCCACTCAGCGCCACCTTCATAAATTGCGTTATTTGGACATTCCGGCTCACATGCTCCACAGTTGATGCATTCTTCCGTTATAATTATTGCCATAACAGTTGTATTCTTTTATAAATTGTTTACAAATATAACAACGACTGAGAAGAAGTATTGTTTAATTTTTGTGAAATTCTTGATTTTATGACGAAAATCACAAATCTACCTTAATTTTGTGCCGTGAAAAAGGAAGAATTAGTCGATTTTTTTGCTCAGTTGGGCAAAGTTTGTGCTCAATTAGGGAAAGGTGAGGAGTGGAGTGACTTTTCATTGGGTGTTACGAAAGAAGAATATGAAAAGCTTCAATATGTGGTCAACCGACAATTTGTTTACAACGGCTGGTTTTCAAAAGAAAACGTTCAAAAGTCGCTTTTCGATTGGTCGGTCCTTTTAAGGGATGAAAAAATTACGGATTGGTTAAAAGGATATTCTTTTAACTCTTCTCCCAAGAAAGTGAGCATAATTATGGCGGGAAATATCCCGATGGTTGGTTTTCATGACTTTGCCAGTGTGATATTGTCTGGAAATATTGCCGTTTGTAAATTGAGTTCAGAGGACAACACTATAATTCCTGCTCTATTGGATATGATGGTGAGTTGGAATCCTGATTTTGCCAACCATTTTTTACTCACTGCAGGAAAAATGGGTAAAGTGGACGCTATTATTGCCACAGGAAGCAACAATTCAGTTCAGCATTTTGATCAATATTTTGGACATTTACCGCACATTTTTAGAAAAAACCGGGTTTCAATTGCTGTTTTGGATGGAAATGAAACGGATGAGGAAATGGAAGCGCTTGGTGACGACATTTTTACGTATTTCGGTTTAGGATGTCGAAATGTTTCGCACCTGCTTTTGCCTGAAGGATATAAAATTGACAAGTTCTTTGAAGGAATATTTAAACACAAGGACATTGTCTACAATAAGAAATACGGAAATAATTACGATTACAACAAAGCCATCTTTTTGATGAATAAACATGCTTTGTTGGACAATAACTTTGTTCTTTTGAAGGAAACAGAAGATTTGCATAGTCCACTGGCTATGGTGTATCATCATACGTATAAAAACCAGGATGAAATCGACAAATATCTTAATGCACATCAGAAAGACATACAAGTTGTGATTGGTCATAACTATTTGCCTTTTGGTCAAGCTCAAACACCAAGCTGGACAGACTATGCGGATAATGTGGATACAATGAAGTGGCTCGGCAATATATAGTTAATTCGCAATGGGAAACAATCATTTAGGCTTAATATAAAGTTTCCTCTCCTTCCATTTATCGAGTCTAATTTTGTGGCAAAAAATGGAAATATTTATTTATTCATTTGGTGCCTTGTTTTCGATAATGAACCCACTGGGAACAGTACCTGTTTTTGTTGGTTTAACAAAACAAATTGAGAAGAAAGAACGTTCTTCTATATCATTTTGGACTTCAATAAATGTCTTGTTGATCTTATTGATTAGTTTTTTCGCTGGTAAATATATGCTTAGCTTTTTTGGAATTTCGTTGGAGGCTCTAAAGATAGCCGGAGGTCTAATAATTGCTTCTTCTGGTTTTGCTTTGCTGACAGGAAAATTTAGCGAACACAAAGGAATGAAAAAAGACAAAGTTCAGAAGGACATACATTCTCGATCAGAAATTTCTTTAACACCACTGGCGTTGCCTATGCTTGCTGGTCCTGGAACTATTTCAATGTTAATTACTTTTAACCAAAAATATGAAACGCCCGATCAAATAGTTTCAGTTTTAGTAGCAATTCTATTAACTGTAATCGTTATTTTTTTGATACTACGATCATCTCATTTAATTGTCAAGTTATTGGGAGCATCAGGCATTAATGCATTATCTCGAATAATTGGATTTGTAGTAATTGCAATAGGAGTGGAGTTGATATTAGGTTCGGTAATGTCTGTTTTAAGCATAAAATAAACGCCCTTTCGAGGAAACG
>DGBF01000135.1:13498-16000 GCA_002384725.1 Flavobacteriales bacterium UBA4011
GAGTTTCCTATTTGACCAAAGTCATTTCGTCGACGGGGTGAGTGGCACCATAACATTTATCGATCAACCAAAGTATATAGCGAATATCACAAGAAATTGTTCTTTGTAATTCTGGCTCAAAGAAGATGTCTCCTGACATTGCTTCCCAGTTACCATCAAATGCTGCACCAATCAAATGACCATCTGCATTGATAACAGGGGAACCAGAGTTACCACCTGTGATATCATTATTGGACAAGAAATTGATTTTCAATTCACCGTCTGCATCAGCGTATTGACCGAAATCTTTCGCCAACATTTTTTGCTTCATGATAGGATCAATGCTGAATTCTGGGTTATTCGGATCTTCTTTCGCCAATAAACCTTGCGAATTTGTTGTGATTTCATACTTCACTCCTTTTGGAGAAGTATACGGCAAAATATTCCCGTAGGTCAAACGCAAAGTTGAATTCGCATTCGGATAGAATTGTTTTTCTGGCATCATTTCACGAAGTCCTTTTACGTAAAGTCGTTCTGCGTTTGCCAAATTAGCTTCAGCGGTTCTGATGCTCTGGCTGTCTTGAGATTTACCGAATGCTTCGTCTAAGGCCATCGCCAACTTATACAAAGGGTCATTTTCTAAAACAATTTCCGACGGTGCTAAGTGAAATGCGTCGAAACGTTCTTTATTCGTGAAAATAGAAGTTTTTTTGATTGATTTCATCAATTTATTCACCTTCCAGTTTTTTATGAAACGAAGTTTTTTAACCATTTCACTCTGTTGTGATTTCGGGACATCTTTGATATACATTTTCAACAATTCTCCAATCGTTTCCATTTCCAGATCCATGTTCAACTTGTAGAAATTTTCATTTCCAATTTTTCTCAAACGACCAGCAATATTGCTCGCCATTTCAGAGTTTCCTTGCTTTAATGGATCCATTAAAAATTTATAACGGAAAGCCCATAACATCAAATCAACTGAGTACACCATTTCGGATTGATACGCTTTGATATAAACGTTCTCTTTCTGTGCAGCATAGGCGTCTTCTATCATGCCCAATGCATGTTCGTACATAGGTTTACCTACTGCAAATTCAGCAAACTTCAGCTCTTCAGCCTGTTTTTTGCCGATTACCCTGTTTTTCTTTAGCTGCTCTGTTTGACCAATAAAGTATTTCCAATAGTTGGCAACTTGCGCATATTTAGAAGAATATTTCAATCGCACTGCTACGTCATCGTTCATGTACGATTTCATGATGTCCAATTTTTTTCTTCTTACTTCAACGCGTTTAGGCTGCTCTAATGAAACAGCTTGATTAACTCCCCATGAGCTCAAATAACGATCTGTAGACCCAGGGAAACCTAGAATCATAGCATAATCATTTTCCTTAACTCCTTTGATAGAAACAGGTAAGTGATGTTTCGGTGTATATGGGCGATTCGCTTCGTCGTAATTGGCTGGTTTGTTGTCAGCTCCTGAATACACACGGAACATTGAGAAATCAGCTGTGTGACGAGGCCACATCCAGTTGTCTGTGTCGCCACCATATTTTCCAGCAGATTGCGGAGGCGTACCTACAAAACGAATGTCTTTGAACGTTTCTTTAACAAAAAGATAAAACTCATTTCCTTCATAAAAATCACGAACGAAAGCTTCATAATGCGAACCTTCAGTGGCATCCTTTGTTAGGATAGCTGTAATTTCTTTGATTTTAGCTACTCTTTCTTCAGGAGTCATGTTTTCGTTCAATTGCCCGGCGATTGTTTTCGTCACATCTTCAATACGAATGATGAAAGTTGCTGTAAGTCCCGGAACTGCGATTTCTGAGGCATGATCCTTTGCCCAAAAGCCATTGTCCAAATAGTTGTGCTCGGGAGTTGAAGCTTCTGCAATAGCATCATAACCACAATGGTGATTCGTTAAAATCATTCCTTTGTTAGAGATGATTTCACCAGTACAAAATCCACCAAACGATACGATTGCATCTTTTAGAGAGCTATTATTAATACTATAGACTTCTTCTTGTGTCAATCGAAGTCCATGTTTTTTCATGTCTTCATAATTTCTACCTAGGAGGAAAGGAAGCCACATTCCTTCGTCTGCTTTCGCAAAAGAGCCAATCATAATGGCAAATGCGACTACTACTATTTTAAACTGTTTCATGCTTTTATTTGATTTTTTTTGAGAGTCTAAATTTACAAAAAGCTTTTTGCTTTTCTGACTTTTGACAGTGACTTTTGAAGACGACAAATTCGTTAATGTTCAGTAGTCATAATCAATGTATCTGGATTTCATCCATAAAGATCCATGTAGAATTCCCTCTTCCAAGGTGCCAATCTGGGCAGTTGCCAGCATTTTTGACGGATATTCGAATGGCTTTAATGCTTTCAGATCCAGTGACGTTCATACTAACTTTTTGAATATTGGCAGGACGGTATTCGTTTATGGAAGAGTTGATTTTATCCGTTCCGTATTTCGTGAAATTCACTCCATCGGCAGAAACTTCAATCGTCCACTCG
>DGBF01000135.1:16087-16388 GCA_002384725.1 Flavobacteriales bacterium UBA4011
AGAAACTTCAATCGTCCACTCGGTCGGGAAGAATATCCATGATTTTAAATCTTCTAACAATCCCAAATCGACCTTGAAGATAGCTTTAGGATCTTTGAATTGAATTTCGGCTTTCATATCAAAACCATAGAAACCTTGCCAATCTCCGGTTCTGAATTCTTCATTTCCTTGAATGCCGTCAATGAGGGCATTTTCACCGTTAGAAGCGTATGGTAAGGTAAAAGGGGTAATCAGTTTCAATTGCAAGTCATCATTTTTTTTCACAAATGAAGTCGATACCGTTGCTGAAATTCTTTCTGAT
>DGBF01000176.1:0-641 GCA_002384725.1 Flavobacteriales bacterium UBA4011
CTCTTCCGATCTCTATCATTTCCTGGAGACGAATCGGAGGAGCTATTTGGAGAAAACGTCCAAGCGTTTATAATTGTATTTCCATTTACGTTATAGGTCCCTAAAGTTACAACCAAAGTATTTCCATTAACACTATTATTTGTGTCAATTGGAGTTGTAACGCTAACCTGTGGTTGAGTGACCCCGTTTACTGACCAACCAACGCTAACGTTATTAATCATATTGTTTCCATAGTTTGATACTTCCACTTGTATTAGTTGAGGACCATTGCAATACGGAGGAGTTAACCCAAGAATTTGAGATACACCTGCATCATCTGGAAATGTTTGTAGTTGCGTAATAACAACCAATCCATCTCCTGCTTGAACTCCTGGAGTTTCAACTGGATTTGTTCCAGCGTTATATGAACCACCGCCACCACCAGCATGATTGGGTGATACGCTATTGATTTGCCCAGCGCCTCCGCCAGAAAATCCACCACCACCACCACTGCCGCGGAAACCAGTTTGCCAAGTAGCGCCACCGCCGCCAAAACCGCCTGTTGCACCAGGGCCGAATCCCGTTCCTCCTGCACCACCATTTACAAAGGCTTTTCCGCCATCACCAACGCCTATTGATTGGCAAATACTTGTGCCATTTGT
>DGBF01000176.1:841-7769 GCA_002384725.1 Flavobacteriales bacterium UBA4011
AGAAAACCTCCACCTCCGGACCCTCGATCCAGTGAACAACCACTAACAGATTTATTTCCTCCATTACCAAGTGTGCCGCCAAGACCATCAGGATTACCAACACCACCATCAATTTGACCGTTGTTACCGGCATTCGCAATGCTGCCATTGCAAACAGATGCATAAAGTGTACCGGCTGAGCCACCGCCACCGCCTGCAATAACTAAAATATCACTAACTGCAGTTGCAGGACTAAGTACCGCAAATGTACCTCCACCGCCTCCCACAGAGTTGGGCATGCCTGATTGTGTGATGCCTTGTTGACCTACTAAAATTCGAATAACTTGTCCAGCTACCAAATTAAATTCTCCTTTAATTGATGCCCCGAGACCACCATTTGCGCCTCCACCTTGTGCGCCAAAACATTCTATACTCCAAGATCCAGATGTTGGAACAGTCCAATATTGAATACCAGCGGTAACCGTTACGTTACCCGCCAAATTGGTAGAAGCATATTGGGTATTACACATTGCTTGTGTTGGACCAATCGCTCCGGTAGCTCCAGATGCGGAGAAAGTGTATGTTAGTTGACTAAACGAAATTCCTGATCCAAATGTGAATATTCCGACTAGAAATAGAATTGTACGTGTAAATTTCAATACCATAAAAAAAAGATTAATTAAATAATGTAAATACCCCAATATGAGGAATTCGATTTTTTTGTAAGTGTAAGTCGGTTGGATTTATGAAAACACAAGGTAGTGAAAAATATGAGTTGGACAAAAGAATTACCTNNTACCCAAAACGTGAAAAAATGATTAAAAATAAAAGCATTTGATTTAGTTTGAAGTTATAGTAAAAGTTTCAACTCGATTTCGTAAATTGAACAAAATTTATAATTCTCGCTATGAAATCAATACATTTAAAATCGACATTAATCGTCTTTGCTTTTCTATTTTCAATGCATTCTTTAGGACAAGGTGGATCAGTCACTTCGGTTGTTTCTTCAAGTCCGCCAGCCACAGCATGTACAAATACTCTTTTAACAGTATCGGGAACACATAATTTTGCTGGATACACATACACGGGTGCAACCGTTGTACCAAGCGGGAACACTTTAACGATTAGTCTGAATTATTCATTTGGAATCGGAATTACTGTAATTACTCCTTTTACACAAAGCGTTAATATTGGAATGGTTCCAGCAGCAAACTATACGGTATCAACCAATTTGGTGGTTAATGGTTCGCCTACATCATCGTATTCATCAAGTTTAAATGTTGTAGCCTGTTGTGGAGCTGTCTCATCATTCACTTCAAGCGCAACGTCTGTATGTGTTGGCGATCCTATTGTTTTGACCAATACAAGTACGGGAAGTATTGCGCAAGGTTGGTCTGACGGTTCAGGATTTGTTTATACCGGTGTAAATCACTCATTAACACCAACTACAACTGGCACAGTTACGGTTACTTTGGTTGTTACGAACGGAACATGCACCGATTCTGTTTCTCAGACTATAAATGTGCTAGCCATACCAATAATAACCTCCATAATACCAAGTTCTACGCAAGTTTGCATTGGTGATTTATTAACAGTAACAGCGGTATCGACCGGTGCTTCAACGACATCCTATCAGAAATGGTTTAAAGATGGAACGCAAATTGGATTTGGATCAACATTGCAATCTGTGGCTTCTGGAGTTGGGTTACACACCATTAAATTTTCGGCGGGAAATGGCGCATGTTCCACAGAAGATAGTATTGTGGTTGAGTTTCTTACTCCGCCAAACATCGATAATTTTACGGTTCCAAGTTCAATTTGCGCAGGAGAAATGATTAATTGCACAAGTTCAAACACTGGGGCGACAAGTGCACAGTGGTTTGTAAATGGTGCGAATGTGGGGTCTGGAACATCTTATTCTGGAGGAATTAACAGTACTTCAACTATTAAGCTCGTTATTTCAAATGGAATTTGTTCAGATTCGACGGAACAGATAGTCACCGTAAACACATTACCTACAGTCAATTTAGGCCCAAATCAAGTGTATTGTGGAAACACTTTAATATTGGATGCGGGTTCTGGTTTCACTAGCTATGTATGGCAAGATGCCTCAGTAGCCTCGACTTTCACAGTGAATTCAGCTGGAACGTATTCCGTGTCGGTAACCGATGCAAACGGATGCAGTGCTTCTGATACGGTTTTAGTGACTTCGTGTCTTGGATTAGAAGAATTGGATTTTGCGAACATCAAAGTTTATCCTAATCCAACCATCGGTAAGACAACTATTTCGCTAGGGAAGGAAATGAAAGAAGTTTCGATTAAAGTAGTGAACGTTCTTGGACAAGTCGTTATTCTTGAAGAGTTCACAAACGTGAATGAATTCGAAATCAATTTAAAACACTTTGATTCTGGCGTGTACTACCTGTCTTTCGGAAAAAGCCAAACGATAGTGATAACAAAGGAGTAAGCACAGGTTTTTACCGCAGAGAAACACTGAGCTTTAAGCAAAGAGTAAGCTGAGGTTACTATTTCATATTTGTCTTATAATTAATATTATGTTAAATAAGATAATACAACACTCCACATGCCGCACGGGGTAATTCGCAATTAATACAAACTATACCCTCCCAACAAATTATAAACCTCCGTGAATCCTTGCTCTATAAAAATTTGGGCAGCTCTAGTCGAACGTCCCCCTGATTTGCAATAAATAAAAACGGGTTTCGCTGTATCGAAGTTCAATCCAGCAATTTTCTCAGTGAATTCTGGATCAAAAACGTCCAATTCCTTAGCCTCTCCAATTTTTCCAGCTGCTATTTCGCGTGTCGTGCGCACATCCAAGAGTTGCAAACCTTCTACATTTTCATAGTTTTTCTTAAAGTCTTCTTGCGAAATGTTGACAACCGAAGCCGCACCTTTTTCACCACTATGATTCTGTGCACAAGAACTCAAGGTCACAACAAACAGGATTAGGAAAGAATAAATTTTCATGTTATTTTTTATTTTAAATTCAAATGTACGACTTATCAAATAATAGCTTTGAAACCAATGTTACACCGGACAAGTGAGAAATAAATAATGTGAAGTAAGAAGTTAGTCAATTAGCCAATCCACAATTCGTCAGCTCATTACTCTTCAAACTTTACCGAGATCATCTTGTTCAAAACTACATTGTTAGGGATCGTAATTTGTTCACCATTGTCGAGTTGAATGTGCATAAAAATCAAAGAGATTTTCAAGACCTTACCTTCTATCGGGAAATCTTTGTCCAATATTTTAATCGGTTCTCCAATTCGCAAGGGGTGTTTAAAAAAAAGAATCAAGCTGGCGGTAATGTTAGATAAAATGGACCATTGTGCAAGAAAAGCAATACCAAGAGCGGTCATTAAAGAGGTAAGGAAGTACAACAATTCCTTTGTATCAATACTCCATATGGCAACAATGGCAATTATCGAGAGAATCGTGAGTGAAGTATTCACCATCGTGGTAATAGCTCGTCTTCGATCTGGATTAACATGTAAAGCTTTGGCCATTTTGCGACTGGATTTTCTGTAAATTAGTCTCAACGCAAGCACAATCACAATAACAATTATACTTTCAATAATTTGCCAGTAATACTCTTCCACTATTCTTTTCTTTTAAATTTACCACAAATTTAAGTTTTCCATCCCTTATCAATTGCCAATTATTCATTATTATTATCATTTGTCCATAGCTAATTACCCATTGTTAATTATTAATTTCGAACGGTGTTAAGCAAAGAAGCAAAAAAAGAGTTCAATAAAGACTTTTGGAATACATTCCGAAAACGAATGCGCGCTCATAAATCGAGTAATGGCAGAGGAATCAACTGGTTGAATTATCCTTCCGATGTGAAATCGATTTTCATCCGTTTAGAAGTCGACAAAAGAATTGTGGCGGTAAATTTTGATATTCAATTCAAAGATCCTGAAATTTTAGATATTGTGTGGGAACAGCTGCAAGAAATGAAGAAGGTCATGGAGGCAACGATGGAAGTTGAGGCGGTTTGGAATCCAGATTGTTATTTGCCCAATGGTCAGCGTTTTTATCGAATTCAATGGTCGACCGACAAGCTTAATTATAATAACCCCGAATCGCACGAAGAGATTTATGCTTTTTTAGAGGCTAGGCTCTTGAAATTTGACGAATTTTACCAAGAATTCAAGGAAATCGTCATCAATCTAGTTCATTAACCCACGCTTTCTTTATTTTTGTCGTTTATGATATTAAAAAATATGCACAAATCACTTTTTTCCGTTTTACTTTTAAGTTCGAGTTTCGCCATAAGTCAAACCACAGTTCTATTTGAAGATTTTCAATCAGGAATTCCTGCAACTTGGGAAATTCGTGATTTAGACGGACAAATACCTGATGCAACTGTTTCGGAATACACAGCGGGTTATATTTCTAAAATAGACCCGGATGATACGACAAATGTCAATCTTACAGCGAGTTCAACCTCTTATTTTTCGCCAGTTGGAACAGCAAATCGTTGGTTGATAACCTCTCCTATAGTACTTGGCGCATATGGAAATGCTTTTGAGTGGAGGGCAAAATCGCACGACGCATCCTACCCAGAGACCTATTTAGTTTTAGTGTCAACGACCGACAAGTTAGAAGCGAGTTTTACAGATACACTTGGCTACGTCATTCAAGAAGACGCGGATTGGATTACACGTTCCGCAAATCTTTCTGCAAATGGTTATGATAATGATACAATTTATGTAGCATTCATCCTTCAAACCGGCGATGGTTTTAAATTCTATTTGGATGATGTAAAAGCGTCGAAAGAAGATCCAGTTGGTTTGACAGAAAACTTGATTATAGACTTATCAATGAAGACAATTGAAAGCGGTTTGTACGAAATCAATTCAGCTTTACCTGAGAATGTGATTTCAGCTGATGCGAAGCCTGCAGTCATTACNNGGGCTCTCCAGCTCGGGGTGTTGCGCAAGCACGACGGTGCGCCAGTTGTTTGTAAGCAAGTTGGTGAATAATTAATTCCACCAATTCGTAATTCACCTCCCTTCCGGATAAGCAATCAGCTCCAAATCATATTTAAAGTCGCTGTTTTTCTTCCATTTCAGCACTATTTTCTGCTCTGAAATAGAGATGATTTCGAAATACCATTTTTCGTCTTTGAAATCGATAAACAATTCTTTACTGTCCTCTGAAACGATGGCCTTACCAAATTTTTCTGGGTAGTTTCCTAAAGTAGCGATAGGTTGAATATTCACTTTACCGCTCTCGAAAATCACCATCACGTCTTTTTGATTCAGCTTATTTTTCGTGTGAATGATTCCTTTTTGAGTTACTGTATTGATCACCCAAATACGACCGCTGTTGTTGTGCAGAATGTTTTCCTTATTGACTTGCAACAAATCACTTTCGTCTGCATTTTCACACGAAAACAGTGCTAATGATAAGAACAACCAACGCCAAATCATTAAAACAACATTTTCTTAGCTACGATCGTTTCATAAACGCTTTTCGAATAGTTCTCGCGATCGGCCAATTTTACTTTTCCGCCCCAATTTGGACCTTCGATCGTTTCTACGTATTTGAATTCGTATTTCCCTTCTTTCCATCCGAACAGGCAATTGTACCAAATTTTAAATCCAGCTTCATCCTTGTCCCAAAAACGAAGCACAAGGTCGTCGTAACCCGATTCTGTTGGTGCTCTACCTATCAAATTCGCGACAAATCCGTTTGCCTTGACCAATTCTCCTCGTTCTCGTTGGAATACAAGTAAACGGCGCAATGGAAATCCTGCTGTTTCGGCTTTGATCAAGACCATAAAACCGTTTTTAAGTGACATATCCTTGTGTAGGGACATGATTTTAAAGTTTTCCGGCGAACAAGGTGGCACCTCGCTCGTTTGGTTGATTTCACTTTCCTCGGAACAAATTTTCAATTCTTCAAGCAAAGTTTTTTCGTCTTCACTTCCGAATTTACTGCCTTGAAATAAAACTTCAACATTCTGAAAACCATTCGTTTCATCAATTTTCTCAACCTTGTCGTTTTCATTCTCCAAGTCCTCATCATCCGTGCATGCGCTAAATGCCAAGAAACTAAACAAACCAATGGAAGTAAAAAAAATACTTTTTTTCATATTAAATAAAAATTGATGAAGACATATTAAAAGCCTCTTGAAAACGGGTTTTGTCGATTTGGTTACGAATAGAATTGTCATCCAAAAAACCCAACAACTTCTCTGTGGGCATATTTCCTGTCAAATCGTCCATCGCCATAGGACAGCCACCGAAACCTTTAATTGCTCCGTCAAATCTACGACAAGTGCCTTTGTAGGCCGCTTCAATAATCTTGTTGGCATTTTCAGGAACAGCGTGCAAATGTGCGCCAAATTCAACATTAGGCAAGGCTGGAATAATCTGTTTAAAAACATCTTCGACGATTTCAGGTGTTGCACTGCCGATCGTATCGGACAAAGCCAAAATATCGATTTCAAATTCATTATACAATCGCTCGGACCACATGTTCACCAAATCGGGATGCCAATGTTCTCCATACGGATTACCAAATCCCATCGAAAGATAGACCACCATTCGTTTATTGGCTTTCAAAGTGATGTTTTGAATGGCCTCCAACGTTCCCAAAGATTCTTCAATCGTGGCGTTGATGTTGCGTTTTTGAAATTCTTCTGAAATGGAGAACGGATATCCTAAAAAGTCTATTTCTTCAAACTGACAAGCATCATTTGCCCCACGTTCGTTAGCTATGATGGCTAACATTTTCGTTTTATCGTTCAGTTTTAAGTTTTTTAGTACCTCAGCGGTGTCCCTCATTTGTGCAATGGCTTTGGGCGAAACAAAAGAGCCAAAATCTAGGACGTCGAACCCACACTCCAACAATAGATTGAGGTAGACAATTTTTTTCTCCGTTGAGATGAAATCACGCCAACCTTGCA
>DGBF01000046.1 GCA_002384725.1 Flavobacteriales bacterium UBA4011
GAAACAACACAAAAAACCAGGTTCGTGGGCTTACCCTTTTCGCTTTCAAAAAAAGAGCAATAAATACCATAGCCAATGAATGAATAACCATCCCTGCTAACTTAAGTCCAATGATTTTAGAACCGAGAATCTTAATGAAAACAGCCGAGAAAAAGGTCTCCACCGAAGCAAAACCATAATGCTGACCATAAAAAAAGAAAGGTAATTTACCCGTTCGAAGGAAATCTTGTGCCATAATGCCGATAATAGCTTCGTCGCCATCAAACCAAAAATTCTTTGAGAAATAAAGAGGTAATCGGATTAAAACATTCACTAAAAACAACAATAAAAACATCTTCAAAACGAATTGCCAAGTAGCGCCTTCATTCAGATAGCGATGATAAAATTGTTTTTTCTTCTCCTTCATTCTCGGGTTAAATATCAGAAAAATTAAACTTCCTGTCCTTACCAATTCGCTTTTCAATGAATTCCGCTAAATTTGTATCCTTTAAAAGCAATAACAATTCTACACAGCATGACAATTCAGGAAATAAGAGAGCAATTCTTTCAATTCTTCGCATCAAAAGAACACGAAATCGTTCCTTCGGCACCAATGGTGGTTAAAAATGACCCAACATTGATGTTCACAAATGCCGGAATGAATCAATTCAAAGATTATTTCTTGGGCAATGCTGAACCAAAGAATCCACGGGTTGCTAATTCGCAAAAATGTCTTCGCGTTTCTGGAAAACACAACGATTTAGAGGAAGTTGGCGTAGATACCTATCACCACACTATGTTTGAAATGCTCGGCAACTGGTCGTTCGGTGATTATTTTAAAACAGAAGCAATAGCATGGGCATGGGAATTGTTGACTGACGTATACAAATTACCGAAGGATAGACTTTATGTCACGGTTTACGAAGGCAATACAGCAGATGGTGTTCCCTTAGATCAGGAAAGCATAGACATTTGGTCGAAATACATCGACAAAGACAGAATTATTCTTGCCGATAAAAAGGATAACTTCTGGGAAATGGGCGAATCAGGACCTTGCGGACCGTGTACAGAAATTCATATCGATTTGCGGGATGAAGCTGAAGTAGCCAAAACATCAGGAAGAGCCATGGTAAATCAAGATCATCCTCAGGTGATTGAGATTTGGAACAACGTTTTCATACAGTACAACCGCAAGGCGGATGGAAGTTTGGAGAAGTTGAAAAATACGCATGTCGATACGGGAATGGGTCTCGAACGATTGGCGATGGCCATGCAAGGAAAACAATCCAACTACGATACCGATTTATTTCAAGCTTTGATAGGCACAGTTTCTAAGATTTCAGGCGTTGCTTACAAACAATCTGAACCAACGGATATTGCACTTCGTGTGATAGCGGACCACGTTCGTGGCATCGCATTTTCAATTACCGACGGACAATTGCCTGCCAATTCAGGTGCTGGCTATGTAATCCGCAGAATATTAAGAAGAGCAATACGTTATGGTTATACATCTTTGGGCTTGAAAGAACCTTTTATGTGTGAAGTTTCTAAGACTTTGGTCAAAGAAATGGGCGATGCCTTCCCTGAATTAAAAGCACAAGAAGGATTGGTGTACAAAGTCATTAAAGAGGAAGAAATTAGCTTTTTTAGAACCTTGGAATTGGGTCTCAAGCGAATCGATACTACTATTGCTGAAGCGAAAGCCAAAGGTGAGAACGTATTGAGTGGCGAAACCGTTTTTGAATTATTCGACACTTATGGTTTCCCGTTAGATTTAACCTCTCTCATCGCTCGTGAAAACGACATGAGTATCAATGAAGATGAGTTTGAAAAAGCGATGCAGGTTCAGAAAACGCGTTCGCGCGCTGCAACAGTCCTTGAAACTGGTGATTGGACAGAGATTATAGAAGAGAACGATGAGGAATTTATCGGTTACGACTATTTGGAAGCAGGCGTTCAAATCGTAAAATACAGAGCAGTTTCTCAGAAGAAAAAAAACTTCTTTCAAATCGCATTGAATTTAACTCCATTCTATCCAGAAGGTGGCGGACAAGTTGGTGATTCAGGAGTTTTGGAAAACGAACAAGGCGAAAAAATCTTCATCTTCGACACCAAGAAAGAAAACAACTTAATCGTTCATTTAACGGAGAAATTACCAGAGAATTTGACAGGTAAATTCAAAGCAAACGTTAATGCAGACAAAAGAAGTAAAACTGCTTTAAATCATACATCCACTCACCTTCTTCATCATGCTTTGCGAACAGTTTTGGGCGAACATGTGGAACAAAAAGGATCATTGGTGAATGCCGATTATTTACGGTTTGATTTCAGTCATTTTTCAAAGGTAACGGACGAAGAAATGTCATTGATTCAGGCGCACATCGATGAAGCAATTCTGATGAACATTGCCCTGAATGAAGAAAGAAATATTCCGATTAGCATTGCACAAGAAAAAGGTGCTATGGCTTTGTTTGGCGAAAAATATGGCGACACGGTTCGAATGATTCAGTTTGGCGACTCGATTGAATTGTGCGGTGGAACACACGCTCCTACAACAGGTAAAATTGCTCTAGTTAAAATCCTTTCCGAAGGTGCAGTTGCAGCGGGTGTGAGACGAATTGAGGCAATTACTGGACCTGCTGCTGAGAAATATTTCAGAGAAAAGGATGCACAAGTTCATGGTTTAATGCAAACCTTAAAAGCACCAAAAGACTTGCAAAAAGCTGTGGAAGATTTATTGACAAAGAACTCAGAATTGCAAAAAGAAATTGATGCAATGAAAAGAGAGAATGCGCAGCGTGTCAAAGAAAATCTAAAAACAAAGGTCGAAGACAAAGGCGATTATCATATTCTCCACTCTATCGTTGATTTGGACGCTGGTTCCGTGAAAGATTTGTTGTTTCAATTCAAAGGTGAATTCCCTAATTTCGTGGGAATCATTGGCGGAAAAGAAGGCGATAAATGTAGCTTGAGCATCATGTTTAGTGAAGATTTTGCCAAATCGAAAGATTTAAATGCAGGAAATATCATCCGTGAAGTCTCATCACACATCCAAGGTGGTGGCGGCGGACAAGCGTTCTTTGCAACTGCCGGTGGAAAAAATGCGAACGGCCTAGACAAAGCCATTGCCGAGGTGCTGGATAAACTGAATTAATTTCATGTCTCAGGACGATTTTTATTTCAAGAAAAAAAGAGCCGCTGAAAAGTTGTTTTCTTGCTTTGCGCGATATTATTCTCTACCACAATCCTGAAATTTCAGAAACGATTACAGTACGGTTTACCCTGTTTCCGTTTTGGAAAAAAGATTCTCTGTTATTTATGGCAAGTTAAAAAAAACGAGATATCCATATATTTTGATGGCAGATGGAGGATTAATCGATCATCCCAAACTAGAACAAGGCGATAGGAAGCGCATGAAGAGTTATGGCATCGACCCAAATGTGGATTTGAATCTCAAAGAAATCGGCGAAATTCTCGAAATCGGTATAAATTTACATCGGAAATAATTTTTAACACTGATAATGGTATTAATTATCTTATAAATACTCCTTTAAACCTCTATCGGTATTATATTTCAGAACATATATTACTGACGTTTA
>DGBF01000103.1:0-182 GCA_002384725.1 Flavobacteriales bacterium UBA4011
ATTTGGAATGGGAATTGACAAAGGAAACGTAAGGTATGTCCTTCATTTTGAGGCTCCAAACAATATAGAAGCCTATTACCAAGAAGCTGGTCGCGCAGGTAGAGATGAAAAACCAGCGGAGGCAATTCTATATTACAACGAAAGAGATTTCTCAAAACTATCAGATCAAATAGAGACTCAGC
>DGBF01000103.1:352-5259 GCA_002384725.1 Flavobacteriales bacterium UBA4011
TCAGATCAAATAGAGACTCAGTTTCCTCCAGCTGAAGATGTGAAATTGGTTTTTAGAGCTCTGTTCAATCATTTACAAATCGCTATAGGTTCCGGAAAAGAAGAAAGTTATCATTTCGATTTGAGAAAATTATCCGAACAATTCAAAATCCCCATTCAGAAAATTTATCACTCATTAAAATTACTGGAACTCAACGGTGATTTGCAATTTTCAGAATCTGTCTTCCACCCGACTAAAGTAAAATTTGCCATTGGAAACAAAGAATTATATGGATTTCAAATAGCAAACCAAAGATTCTCGCCATTGATCACACTTATGGCCAGAAGTTTCCCAGGAATTTTTGATCTCTTTTTCGAATTAGATGAAACACAATTGACCAAAAGGTTAGGCGTATCAAAGAGTGAACTAAAAAACCAACTGAATCAATTGGAAAAAATGGGCATTTGTGATATCTCCTGGGCGAGCTCATTGCCAACGGTAACGTTTTCACACGAGCGCCTCCCCGACGATTACATTCGTTTGAATAGCTCTATTTATTCGAACAGAAAAAAACTAGCTCTAGAACGATTAAAAGCAATGGAGAATTATGTTTTAAATACCGTTTGTCGAAGTATTCAATTGTTGAATTACTTTAGTCAACCAGCAGACAAATGTGGTATTTGTGATATTTGCTCTTTGGAGAAAAATCAAATGTCTCAAGTGGAAAAGGAAAAAGCACTTTTTCAATATCTGCGAGAACCAAAGACCATTTATGAAATAATGGAAAACTTAAATCTCGACAGAGAATCGTCCAACGGCTTGCTTAGGAATTTATTAATGGCTGAAACAATTACAATTGAGGAAGGTAAATATGTCGTTAAGCGGTAAATCGTTAATTCTTCAGCATTTCACGTAAACTGTGCACCTCTTTCTGAAGAGCCTGAACCGATTGAGTAAGACCACTATCGTCCATTTTAACCGCTGGCAATTCTGGAGAAATATAATTTACGAACTTCCAAATTTCAAGAATTTCATTTGCTTTCACTTCATAAGGTTCATAAAAGGTATTGGTCGAACACAGCTGGAAACTTTCATGGGCACTCAATCGGTTGTTCAACACCTTGAAAACAATACCATCATCTTTTGTCACAACAATGCACGGCGTAGCATCTCGAATGGTCATCCAATTTTGGACGAATTCTGCTACAACCTGCGATCCATTAACTACAGGCGGCATCGAGTCTCCTTGAATCGGGAAGGAGCGGTATTTTTTGTTCTTGCTCAAAAACGGCAAATGAAAAGTTGGTAATACTTTCAAATAATCTGGATCAGCATATCCATTGGCGTAACCTGCGCTTGCTTTTTGAGGAATCATTTCGATAACCTCATCATCATTGGCATCCACCATAGAAGTTAAAACTCTTAAATGTTTTCCCGTTGTATCCGCTTTTGGTCCTTCAATCAACTCTGTAACTTCAGCATCCTTCAGTTTTGAAAAATCCTTTTTGAGCAAATCGTCAATACTTATTTTGAAATACTCTGAAAAAGCTATCAAATTTTCGACATTAGGTTGAGCAACTCCGTTTTCATATCCACTGTAAGACGAACGTGTTAAACCTAGCGCTCTAGCTGTTTCTTCTTGTGACTGAGAAAGTCGTTTCCGTACTGTTTTAAGATTTTGACCGATGAACATGTTTAGAATTTAATCGTAAATATGTCGGAAATTTAATCAAAATATTTGGATTGAGCAAAAAAATCTAGTATTCTCTGTTTACAATTGGTTCGCCAGTTAAGTCAGCGTAAACTTTCGTATACTTCGCCCCCAGGAAAATAATCTGCGAGGTATAATACATCCAAACCAAAATCACCAAAATAGATCCGGGAACGCCTCCATCTGCAGCAAAAAAGTAATTGGTTATGTAATACTTTATTAATATTTGACCCAGATAAAGCAGTAAACTTGTCAGTAAAGCTCCGCGTATAGCGATTCTCCATCTCACTTTTCCATCATGAAGAAACTTGAATACAAAGGTGAAAATAAGCAGATTAGAAGCGATGGAAGCCAACTGTCGGAAGCCATTTGCAAAAAGCCAATTCAAAGTTTTGTATTCGGACAACCAATCTGCAGATAAACTCAACACTAACGTTTCTCCAAAGTAAAATACGATAACGACTAGTCCTATCCCAGTCATTAGCACCAAGGAAACCAGTTTAGAAATAATCGTTTGGATCAATAATTTTTTTCGATTGGAATACGCAGGTTTCACATTGTAAAATTCGTTGATACTGTTGCGCAAAGAATTCAAGAGTGCGGTACTCGAAATAAGTAAAACAATAACTCCTATTGTATTGGCAACAAAACTGCTTTTCTCAAAATCGACCCCTTCCAGAAAGGTCAATATTCCAGAAACATCTTTTATCCCGATATGCTCTCGAATGGCTGTGGTAATCAAATTAGTCATTACTTCATTTCCCAAAAGCATACCAATGTATGTAACCGCTAAATACAAAATAGGAACCAAAGCGAAAATTGCATAATACGCCAAAGCTGCACCATGAAAAAAGCTATTCACTTGGAAAAACTCCTTGATAGTTCCAACCGCCAATTTCACTCCAAACAAAGGAGAAAGTCGCTCGACTAGCTTTTTATACATAAATACACTTTATGGTTTCCATAGATTCAAAACTAAACAAAAGTACGTCCTCTCCCCGCTTTGTTGTAAAATTATTGTGAAACAAAGGTCCGAACTTTTGATATCCGATGAATGCGATATCGACTTTTTGGTTGGTTAAATTATCAATTGAATAGTGGTCTGGACGAAAAAGCAGACGCTTCTTACCAATGCGAATAGAATTTATAGGACCAAAAAACTCAGCTTCCTCAATACTTCGCGCATTGGAATAAAAGTTTTCTGGTTTCGCCTTTCGTTTTATTCTCCCTTTTTTAAAATATATCACTTCGTCTGTCAAACCAAGTAGTTCCTCACCGTTATGCGTTACTATTATAAAACTAGTATTTCTTACCTCTTTTAACTTCTTCAGGTACAGAAATAGTTTTCTTCGCATCGGCGAATCTAAATGGACAAAAGGCTCATCCAAAAGGATCAAGTCAGCTTCACTAACTATGGCCCTGGCAATAGAAAGTCGTTGTTGCTCACCTCCCGAAAGTGAAATAGCTTGTTGGTTCAAAAGTTTCCCCATATCAAGTAAACTGATCATCTCATCAATTAATTCTTTTTGGAGTCCGAATGAAAGATGTAAAACTTTTTCTCTGATATTCTCTAATACTGTATGATAAAGGTCTAACCCGAAGTCTTGGTGGACCAAAGAAATATTTTCATAACCAGGGACCAATAATTCATTGGCTTTTTTAAGTTTACGACCATTTTGGAACACTTCACCTTTTGACGGAGTTAAATATCCTCCTATAATTTTCAATAAACTGGTTTTACCACCACCGCTTTTGCCCACGATTCCGAGAAAAGCACCTTGTTTAAGTTTGAAAGAAACATCCTGAAGGATTTCCCTATCGTATTCGAAATGAATGTTTTTAATCTCTAACACTTGGCATCAGTTCTTTCGGGAATTCTCTTGAGGCTATATATATTCCTGGAATTGGGTTGGCATACGGCTCTCCTTTTAAAAACAAAGTCAGTATTTTATCATTGATAATCAATTCATGTTCTTCATATAAACTTTCTGAACAGGCAATTTGAATTAATGAATTGTCCTCTTTGATAAAATTGAATATACACATCTTAGGGATACTCACCTCGAAAGGATTGCCTTCACCTTTATCGCCACAAATGATATACTCTGCATCTCTCTCCACATCCACTTCCATGATTTCACCTTTCAGGCTCATTTCATCTTCCCATTCAAAAAGCTTATTGTCTTCAGACTCTTCTCCTTTCTGATGCGTATCAGCAAATTCTTGAGAATAAAGCTCATTTATCATAAAAACGTTAACAAGGAATGCCATGTATTATAATTTTTCGACAAAGTTAACGAAAAGGATAGGTTGAAATATCGCGATACAATCTATTTTCTACCTTTGCCCAAGAAATATCAACAGATGAGAGAAATAATAGTAAGAAGCGACAAAACTAAATCTATTTTAAGGAAACATCCATGGGTGTTCTCTGGCGCTCTTGCCTCTGACCTTAGCGATTTTATAGATGGTGAATTAGTTTCTCTAAAAGATCAAAAGGAAAATTTTCTTGGAATTGGTCATTTCCAGCATGGTACGATTGCCGTGCGCATGTTGACGCATGATAAAATAAAAATTGACAAAGAATTCTATTTCGACAAGTTCAAAAATGCTCTAGCTCTTCGCAAGCAGATAGGATTATTCAGTGATAACAACTCAATCTGTCGCATTATTCATGGTGAGGGAGATGGATTGCCAGGATTGATTATTGATCATTACAATCAAGTTTTGGTAGTTCAATGTCACAGTGTTGGAATGTATAATTCCCTTGAAGAGATAGCATTTGCTTTACGTGATTTATTTGGCGACGAGGTGCGTGCAATTTACTCAAAGAATACAGGAACATTGCCGTCTCAAATCGAATCAGAGAATAAATATTTATTTGGGAAATGTGATGTTCCACACCTTGCGATGGAAAATGGAATCAATTACGCCATCGATTGGATAAACGGGCAAAAAACTGGATTTTTTATCGACCAGCGAGAAAATAGGGCATTATTAGGTAAATATGCAAATGGACAAAAGGTTCTTAATACCTTCTGTTACTCTGGTGGTTTCAGCCTTTCAGCATTGCAAAATAGAGCTTCAGAAGTCCACTCTTTGGATAGTTCGGAAAAAGCCATAACCTTGACCGAAGAAAATCTAAAACTCAACAAATTCAAAGGAAAACATAAATCTATTGTTGACAATGCTGTTAAGTTTCTCAATGATTTGCCCA
>DGBF01000133.1:0-158 GCA_002384725.1 Flavobacteriales bacterium UBA4011
CATCTCCGTAATTTTGTTCAAAACGTTTTTTATGAAATTTCCTGAAAATCAATCTTTGGCTCAATTGGCTGAATTTCTTGGCGTGGAATATGTTGGTGACCCAAATCATATAGTAAGTGGTATTAATGAGATTCACCGCGTCGTTCCTGGAGATTTAG
>DGBF01000133.1:348-5700 GCA_002384725.1 Flavobacteriales bacterium UBA4011
GAGATTTAGTTTTTGTTGATCATCCGAAGTACTACGACAAAGCATTGAAAAGTGCTGCTACGACTATAATGATTGACCAAAAAGTCGAATGTCCGGAGGGGAAAGGATTGCTTATTTCTACGGCTCCTTTTGATGATTTCAATAGAATCACGCGTCATTTCAAACCCTTTCAACCACAAACGCGGTCGATAACTGGTGAAGATTGCGAAATTCATGATACGGCAATGATTTATCCCAATGCCTTTATCGGAAATCGCGTGAAAATTGGCAAAAACTCCATAATTCACTCTGGCGCATCTATTTTGGATGACACCATTATTGATGAAAATGTGATTGTTGGTCCAAATTCAGTGATTGGTTTTTCAGCTTTCTATTACAAGAAAAAACCAACGGGGTATGAGCGTTTGCACACTTGTGGAAAAGTGCATTTGCACGACAATGTAGAAATAGGAGCATTGTGCACAATAGATGCAGGAGTTACAGCAACAACGATCATTGGAGAAGGAACTAAAATCGATAATCAAGTACAAGTTGGGCACGATACAATGATTGGTAAAAATTGCCTTTTTGCCGCAAATGTTGGGGTTGCTGGCTGTGTTCAAATTGGGAACAATGTGACTCTTTGGGGACAAGTTGGTTGTGCAAGTGACATCACAATTGAAGACAATGTGGTGGTGTACGCTCAATCAGGAATTGGAAAAGATTTAGAAGAAGGAAAAACATATTTTGGTAGCCCATGTATCGAAGCGAAAGCGAAGTTCAGAGAAATGGCGGCCATTCGAAAATTACCGGAATTATTAGAGAAATTATAAAATGCTCGAACGTGAAGTAAAGGTCTTGGAGGGTGAATTGAAAGTAAAGGATTTTAAATTAAATTCTTTGCTCGACTTAACCAATGCCATTAGTTTGCACGAAGATGTCTCGACCATAATTGAAATCTTTCAATTTATTCTGCATCAGCAACTCGGACTTCATAAGTTTTTACTCTTCACGAAGAAAGACGAGTGGGAATGTACCTTGCGAGTCGGTTTTCGGCCCAAAATGAATGAGATTAATGTGGATGTTGAGCTGGGAAGATTCAAGGAAATCACAGTAATTGAATCGTCTCCTTCACCACTTCTGCACGAATTTGATGTGGTGGTTCCAATCACCATGAATGATGTGCCAAAAGCATACTTACTCCTCGGCAGTTTGGGTTTGAACCGTAATTTGAAAGTTTCGGATCATTTGCTCAATATGAGCTTTATTCAAACTTTGGCAAACATTGTTGTCGTTGCTATTGAGAACAAGAGAATGGCAAAACAAAGTGTCATTCAGGAGCGAATTAAAAAGGAATTGGAGGTAGCAACGGAAATGCAAAAACTGCTCTTCCCAGATGATTTACCCTCGAATAAGAAAATGGACCTTTCGGCCAAGTATTTGCCAAGACACGAGGTGGGTGGTGATTATTATGATTTCATTCCTTTGGAAAATGATGAATATATTATCTGCATAGGTGACGTTTCAGGAAAAGGAATTGGAGCCGCTATGCTCATGGCTAATTTCCAAGCAACAATTAGAACTTTGTTTCAATATCAGAGGTTTGAACTCGACGAATTGGTGCACGAGTTGAATAAGAAAGTGAGTAAAAGTGCCAAGGGTGAGAAATTCATCACCTTTTTCTTAGCGCATTACAAAGCAAAAGATCGGTCGTTGAAATACATCAATGCAGGACACAATCACCCCATATTAACCGACGGCAAAAAAGCCAAATTACTAGATAAAGGAACAATTGGTTTGGGAATGATGGATGAATTGCCCTTCGTTAATATTGGTTCCGAAATTCTACCGCCAAATACCACTTTGGTTCTTTATACCGATGGAGTAGTAGAGCTTGAAAATCAAAAGGATGAACAATACGGTTTAGAGAATGTGATTAATCATATTCATCGCTTTTACCCACTTGGAATGGAAGATTTAAATTCCTTCATCTTTTCAAAATTAGACGAATATCGAGGCAAATTGGATTATGTGGATGACACCGCGATATTCAGTTGTCGATTCTTTTAGAAAATAGTAAACTTAAAAAATCCCATATCGGCATTATCAATGCGGGATTTTTATTAAGCGTCTATTTTATTTATTCAATAATCAGTTTTCGAGAAACAAGGGTTCCGTTCAAGTCAATAACAAGAATGTAAGAACCACTTTGCCATTCACGAAGACTAATTTTCTCTTCGTTTTTTGTATCGAATTCAGTTATCAATTTTCCTTGTAAGTTGTGCATTTTAACGATCATATTTCCACCAAAAGTAGAGCTGATAGAATAGTAATCGTTTGCCGGGTTTGGTGCAATGTTCAATTGATTGAAGGAAAGTTCATCTAAACCAATAACATCAATCAAAACATTGCTGCAAGTCGCAGTTGAATCACAACCAATTGAAGCAGTTAAACAAGCATTGTACGTTCCATTTGCGCTATACACGTGAACTGGATTTTGAACTGTAGAGGTAGCACCATCGCCAAAATCCCAGAACCAACTTGTTGGGCTACCAGGTGTGGTATTCGTAAATGTAGCTGTAAAAGCAGTCGTTGCCTCTGTAAAAGAAGCAACAGGAGCTTGACAAACTATGGTGACCGAATTACACGTAGTGTCACTTCCACAAGCATTTGTAGCGATAAAACATACATTAAAAGTTCCACCAGCAGTATACGTATGCGTAGGGTTTTGCATTGTACTTGTATTGCCATCGCCAAAATTCCATAACCAACTAGAAGTTGTTCCAGAAGTTGTATTCGTGAATGTTGCGTTAAGCCCATTTACCGAGTTACTAAAAGCAGATGTTGGAGTTGGACAAGTAATCAAAACATTTTGACACAAAGTATCTGCACCACATTGATTTGTTGTGATCAAACAAACATTGTATGTTCCTCCAGAAGGGAAAGCATGAACTGGATTTTGTTGATTGGATGTGGTTCCGTCTCCGAAATTCCAGTTCCAAGCTGATGGCGTGTTAGATGTGAAATCCGTGAAAGTCGCCGTCAAACCAGCTGAGTTATTTGCCCATCCAGCACTCGGAGGTGGACAGAAAATCGTGACGTTTTGACAAATGGTATTTGTTCCACAAACATTTGTCGCTGTTAAACATACATTGTAAGTTCCTTGCGTTAAATAGTTATGCGAAGGGTTTTGCGATGTACTTGTTGTTCCATCTCCAAAATCCCATGACCAAGATGTTGGCATTCCAGTTGACGTGCTCGTAAAAGAAGATGCTAATCCATTTGAGCTCGAAGAGAAACCTGCCGTTGGAGAGACACAGGTTACAGAAACAGGTTGACAAATTGTATCCGCTCCACAACCGTTCGATGCGATCATACAAACTGTATAGGTTCCATTTGCAGCATACGTGTGATTAGGATTCTGCATGGTGCTTGTATTTCCATCGCCAAAATCCCATGACCACGCAACGGGCGCATAAAGCGATGAATTTGTAAACGCTACAGTCAATTGATTAGGCGACGATGAAAAATTCGCTTGTGGTGGATTTGGACAAACGTTCACGGTTGAACAGGTAGTATCTGCACCACAAACACTACTTGAAATTAGACAAACGGTATACATTCCTGCATTTGCGTATGTGTGTGAAGGACTTGCAAGTGTGCTTGAGTTTCCATCTCCGAAATCCCAAGCGTATGTCGTACCATATGTACCGGTGTTATTAAACTGGTAATTGAAATAAGTTGGAGTTGAAGTAAATGCTGCCGTCGGCACGATACACGCGATAGCAACTTGACCTTGCGTAAGAGTGAAATTAGTGCCAGACCAACCAAACCCATTGCTCCAAGTATGGTTTTGCGGAGAATTGGTTATCGTTACTGGGGAAGTATCGGNNATTGCGCCAATAACATTAAACCTTAGATTAAAAACCAAACCACCAACAGGTAAAGAAGGTCCAATGGTAATCAAACTCGACCATGTAAATGTTACGATTCCAGGTGTGGTAGATCCAAAAGAAGCTACAGCAGGATAAGAAAGTCCCCAATTTTGCATGGAATTGAAAGTGATTTTCGTTGGATCAAAAGTGAAGGTACACGTCAAATTCGTAATATTCGAGAAATTGGCACCTGCGGTGATCGGAACATCCACCGTTCCTCCCGGTCCTGTAGTGACACTTCCAGCATTTAAGCCCAAAGGCGGATATTGAGAGAAAGCCAGAATTGGCAGTAGAATTAAAAATAATGCGGCAAGTAGTTGTTTTTTCATAACGATTAGTTGGTTGTTGTTCAAAATTACGGATTTTTACGGTGAATTTGGTATTTGTGAGAATTATAACAAATCACTTATAGAACTTTAAATTTTATTCAATAACTTGCTGGATTAAAATGTAAGAAATATGCACCCAATATTAAGAAATGTACTGGCCGTTTTAGTTGGAATTATTGTAGGAGGTGTATTTAACATGGCGTTACTAAGTGTTGGAATGTCTGTTTTTCCATTACCGGAATCAGTCGATATAAATAATGTTGTCAGCATGTCAGAGGGAATGAAATCAGGTGCTTTTGAAACGAAACATTACTTGGTTCCCTTTTTTGCTCATGCCTTTGGGACTTTAGTCGGAGCTTTTTTAACAGCCAAACTTTGCGCACATAGTCATTTTATCTTAGCGATGGTCATAGGAGCTTGGTTTCTAGTCGGTGGTACGATTATGGCTTGGGTTCTACCGTCACCAATTTGGTTGATCATCCTCGATCTTTCAGTTGCTTATTTGCCAATGGCTTGGTTGGGTTGGAAATTTGCTGGAGCTAAAAAGGAAGTGTAAACACCTATGAAAATCAAAATATTGTTTCATTTTATTGTTCCTTTCCTTTTTTCCTTTATAGGAATTGCACAGGCGGACTCTACGTTCAAGAATCCACATGGTGAACCAAGATGGGCCGATGCCAAATTGATTGTAGGAACATGGATTTCCGAGGGAACACCTGAATATGCATTTACATTTATAGATGAAGGCCATGAAATTCGAGTTGGTGGTCAAGAGCTACGACAAGAACTTATGTCCTATAGTTTTATGAAGAACGAAAAAGGACAATTTTATTCCACAGGTTATCTCTCAAATTGGCCACCCTATAATATGGATATCTTGATTATCGATGAAAACACAATTGATATATTCAATTACCACCATGGATATAATGGTGATACAAAACGATTTATCAGAAAGCTCTGAACGCTATCATTAAATTATCCTTACCTTTATTTATTAAACAAACAAACATGAATTTAAATTTTGCTGTCCTGATAGACGGCGACAACATACCTTCCGCTCACGTTCACGAGATGATGGAAGAAATTGCCAAATATGGCAACCCAAC
>DGBF01000133.1:5977-6145 GCA_002384725.1 Flavobacteriales bacterium UBA4011
AGCGATTTCACACGTTTAGCTACACGACTTCGCGAAGCCGGAATGCAAGTTATCGGAATCGGAGAAAAGAAAACACCGAATCCATTTATCGTGGCCTGTGACAAGTTCATCTATATCGAAATTCTGAAGAAACAAGCGAAAGAATCGGAGAACGATCAATCTGAAAAA
>DGBF01000085.1:0-4206 GCA_002384725.1 Flavobacteriales bacterium UBA4011
CTTTGATGTGGTTAATTGGTGTCGCTTCAGAAGATATGATGCTGATGGGACAACTATTGGGCGTAAAACTGGCCGCTTCCGAATTCGTTGGATACATACAACTAGCGGATTTGAAAGATCCTGGAAATGCCATGCATTTAACGTATAACAAATCTGTTATTATGGCAACCTATATGTTATGTGGATTCGCCAACTTCGCTTCCATCGGAATACAAATTGGCGGAATTGGATCCTTGGCACCCAATCAACGTAAAACACTGTCAGAATTTGGATTAAAAGCTGTAATCGGGGGAAGTTTAGCTTCTTTGATGTCCGCTACAATTGCCGGAATGATAATCGGATAAAATAAAATCAGGTGAAAAATTTCTTTGTTTTCATAACACTCACCTATTTCATTTCTGCTTGTTCTCCCTTTTCGAAATTAGCAAAAGAAAGTAAGGTTGAAACAGTTAACGGATATGTTCGTGTGTTCAATCCGAAGGTCAATTTATCTAATTTGAATTTTGGCGATGTTCGGTTTGCTTTTACCAAAAAAGAATATAAACTTCTGAATCCGAAAACGAAACCGTCTTTTAAAAACATACTTCTTTATGGGAAGACTATTACTGCTCCTTTCTACAATTATTACATCCTCCAAGAAACGAATGATCTGTCTGATATATTATACTCCTATTTCGATTTCGGAATGGACGAAGACAAGGTAATACTCGCCATTTCTAAAAACACACCTACCGCTGATAAGCAATTTATTATTGCAAATATTTCGGACTACTTGAAATAATTTCAAAAACTTTTATGGAAATCTAAAACTTCCCTCATCTCAAGGGTATAACCTTTAAAATACAAAAAGATGAAAAAGTTAATGACAATGATTGCCCTCTTGATTGCAGGAGCAAGTTTCGGCCAAGTTTCTTTTGGCGATGTGATAGGAATAATAGTACAAGATGGCACAAACGAACCTATTGATTACGCAAGAGTTTTTATTCTTGACCATGGAAAAGCCTATAATTCAAGAACAGGAATGGATGGCAAGTTCAAAATAAGTGCTATCCCTTCTGGAACGTATGAACTTTTGATAATGAAAGATCAAGACACCATGAGAGCTGGTCAAGTGAAAGTAATGACAGAAGCCATTGCTGATGTAGGAACGATTATGTACACAAACGATGTAATCAAACAATTGGAAGGAGTAATCATTTCTGCAAATGGTGACGGATTAAAACTAATCAAAGGATTCTTACCTATACCTCGTTTAGAAGCCGAAGAAATTGCTCGAAGCCCGAATAAATTCAGTATTTCCACAATGGTATCAAGCATGACGACCGACGTTAAAAAAACAGACGATGGTTCACTCGTTTTCCGAGGAGCGAGAAAAGGCGACATGATTTACTACGTAGACGGAATGAAAATAGTAGGCGATCAGTTGAACCTACCCAGCACATCTATCGGAAACATGATGGTTTATTCAGGTGGTCTTCCAGCTCAGTTTGGTGACACAATGGGTGGTGTGGTTGCCATAGAAACAAAAGGATATTTCGATTTATTGCGTCAATATGAATCTGCTCAATTGAGAAAAAACAAATAAGTATTTGCGCCACTATTCAGAAACCTTCTTCGATTTTTCGAGGGAGGTTTTTTTTAATCAAAAAACTTTGGACTCTTCTGCTGTACCATAGGTAAAAACTTCTTCAAATCCTGCTCATCTTTTTGAGAAAGAATCATCAAATTTCCATCGGCCTCGATAATGATTTGATTCTCTAATCCTTGAATCATAACCAACTTATCATTCGGTACATTGACGATACAATTTTTAGAATCAATCATGGTTACATTATCTCCAACAACCGCGTTTCCGTGCTCATCCTGATCCATGTGCGTGTACAATGAACCCCAAGTTCCAAGGTCAGACCAATCGAAAGTAGCCACAACAACATCCACGTTTTTGGCGTGTTCCATTACTGCAAAATCGATTGAAATATCCTCACAATCAGCAAAGCACTGATTGACCATCGCTTGTTCTGAATTCGTATTGTACTTACCCATTTCCTTGGTAAAAAGGTCATATAGCGCCGGTTGAAAATCGTGTAGTGATTTAAGTATAGTTTCTGTCTTCCAAATAAAAATTCCAGAATTCCAGAAGAAATTTCCACTCGCTAAAAAAGATTCCGCTGTTGCTAAATCTGGTTTTTCACGAAATTGTTCCACATTGGCCGTGCTTCCGGGAGCCAACTTACTTGAGCCATCTACTTCGATGTACCCATAACCCGTATCAGGACGAGTTGGTTGAATACCCAACGTAACTAATTTATCATTCTCCGCATTCTCAATCGCTTTGTTGATCGTGTCCGCGAATAAATTTTCTTTTAAAATCAAATGATCAGAAGGCGCTACCGCCATTTTCGCATTTGGATTCAAAGCATGTATTTTTGCCGCAGCATAGGCAATTGCTGGTGCCGTATTTTTGCGCATCGGTTCCGCTAAAATTTGCGCTCGGTTCATTTGCGGCAATTGTTCAGCACATAAATCTACGTAATCTGCATTCGTCACGATGTAAATATTCTCTGCCGGAGCTATGCTTGTCAATCTTTCAAACGTCAATTGCAACAATGACTTGCCCATTCCAAGAACGTCCAAAAATTGTTTCGGTTTTGTAGGAGTTGACATAGGCCAAAATCGGCTTCCAATTCCCCCAGCCATGATTACACAATAATTATCTTTCATTTTTATGCTATTTTTTCGACCTCGGCCAAAGCGGAAACGAGGTATTGTTTTCTAGTTGGCACTTCTGTGCAAAGGTATCTTTTTCTTCTAAGTTTCCCTTTTGTAAAATGTTTCCCATTCAACAGGAAGCTTTCATTTTCATTCAGCTCTTCCAAATGAGTTTTGGCGTGATGATCGTCATTGTATTTCTTGAGCACACGGAACAAGTTCAAATCTGTACACGACGACGCCTTGACATTAACAAGTGAATTCAACAATGCGGTTTCCACATCCTTTGGTAAAAATCCCATCTCAATAATCGGATAAATCAATTTTTGATATTCTTTCTGCCATTCTTTCCCGTGCGCTTTGATCCGCATCCCATAATTCAAATGAACGAAGTAATGCGCCAATTCGTGTAGAGTTGTTATCAAAAAAGAATAGGTGTTTAAATCTGCATTGATAGTAATCTTAGGTCGTTTCAAAGCAGGTCCATAGCGAAAATCGCCCAGTTTTGTTTTGCGCGGCCGAACGATTCTGAACTCCAATGGATGGCGTAAAATTAAGTCTGCTGTATAGTCCACAAACTCCTCAGGGATGTATTTCCGAAGTACATTTTGATGAGATTCTAAAGCTGAAATTTTTGACATTAAGGTCAAAATTAATCGTTATCCACATATCTATTTCATAAAAATGAGAAATAAGCTCTTTTCAGAACAAAAATAAGCCTTAATTTAGCCGACGAAGTGAAGACTATTTTCAACATAGGCAAGTATTTTCAAATGCTCTGGATTATTTTTTCGAAACCCGAAAAAGCAAAAATATTCCGGATACGAACATTTGACGAAATTCAAAATATCGGTATCAATTCCATCCCAATTGTCTCTTTGTTGTCGATGTTTATGGGTGGGGTAATTGCACTTCAGACAGCCTCCAACATGGATTCTCCTTTTTTACCGGAATACACCATAGGTTACATTACTCGTTCAAGTACAATATTGGAATTTTCTCCTACAATCATCTCTTTAATACTCGCGGGAAAAATTGGGTCTAACATTGCCTCCGAAATTGGCACCATGCGTGTTACAGAGCAAATCGATGCATTGGAAATAATGGGTGTAAATTCCTTATCCTTCCTCGTTTTACCGAAAATTGTTGGTGCCGTAGTTTTCTTCCCAGTTTTGATAATTTTTTCGATTGGACTAAGTTTAATTGGGGGTTGGTTGTCCTTAACCATGTCTGGTCTAGCTTCAACAGAAACATATGTCTTGGGTATTCGGTCCTTTTTTGAAATAGGAAATGTCGTGTATGCCCTTGTGAAATGTGTTGTTTTTGCCTTTGCAATCGTTTCGGTCTCATCATATTACGGTTATTACACAAAGGGTGGCGCTTTAGACGTTGGTAAATCATCGACTCAAGCCATTGTTACGAGTAGTATCGTTATTTTGATCTGCAACTTTTTTCTTACTCAAATGCTTCTTTTGTAATGATCGAAATTAAGAACAT
>DGBF01000085.1:4277-4698 GCA_002384725.1 Flavobacteriales bacterium UBA4011
AATGCTACGTTTGAAACAGGCAAGGTGAACATGATCATTGGTCAATCTGGACAAGGGAAATCCGTTTTGACGAAATGCATAGTCGGACTGCATGAACCGGATAATGGATCGGTGCTTTTTGATGGCAGCAACTTCACCAAAATGGATCGAGTTGAACGAAAAGATTTGAGAAAGGATATAGGTATGCTTTTTCAAGCTTCCGCGCTCTTCGATTCAATGAATGTGGAACAAAATATAATGTTCCCCTTGACCATGTTTACTGAACAGAGCAAAAAGGAAATGCTCAATCGAGTTAACTTCTGTTTGGAACGCGTAAACCTCGAAGGAAAAAACAATTTATTGCCAGCCGAATTATCTGGAGGAATGAAGAAGCGTGTGGCCATAGCTCGAGCAATTGCGATGAATCCAAAATATTTATTTT
>DGBF01000085.1:4772-9847 GCA_002384725.1 Flavobacteriales bacterium UBA4011
ATGAATCCAAAATATTTATTTTGCGATGAGCCGAATTCGGGATTAGATCCGCAGACTTCTATTGTAATTGACAACTTAATCCGCGAAATCACCTACGAATCGAATATTACGACGGTTGTTATTTCGCACGATATGAACTCCGTAATAGAGATCGGCGATAACATCATGTTTATTCATGAGGGTAAAAACTGGTGGCAAGGCGATAAAAACTCTATCATCCGTACCGATAATCAAGAAATCATCGACTTTGTTTACGCTTCAGATTTCATGAAAGAAATCAAAGATTCGATGAAAAACAATCATTAATTACCATCCCAGCCGTAGCGAACCCATCCATTTTTCCATCGCTGAATTGCGCTCAATTCTATTTCGTAAAAGCCTAAATTTCGATCTAGGATAAAATCAATTGTGTTCAACATCCAATCGCGTTGAAAAACAAATTCGCGCTGTACAGAGTTGGTAAAACCATACGACCAAACTTCCGTTGTGAGTTCTTTGATTATTCTGTCTGGCGGGCCAAATAAAATATACATCATTCCTCTATCCGTTTTCCAGCCTAGTTTATGGGTGCTAAAATGAACATTGGCATATTCCACACGACGGTTGAATTCTTGTATGAGTTTTTCGGCTTTCAACAAATCATTAGCTGACGCTTCAGACCAAAACTTGACCCATGAATTTATGGTAATTGACTCATCACGCAGCAAGTAGATCAGCGGTTCGATTGTTTGACGATTGGCATGCTGAAGTTTTGTTACACCGTATGGTACAAGCGCCTCACCAATGTTTTCTTTCGACCAAATAGTAAAATGCGTTTCTACTTCGCAGGTATTGATAAGTTCAACTATGTCTTCTAGCGCCGATGTTTGCTTCTTTAATGAATCGTTATCCAAATTTTCAATCCTTTTCAAATCATACATAGAGGTGCTTGGCAATTGATTTTCCGAACTATACGATACCACAAATTCATTGGTCTCCAAATTGGAAATTAGGTCAATCTGCTCTCGATAAATGAAATTTTCGATAAGTGGCAATCTACTCTCTTTTTCAATGAGTAAAATATCTTCGGGAATTAAAGTCATAAATCGAAACCAAGTAGATTTTTGACTTTGAATGGTATGTTTATTTAAATCAGCCAAACCAATTTCATAATTCAAGTTCAATAAATAAGGCGCAGAAAAGGTGATGCTGTCCAAAACTGAAATAGAATCAAGTCGTTGATACTCTTTCTCAATTTCAAAATTAAATTTCGATTTGTTTTTAATTTCTACTTGTACTCGAAAATGCGTTGATAAATTTCCAAGCGAATCGTTTTTCCGAAGTAAATATTTTGGATCAACCTTATAATACAACTTGCATAAGGTATCAGACATTCGGAAGAAAACATTGTCGAGAGCTAAATTACTGGTTTCCTTCAGCTTTTGTTCTTTCACTTTTGACAAATGCCCATATCCTGTTTGCTTAGGTGCGCCACACGAAAATAACATCATCACAAAAAAACTCCCCCAAAAGATCGTTTTCACATGAAATGTGGTGCCTGGTATTGTTTGTATGGATTGAATTCTTGCCACGTATGTTGTGTTAATGCTTGGTTTTTTTCTTGCCACGAATGTTCCGTGACTGTTATGTGTCTGTTTGAATCGTTTTTTAAGAATACGATAAAATTAAATTAGCGGAAATTTGTGCAATTCGCGGCCTTTTACACCCACATTATTCATCTAAAAATAGGCAATATATCCGAAATGGATTTTGCCATTTTTAAACAATATCGGGTTATTTTGCTGACTGCCGAGTGCATATTGAATGGAAAATATTCCTATTTGTGTCCCGAAGGAAAATCCTGCTCCGAAACCGAATGGATAATCATTTTGATATCCTTCGCTATTTCTTTCATAAAAGCTATGATCATAAAACAAAAAGGCCCGAGAATTTTTATCAAATAAGAATCGATACTCCAAACTAAACGTGGTGTAAGTAGATGCGAAAATTTCTTGTTCATTGAAACCCCGTTGTGTTGTCAAGCCGCCAAAGCGATACAATTCATTTTGAAAAATGTTAGGTGTAGATAAAAATGACGTGTGATTTGCTAAACGGAAAACGTGTCTTTTGGCTACAGGTAAAAAATATTCGATATCACTTTCACCTTTGAAAACAAGCGACCTTTCCACTAAACTGGTATCTTTTTTTTGACTTTGCCGTTGACCAACTGAACTAGAAACATCAATGGAATAACCAGTTCGAGGATTTGGTAAATAATCTACTTTTCGTTTGATGAGTGCAACTCCGTAGTTGTTTGATTTGATATTCGCTAAACCGGTGAAGCTCGTATTGTTTGCCGAACCGCTCAACAACGATGAAGTAATTCTTTCATAATAAAAACTGATAAAATTTCCGCCTTTCATATGGTATTGAAGTGCGGCTCTACCTTTCAGGTCTAGAAAAGTACTGTCGCGTTTATAGAGGTTGAATTTACCATCTAATCCAAAAGGCGATTTGAATAAAAAAGGGAAATTTGTTTGAACTTTTAGTTGTTGCGTTTGCGTCTGTAAGTTCTGCCATTTCAAATCGATTAGCTCGCCTGTTTTTAATGTATTCAATAACTTCAGTGCAAGTTCACCTGTTAAAAAATAACCGCCTTGTACAAGATCAGGTTGAAGACCTACAAAACCATTGGCGGAACTCATCGGTCGACTTTTTAAATAAAGAAAAAGCTCAACTCCATCGCTGGTGAAAAGGTATTCACTGGATTTGATCTCCGTTAAGAAAGGAACCTGTTCAATTTTCTGTGCGATTGTTCCCAATACACTTTCATTGTGCCAATCCCCTACTTTTATTTGCAACAAACTAGAAATATAATTGAGAGAAACAGCGGTATCACCTTTCACATGAATCTCTTTCCATTTTAATCGTTGATTTTTTTCAATGGCCAGATTCGCTGAAGATCCTTTAGTATCCAAAACAACATCCGTGAGCGAAACTTTTGAAAAAGGATAACCAGAATTGAGCATACTCTGATGAATTTGGGTCATATATTCCCCAATTTCTTTTGCTCTAAATGACTGATTTGTTAGAAATTTCTCTTTGAATTGACCTTCTTTTTTTAGAAATTCTGTTGTTTCAAGGGTTAAAATCAGTCGAATTGAATTGAATTTTTCACCCAAATGAAAATTAACTTGACAGTTTTTTTTTTGAAAATCAATTGCATCGACAGAAGCCGTTAAATATCCTTCTGACAAAGCTTTAGCTCTAAAAACATTTAAATAAGTTAAAAGCTCTAAACTATCCTTGAATTCGACTTTCGGTTTTTTTATGAAACTTTTATAATCTTCTGTCGTAAAGGAGATATGGAATGGTTTTTGCGCTTTTGTATAAAACGGACGAAAAAGCATTAACAAAAAAATAATAGTTACTGTAGAAAACTTCATTCCGCCTTTGAACGTATGTTGATAGAGAATATTGGGTAAATTCTATTGTTGATAATAAAAATATGGATAATGCGTTAAATAAAGTAACTTTACCTTGTAGATTGATTAACCGATTAAACCAAAGAATGATGAAAAGAGTAGTGATTTTAACAGCAATGGCAATAGTATTAACAGCAGGACTGATGGCATGTGGCGGTTCACAAGGTGGACATTGTGATGCGTACGGAAGTGTTGAAAATGTAGATTTAGGGGCGAAATAATCCCTTTACTATATAACTATTGAGGTCGTTCATTGAGAAGCGACCTTTTTTTATAGCACCTTTTTTCGCAGTTGACTTTATAAAACGACGTAAATACTTTCACCAACATCCAATTATCGGATCTATCTTCGCTCTCACAATCTGGACAAGATTCCACTTCTATTTTATATTTCACGCTTTGCGAGGATGGACGAATTTCAACTTCTCTTGAAAAATGTGTATTGCAACCAGCGGTAATAAGGAAACTTAAAACTGCATATTCATCGCAATCGATAGGTGAATAGGTATAACCATTGTCAAAACTGACTTTTAAATCAAATTGTGGAGTATTGGCCTGATGAACTGAAGCAATGCCATCAATATTTCCACCATATACAATTGCATCTAGAATAATGTCTCCAGCATTTAAATTATCTGGGGAATCACAACCTTTTTCACAAGAAGAAAAGCCGAAGCCAAGGATAACAAATCGGATAAAAAAGAGAATTTTATTTGTAATAACGAGGTATTAATCTATTCATATGTAGTTTATTTTTTCGAAAATTCAATCATTTCTTGCGCAACACAAAGTTTTGACCAAGGTATACTTTGCGAACTTGTTCGTCAGCTGCCAGCTCTTCAGCAGTGCCTGATTTCAGGATACTTCCCTCAAAAAGCAAGTAGGCTCTATCTGTTATCGTCAAAGTTTCTTGTACATTATGATCGGTAATCAGAATACCAATATTTTTCTTTTTCAATTGGGAAATGATACTCTGAATATCTTCAACCGCGATTGGATCGACTCCGGCAAACGGTTCATCCAAAAGCAAGAACTTTGGATTTGTCGCCAAGGCTCGAGCAATTTCTGTTCTCCTTTTTTCACCACCAGACAAACGATTTCCAAGTGTTTTTCGAACATGATTCAAGCTAAACTCTGAAATCAATTCTTCCAATCTTTCCTCACGTTCCGTTTTTGACATCTTCGTCATTTCTAGAATCGCCATGATGTTGTCTTCCACACTTAATTTACGGAAAACTGAAACCTCTTGTGGCAAATATCCAATTCCCATTTGGGAACGTTTGAACATCGGATAATTTGTAATATTCGTATCGTCTAGGTAAACATTTCCTTCGTCAGGACTTACCAAACCCACAATCATGTAAAAAGAGGTCGTTTTACCAGCACCATTTGGACCTAAAAGTCCGTATATACTTCCTTTAGGAACTTGTAACGAAACATTATTTAAAGCCGTATAATCGCCATATTGTTTTACTACGTTTTGTACTTCGAGGATATTGCTCATAAATCGGGTTACTTTAATTAACTAGTTAGTAGGTAAAATTGAATTTTGTTACAAAAAAACCCACCCCTCATTGCTAAAGGATGGGAAAAATTGCTATGAAAAAGAAA
>DGBF01000079.1:0-2875 GCA_002384725.1 Flavobacteriales bacterium UBA4011
ATAAAATTCTTTCGTCAAAACTAAGTTATGGCTATCAACAAAATGATAGAAAAGAATTTGATACCCCTTCCATATTTAGCAGCGTTCAAGATAGTACCATTCCCGATTTTCGTTTGCAATTATATACACATACTGTCGACTTAGAGGTGACGCGCATTCTAGGGAAAAAAGTAAAGAGCACGTTTGGTGCGCAAGGTCTTCTGCAAGGCAACGAGCGAGCAGGACGATATTTAGTGCCTAATTTTTACAAGAATCAAATTGGTGCGTTTGCTTTGGTGGACTACTCTTCAAAAAAATGGAATGGAGAAGGAGGTCTGCGGTATGATTTAGTGCAATTGAAGACGTTTTTATACGAGAATAATCTACTGATCAAACCAGAGCATCTGTATCATGATTTCAGTTCATCTTTAGGAGTGAGCCGCACTTTTGGCCATCATTTGGTGCTGAAATCATCAGTCGGATATGCTTGGCGTCCACCTAGTATCAGTGAATTGTACAGCGATGGTTTACATCATGGAGCCGCGGCAATAGAAACAGGGGATAGAAGTATTAGTGAAGAGAAATCTATTCAAGGAAACTTGACTGGCATTTATAAGTCAAGAAACTTGAATGCACAAGTTGACCTCTATCATCTTCACTTCATGAATTTCATTTATTTGAAGCCTCAAAACGAATTGGAGTTGACTATAAAAGGTGCTTTTCCAAGTTTTCAATACGAAGAACTTGCTGCGCGTTTTTCAGGGATAGATTTCATTTTAAACTATGCTTTTACAGAAAGTTGGATGTTTAATACAAAGTATAGTTTGGTGCGAGCTATAAATACTACAGAAAATAAATTTCTCGTTGGAATTCCAAGCGACAGATGGAAAAATGGCATTTCTTTTTCGAGAACATTTAGCAACGAAAGAATAATTCAAGCTGAGATCGATGCAGAGTATGCCTTCAAGCAAGAAAGGTTCGAGACGACTGCCGATTATTCAGATCCTCCAAGTGATTATGTGTTGTTGAATGGAAATGTTAATTACCAATTTAAAGTAAAAGAAAACAAATTTAGAATAGGCGTAGTTATAGAAAACGCGCTGAACAAAGAATATAGAAACTACATGAATCGCTTTCGGTATTATACCGCCGAAATGGGTCGAAATGTAAGTTTAAAAATTAGTTATGAATTTATATAAAAAGTAAAATTATGTTTAATAAAAATAGCAATAAAATGTCAAAAAAAATCAAGTTAGGAATCCTGTTGATGCTGGTCATGGCTGTCAGTTTCCAATGTAAAAAAGATGATCCGATTGTCGATCCACCAATTCAAGACGAGGGAGAATTAATTACCACGATGAATTTAGTATTCACCGATTCTGCAGGTGTTTTAACTACCCAAACTTTCTCGTTTCAAGATCCAGATGGTCCAGGTGGCAATGCACCGACTGTTTTTGATACCATCGTATTATCGGCTAATAAAACCTATAACGTAGCGATTTCACTGCTTAATGAGTCTATTGCACCTGCCGAAGACATAACGGTTGAAATCTTAAATGGAGCAGATGAACATTTCTTTTGCTTTGAGCCCTCTGTTGCTGGAAATTGTATTGTCACACGAACAGATTCTGACGGACAATATGAGATTGGTTTGGCCAGTAAATGGAATGTATTGTCCATTTCACAAGGATTTATGCTGATTAAATTAAAGCATCAACCAGGAGTTAAAAATGGAACATGTAGCCCCGGTGAAACGGATATTGAGATTAATTTCCCAGTAAAAATTCAGTAAAACCATTAAAAATAAAAAAGGTGCAATTGAAAAATTGCACCTTTTTTGATTCTATTATTTGGATCGATTAATAATAAATCGCTCTTCTTACTTTTGTTATGTATTTCGCCAAACGAATTACTTGCTTCGTATATCCGAACTCATTGTCATACCAGGCATACAAAACAACATTCTTACCGTCTTTCGAAACGATAGTTGCATTGGAATCGTAAACCGAACAACATGTATTACCGATAATATCACTTGATACCAATTCTGGATCGTATGCGTAGAAAATTTGATTCACTAAGTCACCGTTTAAGGCAGCATCTTTCATCAAAGCATTAACTTCTTCAACAGTAGTTGTACCGTTCAATTCTAAGCTCAAAATAGCCAATGAGCCATTTGGAGTAGGAACACGAACAGCATTTGCCGTTAATTTATCTATCAAATCTGGAATAACTTTCGTTACAGCATTTCCTGCACCAGTTGATGTGATAACCATATTGATTGCCGCTGAACGACCTCTACGTGGTTTTTTGTGCATGTTGTCCAACAAGTTTTGGTCATTGGTGTATGCATGAACCGTTTCGATATGTCCTTTCTTTACTCCGTATTTGTCGTTGATTACTTTCAAGACTGGAGAGATTGCATTTGTCGTACAAGATGCAGCAGAATAAATGTTCTCATTTTCAAGGTCCAATGTTCCTTGATTGATACCGTAAACTACATTTGGAACTTCTTTTCCTGGAGCAGTCAATAATACTTTTGAAGCACCCTTTGCTTTCAAGTGACGACTAAGCGCTTCACGATCTCCGAAAACACCCGTGTTGTCAATAATCAAAGCATTGTTTATGCCGTAAGCAGTATAGTCAATATCTTCTGGATTGTTCGCATTGATTATTAACACTGTATGGCCGTTAATGATGATAGCTTTCTTTTCTAAATCAACATCAACAGTACCTTTGAAAGCACCGTGAACAGAATCTGTACTCAAAAGTGACGCACGTTTAATGATCTCAGCATCCGAATCACCTCTAGTAACAATTGCACGAAGACGCAATTGCTGACCTTTTCCAGCTTGCTTGATCAATTCACGAGCAGCTAAACGTCCAATACGACCAA
>DGBF01000079.1:3083-3506 GCA_002384725.1 Flavobacteriales bacterium UBA4011
GCTAAACGTCCAATACGACCAAAACCGTACAATACAACATCTCTTGGTTCCATAGTTGAGTCACCTGCAGTTGCGAATGAACTCAATTTATTGGCCAAAAATTCTTTTTTACTTGAAAAGTTAGCTTGTTCAGCGATCCATTCATTTGCCAATTTACCGATGTCAATTTTAGCTGGAGCCAAATCCATTTGTTGCAATTCTTCTGCTAAATCGGATGTAGTAAATACATCGATTGGTTTGTTCACCACTTTACGTGAATAAGCATGAAGATTCAAAATCTCAGAGATTGTGATATCCAAAAGGTGATTTCGGTAAAGTACTAACTCAATTCCTTGGTCGTATAAAAGTTCTCCTACTTTGCTTGCCAATTTTACGGCAGCACGCTCACGCTTCACATGCGAATTGAGCTCTTTCTCATAGCCT
>DGBF01000025.1:0-8080 GCA_002384725.1 Flavobacteriales bacterium UBA4011
CGATCGTTCAAAACATGGGTTTTTTCAGTAGCGAACAATATGACGATAAACGAATATAAAAAACAAGCTATTCGCCAAAACGTTTCTAGCGGATTGGAGGAAGACCTAACGGTTGCTCACGATTGTTCGCTCGACTCACAATTGCAAGACACCATGTTTACTGAAGCATTGGAAAGAGAGTTAGAACAGTTGGACGAAAAACACCGAGAAGCTTTTGAATTGAGACACATTCAGGGATTCTCAATAAAAGAAATTGCCGAAACTCTTCAGATTAATGAAGGAACGGTTAAATCCCGCGTTTTTTATGCGGTGAAACAATTAACAGGAAAATTAATGGAGTTCAAAGTTGGTCTCCAAGCATAGAATAAGATTATGAATACAGAAATTGAAAATATCATCCGTGATCACGATTATTCCGAATTGAATTCGGAGCAATTGACAGCGATCAATGAATGGGCGAGTTCTGAAGAAGACTTCACGACCATGCGTCAAATTATAGCGAGTGCGTCACTCTTGAATGAAAGAATTGCGCCAAGTCCGAAGTTGAAGGCATCCTTAATGGAAACTTTCGCTACTACTCATGCTGTTGCGCCAACAGTTTCTACTTCCCATTCTAATTCAAACAGGAAAGTGATTTTCTTGTGGATGAATTGCGCTGCAGGCATTGCCGCTATATTACTTGTCATCTTTATGGTGTATCCATTGTTCAGCGCGGATTCCAACAACGAATTAGTCGCAGACAATAAAAAAGTAGTTGAAACGAAAGAAAAAGAATCTGTAATAAAAGAAGAACCGAATCAAGAGACCTTACCTGAAAATTCAGTGGAGCCTTCAAATGAAACTGAATTAGATGGAGTAATTGAGACGCCACCCAGAATTACTTCAGTCGAAAGATCAGTCCCGGTAACAGCCAGCCCTAGTGTTGAACGAACATTTCCTGGCGATGGAGCTACGGGAAGTGGATCAACATTTACCGTAACGAATTTAGCACCAGTATCTAGTTCATCAAATGGATTTTTTGGAGCTACGACAATTTCAAATTCAGAAATTAGCGAAGATGTATTTGCGGAAACGCACTCAGACAGAATTTCAATGGCAGACTTACCCGAGCGTTCACGTCAGGTTATTCATGAACGTCCTGAGATTTTAGACTTTTTACACACTTCATTTTAATTCTTTCGCAAAGAAATTTCGAAGAATTTTATTTTGTTATCAAAGGATTTTAACGAGTAGCCCAAAACGACTTCGTAGTATCCAAATTGACTTCGGAATAGAACAATTTTTTCCTTCTCTAAGTTACGAAACTGCATGCCATTGCAAGACAGCTCTTTCACGAATGGTAAATTCGTTTTAGGTTGACGCAAAGTCTTCAAGGCACCTTCATTATTGATACCCTTCTCAAAATCAAGCTTTTTATCTTTCTCCAATTTATTCAAATCATCAAGAAAAAGGAACTGTTTTCTGTTTACCTTTTTGAGAGTGCTGCCTTTTGTGATTTTAGTCGTGTCGTTATCTGTAGGATCGGTAAGTTGAACCAAATCATAATAAACGCCTTTTGATTTCAGGTTTTTGAAAACATCCAGAACAAATTTGCCTTCTTCGAATTTATCTTGAAATGAATAATCGGTTTTTAAGGCTAATTTAGATTTATCGTATTCTACGGAAGTCAGGAACTCAATTGTACTCTTGTTTTCTTGCGCCATTTCTGTAATAGCTTTTTCGGTCAAATTTTCATTATCAACCAACTCACATGTTGAAATCAGCACCATTGTCAAACTTAAAAAAAAGGCTCTAAACATTCCCTTTCTTTAAAATTCCCATCCGAAATAAGTCATTTTTTTCGGAGAAATAATCGTCTACCAATAATTTGTTCCAAGCTGCAAACATACCTGCGCTCCAGCGAATATCATCCACAAGAATAAGTGTGCTTTGGGCCATCGAGGGTTTCAACTGTTCGATATACTGAAGAACCGCTTCTCCATCATGATGTCCATCCAAATAAATAAAGTCGAATTTTTTCTTTTCAACATCTTCAAAATAATTGGAGAATGTATCATTAACAGCTTCAATGTTTGATACTTCTAGTTTGTCGAATAAATTTTTCGCTTCATCGTACGTTGCTGGACAAGCTTCTATCGTGGTGACTTTTCCTTTCGTCGCTTGGGAAAGATATACGGTCGAAAACCCTAGTGAAGTTCCCATTTCAAGAATTTCAACGGTCTTTTTATCAACAATTAACTGATGCATAAACCGCTGCCATTTACGGTTGGCCACACTTGTTTTGTAAATGGATTGAATAGTTCGAGAGTTGCCTAGTCTTTTAGATCCAGCACCAAAATCGGTCACTTCAATCTTCCGTTTTGAATTCTTAGTTTCTTCACGAAAGGGAAGTAATTCATCCTCAAATTTCAATTTACCTTTATTTTTACGCCGTGAATCTTCAATGGAGCAAACAAAATCATTCTTTTTACGTACAATAAAAAGCGAATTCCATCGATATTGAAGGTAAGCATACAGTATATTCACCCTACAAAGAAACAAAGAATTGGAAGGAAAATTACCAGCAGAAGCAATTAGGCAGCAAAAAAATATAATGAACGGTAACCTAATAATTGAGTTATATGCGCCGTGCAGAGTTAATGAGGGAATATTAAAATTTTCTGACGATGAAATTGATACCCAACTTCGTATTGGAAAAAAAAGTGACCATACCATATCCTTTTTTATCCCTGCATCGGGTTCCGGTTCTCGCATGTTTCAGTTTTTGTACAACTATTTAGAAAGTCCTGACGAGCAAAACACGGCTATGGTAGAACGATTTTTGAATAGTATGGAAGATTTTGCTTTCTACAATTTTTTACCTTTCGACTTGAAACAAAAAATTGAAAAAGGAAGCTTCGACGCCAGAGAGGTAGTGATGTATATTTTAAATGGTTCGGGCCTACAATTGGGACAAAAACCCAAGGGGCTGATTCCTTTTCATAGCATGGGACATTTTGCCATTAATCCTATTCAAGAGCAAATTCTGCAGGGCGAAGACGTCGATTTTAACGTTGAACAGATGCACTTTACGATTCAACAGGAATTTGAAAATGAAATCAAACAAAGTATTTCAAACCTGCGAAAATTTAGTGGTCCTGGACGAAGCATAGGATTTTCTTATCAAGAATCGAGCACTGATGCGTATGCGTTTAATCCAGATGGAAGTCCAGCGCTTGGCGAAAACGGGGAGCTAATCAAACGTCCTGCTGGACACGGCGCGCTCCTTGACAATCTCGACCTAATTCAAGAAGACATCATTTTAATAAAGAACATAGATAATATACAACATTGGGATCACCACAGTGTTTCACAGCGGTATTGGAAATTGATTTTGAGCGTTTTGGACAATGTTCAATCCGAAATTCACGCCTTACTCGATGATTTTGATCTTCAACGTTTTGAGCAAATGAACAGTAAGTATCAGTTAATTCATAAGTCTGATAGCCAAAATTGGACAAATGATGAAATCGTCCATAGCCTAAAAGCACCGATTCGTGTTTGTGGAATGGTACGGAATGTTGGTCAACCTGGAGGCGGTCCATATTGGGTGAAAGAAAAGACTAAATTGACGAAACAAATTGTCGAGAAAACACAGATTAGTTCGGAACAACAATCATTAATGGTGAAGAGCACACATTTTAATCCAGTGATGATAGCCCTATCCAGCGTCGATGCGAATGGCAGGAAATACGATTTGAAGGAATTCATGGATGAATCCAAGTACTTTGTTGTCGATAAAGAATACTTAGGCAAGAAAATCAGGTATTGTGAATTGCCTGGACTATGGAATGGTTCGATGTCAAATTGGAACACCGTTTTCGTTGAAATTCCAAATGAAATTTTCAGTCCAGTTAAAACGGTTCTTGATTTATTACAGACTGTGCATCAACCTATTAAGAAATGAGAAAGAAATACACACTTGTAATTGGAGCTTCAGAAAATCCTGATCGATATTCCTACAAAGCGATAAAAGCACTTTTGGTCAATGGTAGGGATGTAAAGGCCTTCGGTCAAAAAAAAGGAGAGGTTGACGGAGTGGTTTTCGAAACGGAAGAAAGACCGATGGACGATATTGATACGTTAACTTTGTATGTCGGACCAAAGAATCAACCTAGTTTGTATGATTTTATCTTAAATGATATTCAGCCCAGACGAATAATTTTCAATCCTGGCACAGAGAATCAAGAATTCTACGAATTAGCACGTCCAAAAGGAATAATTTGTGAAGAGGCGTGTACTTTGGTGCTGTTGGCAACCAGTCAATATGATTAACCCATTTTCTGCCGTTTGATCAAGTATTTGAGCAAAACTTGTTCGTATCCTTCTGAAATATCCGCTGGCATAAAATCAATTCTATCTTTGATACAGCGCATTTCTATTTCTTTAAAATAGGCCTGTATCTCATTCTGATATTTTTCCTTAATCTCAGCAGGTTGTAGACGCATTTTCTCGCCAGTTTCCATATCTACAAGCGTATAAGGACGATTGTCCAATTCAAAATCGATTTCATTTTTCTTGTCCGTCACATGGAAAAGAATGACCTCGTGTTTGTTGTGTTTCAAGTGCTGCAGCGCCTCAAAAAGTTTATCTGTTCTATCTGGATCATCCAACAAGTCAGAAAATATCATAATCAACGATCGCTGATGACATAACTCAGCGATAGCATGTAAAGCAGTTTCCGAATCTGTCTGTTTTTTTGATTCTTCCGTGAATTTCTGCAAACATTTTTCTAGTTCACTGTACAAATACACATGATGCCTTTGACTAGATTTTGCAGGCGTGTGTAAATCGAGTTTTTCATTGAAAAGTGAAATTCCAACAGCATCTCTTTGTCGTTTTAGAAGTTCGATCAAAGAAGCAGCGGCATAAACTGAAAAGTTCAATTTGTTCACACTATCAACGGGATAATACATAGAACTGGAGGTATCGATAACTATCTGACATCTCAAATTTGTTTCTTCCTCGTACTTCTTCGTGAACATTTTATCTGAACGAGCGAATAGTTTCCAATCTATATGTCTTGTCGATTCTCCTTTGTTGTACAAACGATGCTCCGCAAATTCGACAGAGAATCCATGAAACGGACTTTTGTGCATGCCGGTGATAAAACCTTCGACCACTTGCTTTGCAAGTAGCTCTATGTTTCCGAAGTGGACGAGATGTAACCGATTAATTTTATCACTCATATTGTAAATTTAGAAAAAAATCAGTCTTTGGCTTTATATTGATACAAAGCATTTGCCACTACACTGAAAACGATTAAGGCAATTCCCAAAATCAAGATAAAATTCAAGCGTTCATCAAATACAAACCAGCCCACCAACAAGGCGTAAATAGCGCCTAAATATTTAAAAGGAACAACTCGAGCTGTATCCGTTGCATGCAAAGCTTTGGTCATTAATATTTGCGCAATTTGGGTAAAGATGCCTATAAACAAAAGGATAAACCATTCCCAACCTTTGGGCATTACGAAATCGTAAAGACACCAAACTCCGGTTATAGGCAAGGCAAGCATTGGAAAATACATCACAATGTTAATCGGTGAATCCGTATGTTTTAGTTTGATAATAGCTAAATAAGCAATCCCTGCAAAAAAAGCAGAAACCACCCCAAGGAGCAACCACGTTGTATCCAAAGCCATTTCTCCATCATTAATTAGATTATTCACACCGATTAATACCACACCCGAAAATGCAGAGATAATGAAAATCCATTGCGCCTTCAGTACCTTTTCTTTCAAGACCATCACAGTTAAAATAACTGTAAAAATAGGAGAGAGGTATTGCACTGTGGCTGCTATGGCCAAAGGTAGGTTTTGAAGTGTGAAAAAGAATATGGTGAGTGCTGTAACGCCCGCCATTCCTCGGACGAGCAACCATTTTTTATTATTTCCGAAAAAGGGTAGATTTCGTTTTTTAACGATATACGCACTGATGGTGAACGATATGATGGAACGGAAAAACACCAATTCGTGGGCGCCGTATTTTTGAAATTCCATGCCTTCAAAAAGAGTGGAGTTGCCACCTAAAATCTTGACCATAAAATTGACCACTAAAAAACTTAACCCAGAAAGTATGATGTATTGAATTCCATTTGAAGTTCCCATTCGAGATTTTTGGACAAAGTTAAACTTCTGGCAGAATGAAAAATAGCCTTCACGGTTTCCGCCATTTTAATAGACAATATTTTAACAAGAATTGCTTATTTTTGTTTAAAAATAGACGCATGCGGTATTGGCTTTTTGGAGTGTTGAGTTGTTTTATTTTCTCCTTTGTTGGGGCGCAAAATATTAAACCCAAAGCCAGCTTTCATGTAAATTTCGGTTTGCCCATCAATTTACAGAACGAATCCTTTAATGGAATCATGCAAGGTTTGCTCAATACTAGCGCTCATTTTCAGTACACCTTAGAAAATGCGTTGTGCTTTGGGATAGGCGTGAATTATTCTTATTTCACCTTGAACGAGTTTAAAATCTCCGAAGCGAATAAAGGTGCTATTTTAATGCCGTCGGGTTTTGTGAAAGTTGGACACGAGAAATTTCATTCGTCGAATTTTGGTACTGATATAGGTTTGAAAATGGGATATACCATGAATTTATTCAAATCGGATTCTATTGTGATCAACGAAGGAAAACTGAGACAAGTGGGAAGTTTGTACTTTGAACCAAACGCTGGAGTTATGCTCACTATAGATGATAGAACAACTATTAAATTTGCAGTTGGGTATGTAATTCAAGATTTTGGTTTTCAACCGACTATGATTGGATTGAGCTCAAACGCAGGCTATGACCCACTAAAATTTAAAACAAGAACCCAATATATTACGATTGGATTTGGGTACACGCATTATTTTAAAAGTAAGCGATAAAGCATGCAACGAAAACAAAGAATTTAACGTCTACTATGAAGGGTGTCTCATTAGATTGTAAAATATAAAAACTATGAATAGAATTATCTTTTTGATTTTGATTTTGGCGAATTATTCGCTTCCGAGGATGCCTTCTACGACGGACAAACCTTTGAGTTTTCATATTTCTATGACCGCGTTTTCATGCCCCAGGACACCATAAATGTGAGCTTAATGGGTATTGATCGTGATTTATTTAATTATGTGAACTTACTGCGCGACCAGAGCCAGGGGGGATTTGGCCCTTTTGCGACACCAGCTGTATCCGTGCGAGGAAACCTCATAAACGCCACCTCGATAAATAATGACGATACCTTAAATAACGTCAACGATCCCGACAATTACGCCTTAGGTTACTTCTCGATTGTTCAAGAATTCAAAAAATCTATTGTGATCGAATAGTCATTGTCTGATGATAAAGGATTGTGTATCTTTCTACCAAAGCATATTAAGCTGATGCCAGAAAAACTAACAGAACAATCTTCTTTACATGATCATCTTGAGCAGCGATCAGTGATGGACTTATTGCAGCGCATCAATGGCGAAGACCAAAAGGTGCCTCAAGCAATTGCCCAAGTATTACCACAAATCGAGTCACTTATTGAAACCATCGTATCAAAGCTCAATCAAGGTGGCCGTCTCTTTTATATAGGAGCTGGTACTAGCGGGCGCATGGGTATTTTGGACGCCAGCGAATGTCCACCGACTTTTGGTGTAGATCACGATCTGGTTATTGGTCTTATTGCTGGTGGTGAATCAGCCATACGCAAAGCAGTTGAATTTGCTGAAGACAACATAGAACAAGGCTGGAAAGACCTAAAGGCATTTGAGGTCAGCGAAAAGGATGTCGTTATCGGCATAGCGGCTTCAGGAACCACCCCCTATGTGATTGGCGCCTTAAAAAGCTGTCAACAACACAACATTGTTACCGGCAGTATCAGTTGTAATGCGGCTAGTCCACTGAGTATTGTGGCCGACCATCCGATAGAAGTCATCGTGGGGCCAGAATTTGTTACCGGCAGTACCCGCATGAAATCAGGGACAGCTCAAAAACTTGTCTTAAACATGATTTCTACAACAACTATGATTCAATTAGGTCGTGTACAAGGCAACAAAATGGTGGACATGCAAT
>DGBF01000025.1:8288-8468 GCA_002384725.1 Flavobacteriales bacterium UBA4011
CAAAATGGTGGACATGCAATTAAGCAACGATAAGTTGGTCATTCGAGGCGCCACGATGCTCCAAGAACAACTCAATATTTCCAAAGAACAGGCGGAAGGCCTTTTAGCCGAACACAAAAGCGTTCGTAAAGCCATTTCAGCACATAACCACACACATGGATCGTAAACAATATATCATAC
>DGBF01000199.1:0-2124 GCA_002384725.1 Flavobacteriales bacterium UBA4011
ACATAGCGTCCAATTTGAAGTACAACATACCCGCAAAATGACTTCGTGCATAGGCAATGAGGACGACGAAAAACTGATTCAAAATGAGGAATCCAAGTAAGCCAAAATCAGCTTTGTCGTAACCCATAACGAGCGCCATGATGATTGTTATGACCACATAAACGACAAACAACAACAATCGAAATCCCATCATTTTACTGATGTAGCGCGAAACTATTTTGGGATATTGAGCGACATTCTTAGTTGTAAAATTGTTGATGCCGAGATCGAGAATAATATTGAAAAGAAAAGAGAGATTGAGCAAGGTGAAATATAATCCGTACTCCTCTGCACCCACTCGATTTTGAACACCAGAGTCTATTCCAAAAATCGCAATTGGCTTTATCAAAAGATTCAAAACCATTAGCAAAAGAAGATTGGAAAAGAATTTTTTCTGCATCCTATTAGAATAAACGTCGAATTTAGATTTTAATTGGGGAGAAAGAAGAAATTTTGATGGGTATGAATGTTCTTGTCGAAAGAAACCAGTTTATTGTTCTTTAGAACTTCAATTCTGTAATTCAATTTCTGCATAAAATCGAAACAGTTTTGGCGATTTTCATTGTCCCATAATTCGGTGTACACAATTGGTCGACAACGATTTAAAAGTTGTTCCGCCCCTTTCAAGGCGTGAAATTCAAAATTCTCTACATCCATTTTAATTCCTTGGATATCGGTATTGGCAAAAAATTCATCCACCGTTTTCACTTCCACTTCAAATTCTTCACCTTCGTTCCACTCCGTAATTTCGGGAGTTTTTACGTGACTCAATCCTTGTAATTTTACCTTCCCATCAGTTGGCATGATCATTTTTAACTTTCCAGATTCAGAACCAACGGCAAACGGAATTATCTCCACATTTGCCAGACGTTTTCGTTTCACGATTTCTTTGAGAACCTTCAAGTTTTCTGGCATGGGTTCGATAGAATGAATCGTGTGCTGGGGAAAGGTTTTTCCAAGATGGGCGGTCATAATTCCAATGTTGGCTCCAATGTCCAGAATATCACCTTCGTCCTTTAGTAGGGACATAAAATGAAAGAAATCCCCCTCTTTTTTATCGTTTCGAAGTGTAGTAATTTTGAACAAGGAGAACCATGTCAAATATCTTTGGAAGCCTAAAATTCGTTGCAAGAAATATTTGATTTTGCTTTTCACCAATCACTGAAATAAGACAACAAAGATAGTCATAAAATTAATTTGATTAGGTGTTACTAGGCTAAGAATACACCTTTGCCCCCTCCGTACAATTCTTGCAAATATCTATCTCCTGTCTATTCGTGAAACCCGATTTTCGGAACGAAACATATTGCTCCAATTGCCAAATGGACTTGAAAGTAGCATTCGTCATATCACCCAATTGATGCACGGCGTCTTTGTCAAAACAACAAGGAACCGCCTTTCCATCCCAGGTAATGACTGAGCCCGACCACATGCGCCAGCATTCGTTTTTTAACTTGTTTTTTAAGCGGGATTTTGCCTTTGGCCGCGTGAATTGTTTCAAACCACTCGGGCATTCGGGACAGCCTAAATTACATGCTGTCGCTGATTCGATGGAAAGTGAAAAAGGAAGTGCTTTTTCTTGTCCGTTTTAGGTTAGTTTCTGAAGCTAAAAAGAAGTGCCCAAGTACGCTAAATTCCAAACTCTTGAAAAGGAGAAATGTTTAAGTAAACGGAAAGAATCTTGTCGTTTGGACATGAATGAAAAGCAAACGGAAGTTGAGAATTATTTCAGCAAAGAAAAATGCCCCGTCAAAGTATTGTACTTGTCTTCCAAACCACAACTTACGTAACGAAGCGCATAGCCATACACGCCTTGTTGCATTTTCCGTCCCTTGTAAAAACCGTCCCAACCCGCATTTTGGTCGAATGATTCCCATAACATTTCACCCCAACGGTCGTAAATAGTCAAGTGCCATTCTTGAGAATTTAAGGCGACAACTGGACTCCAATTGTTGTTGTATTGGTCGCCATCGGGTGTGAACGCATTTGGAATATAAACGGTGAAGGGTTCGATGTACAATCTATTCGAACTTCTGTCCTTGCAGCCGTATTCGTTTTGAACGATTTGGATGACGTCTTTGTACC
>DGBF01000199.1:2225-3827 GCA_002384725.1 Flavobacteriales bacterium UBA4011
TGGGATTAGCACCAACGAGATTGGCAATTACTGCTTTTTTCTACGGAATTACAGGTTTGTCATTTGCAATTTGGATGACGTCTTTGTACCCCGATGATTGATATTGATACGCAAAAATGGGCGGCACATTATTAGCAAAGGCTTCGTTATCATCAGGGATGTACGAAATGATGCTAGCGCCTGTCGATTGATCAATAAATATCACTTCTGGATGACAAATATCTGTTTGCTCTGTAGAAGTCGTGAAAACAGAAACGGGTCTGGGTTTTACATCCACTAAATCGCTTTGGGTCAAAGATAAATTGGCGATGCAACCCTTGTTCGTGCTGGTCCCCAAGGTAATAGGATAAACCCCTGGGATGGTGTAAATATGACTCGGGTTTTGACCCGTACTTGTGGCTCCATCACCAAAATCCCATGCATATTGGATGGGCGTATCAGATGTGCTTAAGTCGATAAATTGAGCCGTAAAAGGAGCGCATTGGTTCCCCGGAGCAAGCGTAAAATCTATCGTCGGTTCTTTGTAAATAAAGATGTTTCCTGTAATCGATTTCGAGCAATTCAAGTAGCTTCCTGTCAGCTGTACCGTGTGATTTCCTGGGGTAGAAAAGTTGATGCCCAAAGCGTCCGTTCCAGCAACAAATTGGGGTGTTGCATTTGCGCCCAAGTCCCATGCATACGAGGTAATTCCAGCTGGACCACTAACTGTACCCACAAAGTCGAAACTATTGTTGGTGATACACAGCGAATCTGGATGCGTCATTGACATGAGCAAATCTTGATAAATTTGATACGTAAAAGAAACGGTATCGTAGCAGGATCCAGTGGACCCAGCAATCAATTGAATCGTATACGTTCCCGGACCGGCATAGGTGTACGAAGGATTGGACAAGGTGCTGACATCGGCAGTTGTAGTCGGGTCACCAAAATCCCAAATGAAATTAACACTGGCTGTTGAGGTGCTCGTACAGTTTATCGTTTGCCCTTCACATTCGTAATCCGATGGTAATGAAAAATTGGCCACAGGAGGCTCATAAATTGTCACATTTAAGGTGGTATCGGCGATACATTCTCCCCGAACTCCAGAAAGTGTAACTGGATAAATTCCCGGCTGAGAATAGACGACTCCGTTAACGGTCAAATTAGTTGAACTCTGAGGCGTGGCGTTAGTGCTAAAATCCCATGCGTAAGTCGAAACTTGCCCTGGAACGATAGAAGGGGATGCCGTTCCCACAAAATCAATGCTATGTCCGTCAAAACAAACGGAATCTGTCGCCGTAAAACTTACGATGAACGTATTGTCAATGACCACCTCCATTATGGCCGTATCTGTGCAGGGCCAACCTGGATTTGCAACCAATGTTGCGTAATAGGTTCCAGACGCTGGATATGTGTAGGAAGGCTCAACCTGCGTACTCACATCGGTTGTGATGCCAGACACGCCAAAATCCCAAGAATAATTGGTCGCTCCGTAACTGTTGTTTTCAAAATCGACCGTTAAGCCATTGCAATACCCTTGAAAAGTAGCCAAGTCTTGTTGATCGGGCAAAATAGCTTGTAGGGATATGACACAATTAATGACAGTGAATAAAAAATCTCGGA
>DGBF01000199.1:3901-6987 GCA_002384725.1 Flavobacteriales bacterium UBA4011
CAGTGAATAAAAAATCTCGGGTATTTCCTCCGATAAAAATTCCATTTCGGTATTCATCTACGCGAATTCCTACGACGTACAAGCCCAATAAATTTGGACTGGCCAACAATTGACCCGTTGTTGGATTTATGGAAATGGAAGATCCGGGGCCCAAAGGTGCGGCAGCATTAAATCCAACTTCCCATCCCACTAAATTGTAAGGCGGATTCGGTATCGGATTCGGAGCTGGATTGGCAGAAGAGGCACCTCCAAAAGGCGTAATTAATGAGTAAACCAATTGATCTCCGTCTGGATCAGCCGCCGAATGATTAAAATTTAATTCATCGTTGTTGCAAATCGCCAAGGGCGGATAGTTAGTAAATCTGGGAGATGAATTTACCGTAGCACCTGTTTCTGAACCAGGTATTTGTGCCACCAAAGTCAATCCTTCTCCTGGGGCATTCGATAAATTAATAATGGAAGGTTGTCGACAACATCTTTGATAGGCCACTTTGTATCCGCCCACAATCGGCGGCAGATTCAAGGTTACGGTATAAATCGCTCTTTCTGTGCAAATGCCAGTTGGCGCCTGTACACAAGGATTGTTGAAAATAATGGGCAAAGTGACCGACCCTGGAAAAGGTACATTGACATCCATTATGCGCTGATTGGCAGAATTAAAAACACCAAGAGGAAGGGGGCTGTCATAGGCTGCACCTGTCACCGTATTACAATCACGGTAAAGAGCAATGTAAAATTTGTAATTGTTGCCCCCCACATAATCGTACCACATGTCGCCACCTACAATATGAGCCGCATGCGATGAGAAATGGCTGAAAAAAATAAGCCACAGAGAAAACCAAATATGTTTTGTCTTGAATCCCATACTAAATACTATTGTAGACGCTAACTAAGCAAAAAAGATGCCTAAAAATGCTACCTTCCTTTTTTTTACAACAATTCGAACTGTTTGTAGTTCAGTTCTTTTTGCAATTTACCGCAATTTACGACTTTATTTGGCTGATTTTTAGTTGGTGGTCCGAACTTAATTTTACCTAGATTGTAATCCAACGCTTTCTGAGTATAATATGCTTCTCTCGTCGGGTGACTCGGATGACAAACATTGAAAATTTCTCCGAAAATATCCCTCGAAATAAGTAAATCTACAACCCTAAAAATGTCCTTACGATGAATGAGATTTACTTTTTTGTTGGGGTGATCGTTCACCTCTTTTTTCGCCAAATAATGAACCGGATTTCTTTCTTCACCGATCAATCCAGCTAATCGTAAGATGCTCAATCGGTCGCCTAATTGTTGTTGCAAGGTTCCCTCTGCTTCTATCAATTTATTAGAATCTTCCGCTTGAAAAACGTAATCTTCCCTTGCATTTTCAAGATGATCGGGGTATACACCCGTCGAACTCGTGAAAATCACCTTTGTTTTTTTGTTCAGGTAGGGAATGAATGAACTTACGCCTTCTGCATAGGTCATGGTTTTAAAAACACTCGGTGGAAGATTCAGAATCAAGATGTCGGTTTGTGATAAAGCTTTTTTTAGTTCCTCGGAGAAACTGTCTTCGCTATTCCAAAGCAAAGTAGAAATTCCTTTTTGAGATATACGCGCAGCTTTTTCAATTGAGGTAACCGTACCCCAAACTTGATTTTGGTTTGATTTCAGGAAATCTGCCAAAGATTCACCCAACCAACCCAGACCGATGATTCCGATGTTTGTATGCGTATTCATTTATACGAATATAAGGATTAGATGCGGGAATTCGGAATTCGACAGGCTCAGCCCTCCTTAAATAGCACCCGAGGGCTGAACCTGTCGAAGTCCGAAATCGCGTGTTAAACCTAATGGCCTATCTTAGATAAATTTGGTAATTTTACCCTATGATTTTCAATCGGGTTTTTGTGAAATTGCATTGGATTAGCTTGGTGCTAATCTTGCTGGTTTTTGTAGCGGGAAGTGTGGTGCGAACTTCTGGTTCGGGCATGGGTTGTCCGGATTGGCCGAAGTGTTTTGGGCAGTGGGTGCCGCCGACCAGTGAAGCGCAATTGCCGGATAATTACCGCAATCCCTTACTGGAAAAAAGAATAAAAAAGGCGGAGCGATTTGTCAAATTATTGAACTTTCTTGGACTGAAAGAAACGGCCGAAAAATTGACAAATGACCCGTACTTATACCAAGAAGACCCTTTCAATGCCCGACGAACGTGGACCGAATACATCAATCGCTTGTGTGGGTTTTTGGCCGGAAATGTGGTACTCGCCCTTTTTCTTTGGATCCTTTTGAAATACCGAAAACACAAAACTATCCTGCGGCTTTCCTTTGTCAATGTCATTTTAATGGGTTTTCAAGGTTGGTTTGGATCTATCGTGGTGGTCTCCAATTTGGTGCCGTGGACGATTACCGTGCACATGCTTGTGGCAGTTGTCATTCTGGGTATTCAAATTTATTTGTTGCGAAAAATTGCGCCCAGTCAACAACGAAATATTTCCATCTCAAAGGGAATGAAAAATCTCGTTTTGGTCTGTTTACTGATCACCGTTGGCCAAATGTTTTTGGGAACCCAAGTCCGCGAATACATCGATGACCTGACCCGCCAAGGATTTGGTCGTGAATCGTGGAGCGAAAAACTGGGCGCCATCTTTTTTATTCACCGTAGTTTTTCATGGCTCGTATTAGGTCTTTTGGTCTTTCTCGCCTACCGAAATGAAAAAGCGAAAAAGGAAGGCCTGTTCCGTTGGGCGTTTATCGTCCTCGCTATAGAGTTGATTTCAGGTGTCCTCCTGGCCTATTTTGATTTGCCAGGTTGGGCGCAAGTAGCACATCTCTTTTTCGCGACGATCATTCTCGGAATTTTGTGGATGAGTTGGTTGCGCAGTAAAAAATCGACCCGAATCGCTTAAACCACTCGAAAAAATTGTGGAATTCGAAATCGGTATAGTATATTTGCATCCTTATTGGTCCTATAGCTCATTCGGTTAGAGCAACTGACTCATAATCAGTAGGTGCTTGGTTCGATTCCAAGTGGGACCACGGTAAGCCTCCAGAAATGGGGGCTTTTGTTGTTTATGCACCTACTATTGTAAAACGTCAGCCTA
>DGBF01000022.1 GCA_002384725.1 Flavobacteriales bacterium UBA4011
TTATCAAACATGTTGCGGCTAAGCGCTAAATTCCAAAATCCATTTTCTATTCTTCGCTTGATGGCAAAACCTGTCGTATAATTCCACTGCGTGATAAAGGGCAAAGAGCGACGGAAAAACTCAGATTCGTCATTGTCTTCTCGCGTTGCGGCAAAACTGAATCGATCGTATGCTCCCAAACTAAGGGCGGTAATTGTTGTTTTACTATCGGGACGGAAAGTAGTTTTAAATTGAAAATCTGAGAAATTTGGTCGGATGGGTAAATCAATTAATTTGAAAAGAAAATCGAGATACGATGTCCGTGCCGATACCAAAAAATCATTCTTCTTACCCATTGGTCCTTCCAGCGTAAGTACACTTTCCGTAAATCCAACTCGCGCATTTCCCGAAAGCTTCTCTCGGTTTCCTTGCCTTTGTTTGATCACAAAAGTAGAAGCCAAAGCATTATCATAACGCGCATCGAAGGCGGATGAACTTAATTTCAACTCTTCAATAAAGGATACATTCAAAATTCCTTGAGCTCCGCCCGAAGAACCTTGGGTTTGAAAGTGATTCAGAACTGGAATTTCAATTCCGTCCAAATAGTACACATTTTCGTTCGGTGCTCCACCTCGGATGATGATGTCGTTTCGCTGCGCCCCACCAGCCGAACCTCCAACACCTGGAAGGGTTTGAACCACCTTAGACACATCGAAATTTCCGCCAGGATTGGATTCAATTTCTACAGAAGTCAATTTTTGAACGGACAATGGCGTAATCATATCGGTTGTTTGCGCAACTTGATTTCTGTCATATACAATTTCTACCGCTTCTAAATCAATTGAAATGGACGCGAGTTCAAAGTTCACCGTTTCTACATTGCCAGAATTCACCGGTATATTGAATTTTTTTAAAGGATCGTATCCAGCAGCGGTAATCACAATTGTGTATGTTCCCACGGCAACCTCTATCTTGTAATTGCCATCGATGTCGGTAAGCGCACCTATTTGGGTTCCTTCAATGAAAACTTTGGCAAAGGCTAAAGGTTCTTCGGTATTGACATCTTTTGCATTTCCTTGAATGGTTCCGGTATTTTGTGCAATAGCGACAAGAGCAAAAAAGTGCAAAAATAAGAGTAAAACTAGCTTCATTTCGTTGTAAATTCTTTAGAGTGGTGATTGACTTTGCTTAACAAACCTCAACTGAAATTGTTTTACATCAGAAGGCAAAACAAAATAGTACACCGCATAAACGCGACTAAAACTGCCCAGCAGCGCGCACACATGAAAGATGGCGTGATTGAAGGAGATTTTTTTTAAACTTTACAAAATGGCTCCAACCGTATAAGCCACTCCGCCTCCAAAAAGCCAATATAATCCGCCCGAGGGTAAACTATTTATCAAAGGTTTTATGGCAAATACCAATGGTTTTGCCATCGGGTGACAAATGCGGACTACTTTCGTGTGCACTTGCACTGGTTATTCGACTCGCGGCTTGTTCTTAATGCCAAACATCTCCTCCATATATGAAAATAATGTGTGTTTTCTTCATGTCGAGTTGTTTCAACAATAAGGTGCCGTCCGTCTGTCCAGCAAGCACTGCGGAATAGAAAAACGTGAGAAATAAGATGCTAATTTTCATAATTGACTATTTTGAGGTACGATACTTATTAACATTAAAAAGTCAGAATATCCGATCGCCTTCAACTAAGTAAAAAAACCAAAAACCTATCAATCAATCAACGAAACGCCATTACTATCTGTCGTTAAGACATCGCTCATATAATCAAAGAGGGGACGTGTTGCTTGAAAGTATTTCAAAACTTGTTCTGAGAACCCAGGCGTCATCACTTCTTCATCCGAAAAGCTTTTGGTGACAACAAACGATTTGTACCGCAGTAATTCGATCGCTGGATGATCTTTTGGGTAGCCTTTTGGTGCCGTTTTAAGTTGTTGTCCGCCTAATTTTCCAAAGTGTTCCTTGAAGCTAGCAGAATTGATAATATCTTGAAGTCCAGATGGATCAAGATCAATTTCTTCGCGGATTCTTTTTAAATCGGGAATATCTGGCTGCCAAAACCCACCGCCCATAAACGATCTATCGCCAGGATGCAGTTGCAGAAAATAGCTACCTCGCAGTGCTTTTGTTGCACGGCTAAATCCACAAGAAAAATTGCTTTTATACGGCGCTTTGTTTTTGGAGAAACGTACATCGCGGTAGATGCGGTACAATTTCATTTTCTCAATGTTATCTCGCTTTATCATGCCGCTGTTTATCTCCTCAGCCAATGCTTTGAAATGTTCATTTGCGGCTACATACTTTGGTTTATTTTCTGCAAACCAATCGCGGTCATTGTTTTTCTCCAAAGTCGTTAAAAACTGAAATACCGATGGATCGAGATGTGTCATTTTTGCCATGTTTATTTTTTTCTATTCCTAAGTAAATGTTTATTTGTCAAGCGAAAAACCAAAAATCAACGACTGGTTTCTTTTCCCAGCTTGCTAGTTGCTCTTCAATTTCTTTTTTGCCATCTGGTGAAGCGACGACAATGATAATTTGTGGATTTACTACCGAAGGAATGACTGAAAAATCTTCCATGATGACGCCATAAATGTCCTTCCCTATTTTTCGCTCGTTGTCGCACACCCAGTGGAAAGTATCGTCGTAGGATTGCAACAATTTCGCCATGTCTTTCCCGTTTCGACCTGCGCCCCACAAAACCAAAGGACGTGTTCGGTCTCTGTCCAATTCATAGAAAAAGTGCAGTTTCAAGTCGAAATAACGGTTGTCTTTGTACTCTTCCCAAGTGCGTGAAATACGATCGGTCCGGTCGCGCCAGTGGTGCAAGATTTTGTCTATTCCCACTATCGTCAATCCCAATCTGTAGATGCGAAAACAAAGGTCGTAATCTTCCGGATAAATCATGGGATCAAAGGCTCCTGCAGCATCAAAATCGTCTTTGTGGATGAGCCAACAATGCGATGGTATGACACATTCTCGATAAATTTCTTGGTAATGCGTGCTGGTTCGCGCGACTTCGTTCAACCATTTTTCATACTTGATGAATCCATCGCCCACCTCGCCTTCGTCCACGAAATGCTCGGTTCCTCCTGCAATGACAGTTCCTTTTTCGTGCTTGTTCCATTCGTCCACGAGCACTTGAATTTTATAATCCGGCATCTTGTCGTCCGAATCCATTCGGTTGATCAATGTTCCTCTCGTTTCACGGTATCCAACTTGCAAGGTAGGAATCAATTTAGGCTGATCGCTGTGAAAAACCCGAATTCGTGCATCTTTATCCGCGTATTCTTGTAAGATTTTTGGTGTGTCGTCTGTGGAATGATCGTTGACCGCAATCAATTCCCAATTTTGATACGTTTGTGCCAAAATAGAATCCAAACAGTCGTGCAAATACGGTGCCGTGTCTTTGACGGCCATGATAATCGTTACGAGTGCTTGATCGCTCATTCTTCTGTTGGGTTTTTCCACGATTCAGGTAGATTTTTCTGTATTTCAATCTGGTCAAAATCAGCACTTTTACTGGCTCCATTTTTCTTCGTCCATTGCGCCATTTCTAAAAGTCCGTCAGTCAAAATCACCTGTTTTGTTGGTTTAAAAACCTCTTCAAAATTGGTGTGATCAGCATAAGCATGCATCACTTCTTCTCGTTTTTCAAATTGGTGAACGATCACCTCAGCATCCATTGCTTTGACCACCGCTAGCGCCAATTCTAGCACCGAATAGACACTATCGCTGCCAATATTAAAAATGGAATTTCTGGCTTTCGGAACATTCACCGAATTAGCAATATACGGCGCAACCTCATCCACGTGGGTAAAAGCTCTGGTTTGTTCGCCGTCGCCAAAAATGGTCAGCGGTTTTTCTTCCAAAATTTGATTCATGAAAATGCCCACCACATTTCGGTATTTGTCGCCAATATTCTGTCGAACGCCATACACGTTGTGTGGTCTGAAAATCACGTAGTTCAAGCCAAACATTTTCTGAGCGTTCATCAAGTCCATTTCCACCGCGTATTTTGCAATGCCGTAAGGATCTTCCGGTTGCGGATGCTGTGTTTCCACCAAAGGCAAAGTATTCGTGCCATACACAGCAATCGACGATGTGAAAACGAAACATTTCACGTCATAATTCACCGAAGCGTTGATCAAATTCACACTACCCACCAAATTGTTCTGGTAATTGAAATTCCGAATATAATGACTCAAGCCTTCTGCTGCATATGCCGCCAAGTGATATACATAGTAGAATTTATACTTTTCGAAAAGTGAGTTGATTAGGTCCACATCGAGAATTGAACCTTCGTGAAAAATAGCTTCGGACGGAACATTTTCCTTTCTTCCACCAGAAAGATCATCTAATACGACAACAGTATGCCCTAGCTCAAGTAAATGTTCGACCACATGAGAACCAATAAAGCCCGCTCCGCCGGTTACTAATGATGTTATTTTGTTTTTTGTTGACATTGACTATTGACGTTGACTATTGACATTGACCTTTGACTGACGTGTTGGGGATGGAACACAAGTGACGCGGATTTCACAGATTTCCACGGATTTACACAGATTGTGCTATTAAATCGTGTAATTGATTCCCATACGACAAACAAAAATCTAAACCCACACCTCAAAAAATCCCCACTCT
>DGBF01000167.1:0-4848 GCA_002384725.1 Flavobacteriales bacterium UBA4011
GTGAGAGGTAGGTGTAGCGGTAGGGGTAGGGGTAGGGGTAGGGGTAGTAGTAGTAGGGGTGGTGATGAAGTGTGTGTGTGTGTGTGTGTAAAAAGGAAGAAGGATGGTTATAACAATCGCTAAAAAATCATATCTTGCTGAAGCAAAAAACACTTTTTAGCGTAACCGTTAGCTGTAATAAAAAACCAAACCAATGATAAAGAAAAAAGAACTGAAAAGGTTGTAGGACTTACAAAAGAAGAGTTTGATGAATTTGTTTCGATGAAACAAATAATTGTACAGCCCGCTCGTTTAATCCCAACGCTAAAAACTGGCGATTGTAAGTCTTCATTAGACTTTGATAGTGGGTTCTGTATTCTCAAAATATAATCCAAAAAAACGCCCTACCTTTCGATAGAGCGTTTATATTTTGATTGAACCTCAGCTTATGCTTCGGCTTCTTTCTTTTCCGGTTTTGGAAGCAATATTCTTCTTGACAGTTTCCATTTTTTCGTTTTCGGGTCACGAGAAACTACTTTGAATTTCACTACGTCACCTTCTTTACAAACGTCTTCCATTTTCTCTACTCTGTCCCATGAGAACTCGGAAATATGAATTAATCCATCAACTCCAGGAAGGATCTCTACGAAACAACCATATGCTTGGATCGATTTGATTTTCCCTTCGTATTCAGCACCTTCTTCCACTTCTGGTGGGAAAGCGATGCTTCTTGCAATTTTCATTGCCGCTGCCATATCGTCCGCATTGTTCGACATGATTTGTACGCGTCCTTCACCTGTTTCCAATTCTTCAATTGTAACGGTAGTGTTCGTTTCTTTCTGAATACCTTGGATGATTTTTCCTCCAGGTCCGATAATTGCACCAATCATATCGTTCGGCACTGTGAACGCTTCGATACGTGGAGTCTGCGGTTTCAATTGTGGATTCACCTCAGAAATCGTTTTCATCATCTCACCCAAGATATGAATACGTCCTTCTTTCGCTTGCATCAAAGCTTTCGTCAATACTTCGTAGGATAAACCGTCTACTTTGATATCCATTTGACAAGCTGTGATTCCTTTTGCAGTTCCACATACTTTAAAGTCCATATCTCCCAAGTGATCTTCATCTCCTAAGATATCAGACAATACAGCAAATTTATCACCTTCAGCAACCAATCCCATCGCGATACCAGAAACTGGCGCTTTGATTTGGATACCTCCGTCCATCAAGGCCATCGTTCCAGAACAAACTGTCGCCATTGAAGACGAACCATTCGATTCTAAAATCTCTGAAACCAAACGAACTGTGTATGCGTTGTCATCAGGAAGCATTCCTTTCAATGCTCTCATTGCCAAGTTACCATGACCAATCTCACGACGAGAAGTTCCTCTTAAAGGACGTGCCTCACCTGTTGAGAATGGAGGGAAATTGTAGTGCAACATGAATTTCTCATAACCTTTGTGGGTTACATCGTCAATCATTTGCTCATCCATTTTACCACCTAAAGTCAATGTCATCAATGCTTGAGTTTCACCTCTAGTAAATACGGCAGAACCGTGAACCATTGGTAAATAATCAACTTCAGACCAAATTGGACGAACCTCATCAAAACGACGACCATCCAAACGAACTTGCTCATTCAACATTACGTCACGAACGGCTTTTTTCATTGCCTCCTTAAAGTAAATTGAAATGAATCCTTTTTTCTCTTCTAATTCTTCTTCCGAATATTGAGCTGAAAATTCTTCTTTCACTGCTCCGAATAACTCAGAACGCAACGCTTTATTTGCATTACCTTGACGAGCAACGGCTTTACATTTATCAAAACACTCTGTCATAACTTTCGCTTTAAGCTCTAAGTCATGTGTTTCGTGATTGTATTCTCTTTTCGGGAAAGCGTTAGGAACTTCCTTCGCTAATTCCATTTGAAATTTACACTGTTCAATAATAGCTTCGTGAGCGAATTTGATGACTTCCACCATCTCTTCTTCTGAAATCTCTTTCATTTCTCCCTCTACCATGTTCACATCCTTCGCAGTACCTGCAACGATGATATCCAAATCAGAGCTTTTCAATTCTTCAACCGTTGGGTTCAAGATCAATTTTCCATCTACTCGTCCAACTTTTACTTCCGACATTGGTCCGTTGAACGGGATGTCTGAAACAGCTACTGCAGATGATGCAGCGAAACCAATCAAAGTGTCTGGGTGGTGAATACCGTCATACGATAACAATTGAACCATCAATTGTACCTCTGCATGGTAATCGTCTGGAAACAATGGACGCATTGCGCGATCCACGATTCTCATCATCAAGATTTCTCCTTCAGACGGACGTGCTTCTCTTCTGAAAAATCCACCTGGGATTCTTCCAGCTGCCGCATATTTCTCACGGTAGTCTACTGTTAAAGGAAGGAAATCTACTCCTTCTCTTGCTTCTGTTGCCGCAACCACTGTTGCAAGCATCATTGTGTCGCCCATTCGTAACACCACTGAACCGTCAGCTTGCTTCGCTAGCTTACCAGTTTCAACGGAGATTTCTTTTCCTCCGATGGTGATGGACTTTTTTATTCCTATGTTCATATATATAATTTACTAATTTATTTGCGCCTGCATTCGACTCCGCTCAGTCAGCGCTGGTATTCTTTTAAACGCACACTGAGCGGAATCGAAGTGTACGTTTTGTTTTTTTATCAAAAAAAAAGGACAGTCGAATACTTTCGAATGCCCCCTTTTGTTTGAATATTTTGTGCCAAAGATTAACGACGAAGTCCTAATTCTTTAACAATTGCACGATATCTTGTGATATCTTTTTTCTTCAAATAGTCTAAGAAACTTCTTCTTTTACCTACTAATAATTGAAGAGCGCGTTGCGTTCCATAATCTTTACGATTCTTCTTCAAGTGCTCAGTCAAGTGCGTAATTCTATAAGTAAATAATGCGATCTGACCTTCTGCCGAACCGGTGTTGGTTTCTGATCCTCCGTGCTTTGCGAAGATCTCTGCTTTTTTTTCTGGAGCTAAATACATGCCAATATTATTTTAATGATTCTTATGTAGTTGCTATCACATCATGTGATTTTAACGGTGCAAATATAGGGATTTATTTTTTACTGGCAAGGGTTTTAAGACCAATATTTATTTAGTCTAGCACTAATTCACATCGGCCACAATTTTTTTAAGAAATAACACTACTTCAGACTTATCGAACTAACAATTTTTGTTGGAAAACCTTTTCATTATTTTGAACCACAACAAAATATACCCCTGAGTTCTTTATTGAAATCTGGGCGCTCCCCTTAATTTGTCGTAGATTGGTGTACTATTCTTCCATTCATATCAGTAATTACTATCGCGTCGCCAATTTCAACTCCGAATGAAACGAAAAATATTAATTATAAAAGGTAGAGTTCTTTTTTCATATTGGAGATAGATTTGGTACGCTAAACTTTCGGACAATAAATTTTCTAAGTTCTATGAATCTCCGTCTTTAATGTGCGAAGTTCATCGTATTTACAAAATTCTTCGCACCCACTTGAACCATTTGAACGGTACATATTTAAATGGTATATCCATCCAAGTTGCTGAGCGAACAATCGATCGTTGGTTGCTGAAAGCCATGAAACTAGCTTGTCCGTGATATCCGCCCATTCCGCTATTTCCCACTCCTCCAAAAGGAAGATGATGATTGGCAATGTGCATGATGGTATCGTTAATACAACCTCCACCTGAAGTAGATTTATGTATAACTTCTTTCGCCGATTTGCTATTGCCGAAGTAATAAAACGCCAAGGGTTTTTCATTCGAATTGATATAATCTAAAGGTTCATCCATTGTTTTAAAGGTGAAAACGGGTAAAATTGGACCGAATATCTCGCCTTGCATGATTTCATCATCGAAAGAAAGACCATCGATAATCGTCGGTGCAATAAACTTTTCTTTTTCATCGGTTTCGCCTCCAATTAAAACATTTCCTTTCTTCAATAAACCTACCAATCGCTGAAATGCAGCAGCGTTTATTATCCGCGGGTAAAAACGACTTTTTTGCGGATCATCACCATACATACTTAGAATTTGCACTTTCATTTGAGCGATTAATTCGTCTTTCACTTTTTCTTGAACTAAGAGATAATCAGGCGCAATACAAGTCTGACCTGCATTGATGAGCTTTCCCCAAACGATCCGTTTAGCCGCGCGTTTGATGTTCGCATTACTATCGACAATACAAGGACTCTTTCCTCCCAATTCTAAAATAACGGGTGTTAAATTCTCAGCCGCTGCCTTCATCACAACTTTTCCGACTTTCGTGCTTCCCGTGAAGAATATGATGTCGAACCGCTGTTGAAGTAAAATGGTATTTGTTTCTCGTCCACCTTGCACCAAAGCGATGTAGTTGGAGTCGAAACATTCGTTCACCATTTTCTCCATGATTTTTGCCGTAGCCGGGGCGTCAGGAGATGGCTTTAAAATAGCGCAACAGCCGGATGAAATAGCGCCAACAAGGGCGTTTATCGTCAATTGAAAAGGGTAATTCCAAGGAGTAATAATCAACGATACACCCAATGGTTCAGTGTAAATCTTGCTCGTTGCCGGCATCAAATGAAAAGGTGTTTTCACCTTTTGAGGGGTTGCCCAATGCTCTAAGTTTTTGATGTGATTTTTCAATTCTCCAATCACAATACTAATTTCCGTGAGAAATGCTTCTTCAGGAGACTTTCTTAGGTCAGACCAAAGAGCCTCTTCTATATCTTTTGAATATTTTTGAACCACAGTAAGAAAAAGACGCAATTGTTTTAATCGAAACTGAACATCCTTTGTTTGGTTTGTCGTAAAAAAGAGTTTTTGCTCTTGATGGATTTGGAGAATGT
>DGBF01000167.1:4918-10157 GCA_002384725.1 Flavobacteriales bacterium UBA4011
GAGAATGTTTTCTTCGTTTGTTTCTTGCACGCTGTTTGCTTCAATGAATGCGAATTTACGAATAAAACAAATACTTTACTTTACACACAAGTCGCTATGCAGGACTTTGCGATTTTGCCATTCTCGCCTTCAAAGAAATGTTGTAAAATCTATATAATAGGCAAATGACACGCTTGTATTAAGTTCTTGTCTAATTTTATAAACCAACAATTCTTAAGAAAAAACATGCCCAGATTTTAATTAGCCCCCCCTTTTAATCAAAACTTTTCGTTTCTTAAATTACAAACCACTTAAAACAAACAATTATGAAACAATTTATCCTTTCAATTCTGATTCTGGTTTGCTTTGGGCAACTCGGCTTAAGTCAAACGGCAACCGGAGTTATTACCCAAGCTCCGTGCAACAATGACGGCATATACACGGTCACCACGACAGGTATGTCGCTTCCAATTACATATACCTATTATATTGGGACCAGTGGAAACCCAATTGTTCATTCAAATGTTAATTCGGCAACAGATCAATTGACCAATTTTGCCATGGATAATTCTGGTTATATCTATTGTTTTGCTGCGAGCGCTGGACAAAACGCATACGCTCAAAATTCATATACCCCAGCATTTTCCTTTACGACAAGTGGTACCAACCCACTCTGTCCTGTTACAACTGGTATACTTACAGCGACCCAAAGCGGTGGAACTACCGGGCCTTTCACATTTAGCTGGACAAATTCCCAAACTTTAATCTCATACGCAGGAAATAATGTTTCAGTTCCCGTTGGTGATTACACAGCAATAATCACAGATCAAACTACTGGTTGTGTTTTGCAGATATCCGATTCAGCTGCAAACGTAACGCAACTTTCTAATGTCTTAGGAACGGTCAGCACAACACAAGCAAATTGTACAAACGGTACTGCAACTGTTTTTCCATCAGGAGGTGTTGCACCATACACTTTCCTTTGGATTAATGGCGCAACCTCAGCAACTATAAGTGGTTTGAGTCAAGGTTACTATCCGGTAACGATTACGGATGCTCAAGGATGTGAATCGAATTATGCTGGAGCATATATTCAACAAAACCCTTTCATTTCTGTAAATACAACTATTACAAATGCAACATGTATTCAGTCCGATGGTAGTGCAAGTGCATTCGCTTCAGGAGGAGTGAATCCATATACTTATACTTGGAGTAATGGTCAGACGGTTAATACTGCAACAGGATTAACGGGTCCAAATTCTTATATCGTGATCGCGACAGACGCAAATGGTTGTATAGGTCAAGGAAATGCCTTTATCAATACTAACACACCCATCACTGTTACTTATACATCAACAGCTAGTCAATGTACAGCGCCAACTGGAATTGCTACAGTAACGCCGACTGGAGGAACAGCGCCTTATACAATTGTTTGGAATACAAGTCCGCAAGCAACAGGAGTTACACTTTCTAATGTTGCTCCGGGAAGTTATTCTTTTACAGTAACTGATGCAGTTGGCTGTGAACGAACAGGTTCGGCTATTATAAATCCAATTAGCACAATCACCGCAAACGCTCAAGGCACAGCTGTTGTTTGTCCGAATACAACAGGGACAGCAACAGCCATTGTGAGTGGTTCAAATCCTCCTTTCAACTATTCATGGAGCAATGGCGCTACGACTAATCAGATAACGGGTGTTCCGTTAGGGAATTATACTTGTCTAATTTCAGATGCATTAGGCTGTACGGTTTCGAAAAGTGCCAATGTAACTAGTTTCTCTCCAGTGAGTGTTTCAGTTGCAACAACCTCTGTATCTTGTGTCTTCAATACAGACGGTGCGGCCAATTCAACAGTAATAGGCGGAACCGCACCATTTACCTACTCATACACGGGCGGCACGAGCACACCAAATGTTACTGGTTTAGGTATGGGGAATTACTATTTAAGTGTAACAGATGCTAATGGTTGTAGCAAATCAAAGCACTTTCAGATTGCCAATGCACAAACGAGTACAAGTTGTTATAGCACCATTTCGGGTACAGTTTACGTTGACGTAAATTCAGATTGCATTTTAAACACCGGAGAAAACGGGGTTGAAAATATAATGATGCATTGCTCTGGATATGGTTATATATATACAGATGTGAATGGATTCTATAGTTTCCAGGTTCCAACAGGAACGTACACTATTACCGAACAAGTAAATGCATATTACCCTTTAACACCTTGTCAAAGCACGAGCACAACGGTTAGCGTTGTGGCAGGAGCTGGAAACAACACAGTGGTTGATTTTGCTAATAATGTGATCATTATTCATGACATCAAATTAGTGACCATGAATTCCAATTTACCACCAATTCCTGGCAACAATTACCAACAAAAAGTCGTGGTGAAGAATATGGGCACAGTTACAGAAGGTGGAATTCAAATAGGGTACAAACACGATGGCCAAATTCCATTTTTAAGTTCAACTTTACCTAGCTTTGTTCAATTGAACAGTGTTTCTGAACCTAATCATTACAGCGTGCAATCGGGATTCCCTTCGCTTAATCCAAATGCTTCTAACATGATGCTTTTGAATTACATCACGCCAACTAATATTCCGTTGGGTACAGCCGTTAATTTCTATGATTCGGTTGCTGATATGGCGCCAATCGCTACGAGCTGGTTATTGGATTACACGCCGTGGAATAACGTGAATACGTATCAAACGTATGTAATTGGATCTTATGACCCGAATTACAAAGAAGTAACTCCAAAAGGTGATGGACCTGAAGGCTTAATTCCAAGCACTGTGATGGATTTGGACTACACCATTCATTTTCAAAACGAAGGATCTTATTTTGCGCAGAATATTGCCGTTACAGATCAATTGGATGCGGATTTGGATTGGACGACACTTAAACCTGGTTATTCAGATTATTCGTATACAACAGCAGTAAGCGAAACTGGTCTTGTTACTTTCAAATTTGAAAATATCAACTTGCCTTGGAAAAGTCAGTATGGTGATGCTTTGAGTTCAGGATTGATCAATTACACGATCAGCAGAAAAGCATCGAACCCCCAAGGAACAGAGTTTACAAACAAAGCAAATATCTATTTCGATTACAACGCGCCGATTGAAACAAATACGACGTTAAACACATTATTCGATGATGTGGCCAATTTAGAAGAAATCGAAGGTGAAATGGGTGATGCAATTACAGTTGAATTATACCCAGTACCTACAACAGATGTTTTGACAATTCGCATAAGCAACGTTAAGAACAACGAAGCAGCAATGGTAAGTATTATCGATTTAACGGGCAATGTAGTCCTATCTAACAACATTGATTTAAACGAAGGTTCGACAACCCTAATGCAGAACATAACGAGTTTAGCTACTGGAACTTACCTATCGCGTATTCAATTTAGCAACGGTTCATTTATCGTGAAAAAAATAGTGGTAAACGCGAAATAAGCATCTAACTTCTATTCAAAAGCCGATTCTTCCGATAGTTAGTTGAATGAGTCGGCTTTTTTTTGTTAAACATGACGTGATGAAGAAAGTTAAGACCATTTTTAGAGGCAATAAAGCAATACCCTCTCTGCCGACAGGCAGGCTTAATGCCTTAATGTTATGCAAAGTCACTTAAAGTTTTTTTTCCCAATAACATTTCTCGTTTACCAGGAGGACCAGGCAATCTTTCCATTTCAAATCCAACAACTCCCAGATCTCTCCTCACCTGCCCTTTGGCACAATAGGTCAAAAAAAACGCGCCTACTTTTGCAGAATCAAACATCTTTTCAAAAATGGGAATTGTCCATAATTCAGGTTGCACTCTTGGACCGAAGGCATCGAAATAAATGAAATCGAAGGTATTGGGTATAGTTTCCCAATCTTCAAATTTGGTTGCCATTTTCGTTAAAGAAAGATTTGGATGAATGTCCACTTTCCGACCCCATTCTGAATCATGAATTCTCTCGAAAAAGGGACTACCTTCGTTCCAAAGAGAAGCGTAATTCAATGCTTCTAATTCTTCCCTATTAACTGGAAAAGCTTCCAATCCACAGTAATTTACCTTGATATTCAATTCACTTGCCAACTGCAAAGTAAGAAAGGAATTGAGTCCTGTTCCGAATCCCATTTCAAGTATGGTAATTTCGTTTCGTCCAGCGATTCGTTCACGCACTTTATCTATAAAAACATGCATGGCTTCTTGGTGCGCTCCATTTATCGAATGATAGTGCTCGTCCCAATCCTCGATATGAATCGTTTTAGAACCATCAGCTGTTTCGATAATCTTTCTTTGCACGGACCAAAGGTAAACTTGTTTCAACAATTGTTAATAACGATTCGTTATATCTTTTTTGAATTTTAGTCTCTAAAAAAATTCAATGTGGAGCTTCAATACCGTATCTTTGTTTTAATATGGAAAAGAAGGTGGAAAACAACAGAAAACCAATTAATCGATTAAAAAACGCCGGACCGATGGCGAACGAATTAGGGAAGTTTCCACCACAAGCTATTGACATCGAACAAGCGGTTCTTGGAGCTTTGATGCTAGAGAAAAATGCCGTTACCGATACCATCGATTTGCTCTCTCCACAGAGTTTTTACGACCCGAAACACCAAAATATCTATACAGCCATTCGTGAATTATTTGCGACTTCAAAACCTGTAGATATTCTTACTGTTACCAACCAACTAAAGAAAGAAGGTTTATTGGAAGCTAGTGGCGGAGCGGTTTATATTTCTCAGTTAACGTCTCGAGTTGCTTCTGCAGCGCACATTGAATATCATGCTCGTATTATCAGCGAAAAACACATCAAACGTGAGTTGATTCGCATGAGCACTGAAATTCAGAAATTGGCCTACGAAGACACCAATGATGTTTTTGAAGTACTTAATAAAGCTGAGGAAGACTTGTTTAAGATCTCCGAGAACAACATGGGGAAACAAGTCGTCGAAATGAAGAATGTGGTTCGTGAAGCGATTGATGAAATTGAAAAAGCGAGTCAAAATAAAGATGGATTATCGGGCATTCCAACCGGATTCATCGATTTAGATAAAATTACCGCGGGTTGGCAAAAATCAGATATGATTGTAATTGCTGCTCGTCCTGCTATGGGAAAAACAGCCTTCGTTTTATCAATGGCTCGCAATACAGCTGTGGATTATGGAATGGGAGTGGCCATTTTCTCTTTGGAGATGTCAGCTGTTCAATTGGTAAAACGTTTGATTTCGAGCGAAAGTCGCTTGCCTGCCGATAAATTACG
>DGBF01000167.1:10226-10513 GCA_002384725.1 Flavobacteriales bacterium UBA4011
GCCTGCCGATAAATTACGGAAAGGTGATTTGGCAGAGCACGAATTCCAACAATTACATACACGAATCTCTAAACTTTCCCAAGCACCAATTTACATTGACGATTCAGCTGGAATTTCGATTTTCGATTTACGGGCGAAATGTCGTCGTTTGAAATTACAATACGACATTCAAATGGTCATCATCGATTACTTACAGTTAATGACTGCCGGTGGTGGGAAAGGTCCTGGAAATCGTGAACAAGAAATATCCTTAATATCTCGTTCCATTAAGGAAATTGCAAAAGAAT
>DGBF01000167.1:10733-12618 GCA_002384725.1 Flavobacteriales bacterium UBA4011
CGTGAATCTGGAGCAATTGAGCAAGATGCCGATATCGTTTCCTTTATTTATCGACCAGAGTATTATGGGTTAATGGACGATGGTGAAGGCGGTTCAAATGCAGGAATTGGTGAAATCATCGTAGCAAAACACAGAAATGGTTCTTTGGATACCGTTCGACTTCGATTCATAGGTCAATATGCCCGATTTGAGAACTTGGACAACATGGATACCGATTTCGGAAACTCTACAATTGGGTCAGCCATGAATAGCAACAAGGCCCTTGAAAGTGCAGCAGCGAATGCATTTACCGTTCCAAGTAAAATCAATGTGATAAACGAAAAGGATGGAGAAGATTTTAGCTCTTCCAGCGATATTGAGAATCCTTTTTAAAAGAAAAGCACGATTTTTGCGTTATTACAACTGCGAAAACGACTTTAAAATAATATGACAAATAAATTACTTTTCTTTCTTTCACTGATAATCTGGTCTTTCCAAACGAATGCCTCACAAATTTTAGTTCCTATGGACGACTCACAAAGCGACCATTTGAAGGCGTATGGTGTTTCATTTTGGGTGCTTGAGAACAATGTGGTGATGGAATGGTTGTTAAATTACAGAGGCGGATCTTTTCTTTTCCCTCACTTGCAAACCATTGAGGAAGAATTGGTTATTCGTGGTGTGAAATACGAGGTTGTTGCTGACGGACAAGTCAATGCAATAAAACGACAAATCGGAAATCCAGAAGTAAACATGGAATTGGTTCAATTGGAAAAAGCACCGAAGATTGCCGTGTATACCCCTGAAGGAAAAATGCCTTGGGATGATGCAGTAACACTCGTTTTGGATTATGCGGAAATTCCATATGATAAGATTTATGATTCTTCTATTGTGAATGGTGTATTGCCAGAATATGATTGGCTGCACTTACACCACGAAGATTTCACAGGTCAATACGGTAAGTTTTATGCAAATTATCGTTCGTTTCCTTGGTATCAGCAACAAGTTAAAGATGCGGAAGAAAGTGCCATTCGATTGGGATTTGCGAAAGTTTCAGGATTGAAATTGGCTGTAGCTTTGAGAATTCGCGAGTTTGTTTTTGGCGGTGGATTCTTGTTCACCATGTGCAGCGGAACAGATAGTTTCGATATTGCCCTAGCTGCCGCGAACACGGATATTTGCGAAAGTATGTTCGATGGTGATCCATCTGACCCGAATTGTCAACACAAACTCGAGTACGATAATACTTTTGCTTTCAAGGACTTTACTTTGGAGCGAAACCCAATGGTATACGAGTATTCGAGTATAGATGGGACAGAGAAACACCATAAACTTAGAGAAGAAACGGATAATTTTACATTGTTCGATTTTTCAGCCAAGTGGGATGTTGTTCCAACTATGTTGACGCAATGTCATACCGATGTTATCGCTGGATTTTATGGTCAAACGACTGATTTTAACAAGGAGTTTATAAAGCCGAATGTACTGATTTTAGGAGAAAGTGAAGCCCTGGGAACTGCTCGCTACATTCACGGTGAAATGGGGCAAGGTACATGGACATTTTACGGTGGACACGATCCAGAAGATTACCAACATAGAGTTTCGGATCCTCCCACTGATTTGAATTTACATCCAAATTCGCCAGGGTATCGACTGATTTTGAATAATATTCTATTTCCAGCAGCGAAGAAGAAAAAGAGAAAGACTTAGTCTTTTTTAGTTTTCACAAATTTCCTTTTTGGAGTGAACGTCCACGCCAAAATCCGACTCGACTTATTCCCTTGCCCCATTGGTATGGTTCTTACCTCTTTAGCTCTGCATTTGTCAAGCAAGGCATAAAACAATTTCAAGTTCGACTCTTTTGATACCAGCGTTGTGAACCAAATCACATTGTCTTTCACCTTCG
>DGBF01000167.1:12658-14333 GCA_002384725.1 Flavobacteriales bacterium UBA4011
TTCATAAATCATGTTTTGTACAAAGCGTTTTTCGCCGCCTTCACACCACAATTCCTTGCTGATTCCGCTAAAGTTTTGTTTTGGAACAGAGTCACTTTTATCGCCATGCAAATTTTTTATTTTTCGAGTCGAGGATTTAGCTGCATCCCCAGGTGAGGCGTAAAATGGAGGATTGCAGACACTCAAATCAAACTTTTCGGCCTTCATTATTACTCCTTCGAAAATATTTCTTGCTTGACGCTGGTGCCTAAATTCTATGTTCAATAATAATTCACCATTTCCCTTGCAAATTTCTTCTGCCGTTTTCAGAGACTCTTGACGAATATCCGAACCAACGAAGGTCCAACCATATTCAATGTGACCAATTATCGGATAGATGCAATTTGCGCCACACCCGATATCGAGAACTTTCACCTTTGGCCCCGTCGGAATCTTCCCGAAGGAACGACTGGATATCAAATCAGCCGCATAGTGGATATAATCAGCTCGACCTGGAATCGGTGGAATAAGATTGTCTTCAGGAAGTTCATACGATTCCAAACCATATTGAGTCATTAGTAAGCCTTTGTTCAACAGCAGAACGGCTTCTGGCTGCGCAAAATCGATGGTTTCTTCACCCGAAACATTTTTGGTGATAAACGATTTCAATTCTGGACAGGCCTTCACTAAAGCTTTGATATCGTACTTTCCTTGGTATTTATTTCTCGGATTAATCTTTGATTTACTCATGAATTGGAATTTTAAAAAATTGACGTTTGAACCATAATTCGAAAGCCGGATCGAGCATTTCAAAATCCTTTACAGACTTGTCGATATAATCGTTCAATAAAAGCATATCTCGATTTTCTTTTGTGTTTACCTCATCGATAACTTTTTCGACCAATGATGATTTACCCCAACAGTGTGGTAAGATTAGGGTGGAATTTATCCCTTGAAGTAGGTTGCTTTTGAGCTTTTTTACCTCCTCTTCTCGATTAGTAAAAGATAATTCACTTACTGTGAAACCATGTATAAAAGGTGAAAGTTCCATTTTGTAAATTTTATACCAATGGGTATTATACCAAATAGTTTAAAATTAATTCTTATTGAATTTTATACTATTTGAATTTCTCTTCTACTTCTTTGGCAATGTAATTTCCAATAGCTAAAGACGCTGTTGCCGCTGGACTAGGTGCATTCAATACATGTATAGAATTTCCTTCGTGAATAATTTTGAAATCATCACGCGTGTCACCATCTTGTTGAAGCAACAAAGCACGAACACCAGAACGACCAGGTTTAAGGTCATCCATAGTTAAATCCGGAACCATTCGTTGCAAGGTTTTCAAGAATAATTTCTTCGAAAAAGCTCTTCTGTACTCTTGAATTCCGAAACGCGCATTGCTAAAAAACAACTTCCATGTTCCCTTATAGGTAAGTGCATCCCAAGTGTCTCTCCAAGAAAAGTCCGTTTTTCCATATCCTTCACGTTTGAAAGTGAATACTGCATTCGGCCCACATTCGATTTCACCATCGGTCATGCGCGTAAAATGCACACCTAAGAAAGGGAAATCAGGATTGGGAACAGGATAAATAAGGTGTTTAATCTTGTGGTGTCCTTGTTCAGTCAACTCGTAGTAATCACCACGGAAACCAACGACTTTTTCTTTCAACTTAATACCGTCTTTTTTCGCCA
>DGBF01000167.1:14450-14757 GCA_002384725.1 Flavobacteriales bacterium UBA4011
TGAAGACCACCGCAAAAAACCAAATACTTTGCAGAAAAATCTCTTTTAGTTGTTTTGATAGTCGACTGTCCTTCGCCTTTCACTATATCCAAAACCTCGTGTTGCAAGTACAATTTACTGTTTGCATTCATCTCTAAAGCAAGTTCAACCATTTTAGCAGTCGCACCGCGGAAATCAATGATACCTGTGCATGGAACATGCAGTCCTGCAATCCCAACACAATGTGGTTCTATTTCTTTGATTTCTTCCGGACCAATTTTACGCAATCCTTCAATTTCGTTCTCTAATCCGGTTTGATAGATTTTTT
>DGBF01000167.1:14899-15126 GCA_002384725.1 Flavobacteriales bacterium UBA4011
AATCCGGTTTGATAGATTTTTTCCAAGAAAGGAAGCTCTTCCTCACCTGTCGCAACGACAATTTTACCGCAAATATCATGCTCAATTCCGTGTTCTTTCGCAAAGGCAACCAATTCATGTCGGCCTTCGATGCAATTTCTTGCTTTAAGCGAACCTGGTTTATAGTACAATCCTGAATGAATTACACCCGAATTATGACCCGTTTGATGGTCAGCCAACAAATTCTC
>DGBF01000029.1:0-8367 GCA_002384725.1 Flavobacteriales bacterium UBA4011
AAGAAAAATAGACGAAACTATATTATTCCTGCTTTATCGAGATAAATAGCTTTATTCAACCACCACATTGTATTACATAACATCTCAAATGGTGTGAAGAGGCGAGAAATAAGGAGGTAGAGTAAATGGTTTGTGTTAAGGTAATATCTTGTGGTGGTAATAGTTTAAAGCATAAAAAAGCCCCTCATCTCTTAAGTGGTAAACATTAGGCTGACGTTTTACATATAAAGATATTAATCAAATAAATTTACGATTGAATTATTTATTGAATTTGTTTTATTGAATACATTGTGGGGATTATGTGGGGAAACAAAAAAGCTACTTAGTTATTATTCAACCAAATAGCTTCTTAAAAAGTGCCCACGACTGGATTCGAACCAGCACACCCGAAGGCACACGCCCCTCAAGCGTGCACGTCTACCAATTTCGCCACGTGGGCGGGAAAATTGTAGTTCAAAGATATAATTTTCTTATCAATTGGCACATTCGTAATTCGTAATTTATCCATTTGTAATTGACTAATCTTCATACCGTACATCTCCCATAAAATTCACCTTCTGCATGTAGCCAACTTCAATAGCGAAATGACCAAACTCTTCAGAAACGATTCCTGTTATTTTATAAATTCCTTTCCCATTAAAGCGGTAACGATTGGCAGATTCTGGGAAGTGAACAGAGTCTAAAATTTGACCTTCGATGTCGATGAAATTCCCGAAAAACATATAATCACCCTGAACGGTCTTCGATTGCTTCAATGCAACAAGATAGCCATAGCATGTTACGTGTGTTCCGGTTTTTTGAGGAATATCGATGGATAGCGTATGGTTTGGTAGTGCTTTTGGTAGTAGGTCAAACGGATTGCAAAGTGGAAATCCCAGCAATTCCATCTGTTCAAATGCGCGTTCCAATTCGCTGTCATTTAGCTTCGGTAAGTTGTATTTCTTCCGTTCCAAAGGGAAAAGTTCGGGTTCAGGTTCCTTATCCTTGGTTTTGTTGTGGTACAAGTGCGCCTTCCACAACAAGCTTTTTCTATCCTCGGGCAAGTCGCGCAAAGCATCCACACGAATGATGAGTAGCAGCTGTTCCAAAGGAATGTAGCAGCGACTTGTCAAGTTTTCAAAAGAACTGTATTTGCCATTCAAATCCCTTTCGTTGTAGATTTTATTTAGAATCTTGCTCTCCGTACTCTGCACGAGATTAAAGCCCAGAATCAGTCGTTTTCCGATGATGGTACACTCGTATTCACCTTCGTTTATGTTAGGTGATTCTATTGTTGCGCCTAGCATTCGTGCTTCGTGCACGTAGATTTCTGTTCGATAATATCCACCAAAATTATTGATTGTCGCCACCATATATTCTAACGGATAGTGCGCTTTCAAGTACAAACTCTGATAACTTTCTACGGCATATGAAGCGGAGTGACCTTTCGAAAAAGCGTAACCCGCAAAGCTTTCAATTTGTCGCCAAACCTCTTTCGCCAATTCCTCAGGATGACCTTTCGCGAAACAGTTTTTGAAATATGTTTCTTCCACCTTGGTGAATTCTGCTCGCGAACGGAACTTGCCCGACATACCTCTTCGGAGCACATCCGCTTCGCCTAAATCCAAGCCAGCAAAGTAATGCGCCACTTTGATCACGTCTTCTTGGTAAACCATTACGCCGTAAGTATCGGGCATAATTTCCATCATCACAGGATGAGCGTTCTTCCTCTTTTCGGGGAAACGGTGCCGCAAAATATACTCGCGCATCATACCTGAGTGAGAAACGCCGGGACGAATAATCGAACTGGCCGCGACTAAAGTCAAGTAATCATCGACCTGCAATTTCTGCAACAACATCCGCATAGCTGGCGATTCCACGTAGAAACAACCGAGTGCTTGGGCGTTGCGAAGAATGTGTTTGATTTTCTCATCTTGTTTGAAATGCGCCAAATCGTGAATGTCATGCGCGGGATTATCGGGTTGGTTATATTCAACAATCTGTAAGCAATCGTGAATTTTCGCCAATCCCCGCTGACTGAGCACATCAAACTTGAAAAGTCCCACATCTTCCGCTTCCAGCATCGAAAATTGGGTCGTCGGATATCCTTTTGGCGGTAAAAAAGTGGCAGAATACCACGTAATCGGTTTTTCGCTAATCACGATTCCACCCGCATGTACACTAAGATGGGAGGGAAGTCCTTCGATTTGTTTGGCGTATTTCAAAACGAGGATCGAAAGGTTGTCGAGTTTCGTTACATCAAATCGACTCTTGCTCAGAACATCAATTTCCGATTTCGGTAAACCAAAGACTTTGCCCAATTCGCGCACCGTTGCCTTGTATTGAAAGGTGTTGTACGTGCACAGCAAAGCTGCATTTGGGTAACGATTGAAAAGGTATTGCGTCACATCTTCGCGGTCTTTCCAAGAGAAATCAATATCGAAATCGGGCGGATTTTTCCGGTACAAATTGATGAAACGTTCGAAATACAAGTCTAATTCCAGAGGGTCAACATCTGTTATCCGTAGTAAATACGCTACTATACTGTTGGCGCCGCTTCCTCTCCCCACGTAGAAATAATCCTTTGATCGGGCGTAGGAGGTGAAATCCCACGTGATGAGAAAATACGAGAGATAATCCTTTTGCGCGATAATATCGATTTCCTTTTTCACCCGATCAAGAACAAAATCTGTCACGTCAGCGTAACGGTATGCCAAGCCTTCGTAAGTCAATTGTGTCAGCAATTCTAAGTCTTCTTTCTTGCTTCCTGTGTAGGTATTCAGATTCTGCGGTTCGGCTTCTTCGCCAAAATCGAAGTGCAAACGACAGTTCTTAAGCAGTTTTTCCGTTTGCTCCAAAAGCGGGGAGAAGTCGCCCAGTTTCGCAAGCAGTTCACTTTTCGTCAAAAACAAATCCTCGGGCGAACCTTGCTCTTCTACTGGTAATCGAGAAAGCAGACAATTGTTGTCCACCGCCCGAAGCAAACGATGCGTATTAAAATCCCTTTTGTTCCGAAATGTCATCGTGTGCAGGAGAAGCATCTTTTTATCTAGGCCGGTTTTGTTTTCCCATGTCAATCGATTCAAATCTGACAAGACAATTCCGATAAATTCATTCTCTTTCAAGCGCTTCGGTTCCTTTCCCCAGGGATAGATTACAAAGCAATTTCCAAAGTGCGGCGCCTGCTCAGGAAAGTCCTTTTTACCATGTATGTGCTCTGATAGAAAACCATTCAGTTCATGAAATCCACGGTTGTTTTTCGTCAACACCACGAAACATCGATCTACACCATTTCGCACATCCGACCCAACAACTGATTTTTTATTTTCTTTTTGATTTTCAAGACAATAAGATAGTCCAGCTGTAGTAGAATTAATATCGATTATCGCCACATCCTCGTGCCCAGAAACCATCGCCCATTGGACAATTTCTTCTGGTGATAGAAGACCGTATTTTAGACTAAAGATTGAATTTGCAAGCAATGTTTTGGTTTGTATTTTGTTTCAATTTTCGCCTCAGTTACATTCTCGTTTTTCACCTCCCTCGGTCCCTCCTCAAAGGAGGAAGGTGTCTCGCCGAGTTTTTAATTTTGAATAAGACGCCTTTACTGTCGAAGGGCGATTTAACTCCTCCGATTAGCTAACAACGGCGGCGGCTCCCCTGAAAACGGATTCCACCTCCCAATTGTCCTTGCTTCCATGCCCACCGCACGAAGAACGGCTCGGTCTCCATAGCGAATGCGCATTTTATCCATGGCTTGGTAGAGTTCGAAGAAGTTCGCTTTGTCGTCGAAGAGACTCATTTGGTGATGCCCGTTGACCAAATCACTGTAGCGCACGCCAATTAAGCGCACAAGCAAACGACGGTTGTACAGGCGCTCGAACAATTCAGCGACGAGCGGAATCAAATCGTGGTCTGCAGAAGAGTAAGGAAGGCGTCTTTGCAGGGTTTGCGTTTGAAAATCGGAGTAGCGGACTTTGACCGTCACACAGGCGCAAACTTTCTTTCCACGTCGGAGTTGAAAAGCGAGATTTTCCGCCATGGCTGAGAGAATTCCCTTGAGTTTCAAAATGTCTATTGTATCGTGATCGAAGGTGCGTTCTGTCGAAATCGACTTACGTTCGCTGTGCTGAATGACAGGTGTATTGTCGATTCCTTGTGCTTTTCGCCAAATTCCGCTCCCGTTTTTTCCAAAAGCACTTTGCATCATATCTATGGGCATGTTTTGAATAGTGTGGATTTTCTTGATGCCTAGATTCCGCAGGTTTTGGTAAGTTTTTAGTCCAACCATAGGAATTTTTCGCACCGAAAGTGGACCCAAAAATGGTTTCTCTTCACCGTAATCGATTTTGATTTGATTGTTTGGTTTCGCTTCGCCCGTGGCAATTTTCGATACCGTTTTGTTCTCCGAAAGTCCAAAGGAAATAGGTAACCCCGTTTCTTTCATGATGCGTTGACGAAGCTCCGAAGCGTATTGCAGACAACCGTAAAACTCGTCCATTCCCGTTAAATCGATGTAAAATTCGTCCACCGAAGATTTTTCGTAGAGTGGCGCATCTTCTTTGATGATGTCGGTTACCATGGTCGAATATTTCATGTACGTTGCCGAGTTTCCTTTGATGATAATCGCTTCGGGACAACGCTCTCGCGCCATTTTCATCGGCATGGCAGAGTGAACGCCAAATGCACGCGCTTCGTAACTGCAAGCAGCCACAACGCCACGGTCGCTCGTTCCGCCTATCATGATCGGTTTGCCGTTTAAACGACTGTCCAGTAGGCGTTCGCAGGAGACGAAAAATGTATCCAAATCCATGTGAACTATTGATCTGTCTTTTCCCATATTTTCAAACTTTTTGGCACATATTTTTCCCGTTTTGCTAAAAATTGCTTCTTACCAATTGATTTTACTGCCCGAAGTGAAAAAGGGGAATCTCTTTTCGGTTTATCGAAAGCACGAAAAAAGTTGCTTTATTCTCCTGTTCCACAAAATTAATTATATTTGATGAATAAATAATCAAAATAATGACGAATAAATAATCATTTTACAAGATTAGGTACGCAGAACGTAAAGGATGTAAGTTGTCAATGAATAATTGATAATTAATAATGAAAACCAACAGTTATGAATTATAGCGATTATATAAAAGTAGATCCAGCCATTCGATTTGGGCGACCATGTCTGAAAGGAACTCACATTGCGGTGTACGAAATTTTGGCTTTGAAGTCGAATGGGGCAACGAACGAACAAATTATTAGCGATTATCCAGATTTGGATAAGAATGCTATTGATGCATGTTTGGCTTTTGCGATGGAGCATATACCGAAATTGAGCGCGTAATGCAGATTGTTAATTATCAACCCTAAATCGTGAAAAAGTCGTGATAACTTTCCCGCAAACCGCCTCAAAATCAAGTTATATTTGTTTGTTCCGAACTAGGACAGACTAAACATGGCAGAAAATCAATATACAGAAGACAATATTCGCTCCCTCGATTGGAAGGAACATATTCGTCTGCGACCAGGAATGTACATCGGAAAACTCGGTGATGGCGCGGCGGCAGACGATGGAATCTATATTCTGATCAAAGAAGTTGTCGACAACAGTATCGATGAGTTCGTCATGGGTAACGGAAAGAAAGTCGAAATTAAAATTACCGATGGAAAAGTAACTGTTCGTGACTATGGACGTGGAATTCCGCTTGGGAAAGTCGTCGAAGTTGTTTCGAAAATGAATACTGGAGGTAAATACGACTCCAAAGCCTTTAAAAAATCAGTTGGATTGAATGGAGTAGGTACCAAGGCTGTGAACGCATTAGCGAGTCACTTCATGGTTTATGCTGTTCGTGATGGCGAAAAGAAAGGCGCTACATTTTCTAGAGGAGAATTAGTAGAAGAAACCAAAAATGAAAAAACTGATGAACTGAACGGCACCTACGTTGAGTTTATTCCCGATATAGCAATATTTAAAAAACACGTTTTCAAGACAGCCTACGTCGATAAAATGATTTGGAATTATTGCTACCTAAATCGGGGCTTATCCATTCATTACAACGGACAAAAATTTCAGTCGAAAGATGGACTGAAAGACCTATTGGAAAACAACATGGATGGCGATCCGCTTTACCCAATTATTCACATCGAAGACGAAGATATTGAGGTGGCTTTTACGCATGGTCGAACATACGGAGAGGACTATTATTCCTTTGTAAACGGTCAGCACACTACTCAAGGTGGAACACATCATAGTGCTTTCCGTGAGTCAGTTGCGAAAGTGATCAAGGATTTTTACGGCAAAAATTATGAGGCTTCAGATATCCGTCAATCCATCGTTGCTGCGGTTGCTGTAAAAGTGATTGAACCGGTTTTCGAATCGCAAACAAAAACGAAATTAGGTTCACAAGAAATTGAACCAGGCGGAAAGTCCATGCGGGCATTCATCAATGATTTCTTGAAGGATAAATTAGACAATTACTTACACAAAAATCCGAAAGTTGCCGAAACGATTGAGAAGAAAATCAAGCAATCGGAGCGTGAGCGAAAAGAGCTTTCTGGAATCCGTAAGATTGCAAGAGATAGAGCAAAGAAATCAAATTTGCACAACAAGAAACTACGTGATTGTCGCACGCATTTGACGGATTTAAAGGATGATAAGGCAGAAGAAACAACTTTGTTTATCACCGAGGGAGATTCGGCAAGTGGATCAATTACCAAATCCAGAGATGTCAACACACAGGCCGTTTTCTCATTGAAAGGTAAGCCGCTGAATAGTTATGGTTTAACCAAGAAAATCGTGTATGAAAACGAAGAATTCAATCTAATTCAAGCCGCTTTAGACATTGAAGATGACATGGATAATCTGCGTTACAACAAAATCGTAATCGCAACCGATGCCGATGTCGATGGAATGCACATTCGTATGCTCTTGTTGACTTTCTTCTTGCAATTCTTCCCGGATTTGGTGAAGAGAAATCATGTATATGTCTTGCAAACGCCGCTCTTCAGAGTAAGAAATAAGCAGAAAACGATTTATTGTTACTCGGACGAAGAACGCAGAAAAGCCATAGATGCATTGGGTAAAAACCCAGAGATAACACGATTCAAAGGATTGGGAGAGATTTCACCTGACGAATTCAAGCATTTCATTGGTAAAGACATTCGTTTAGAGCCAGTTATGCTGACAAAAGACGCGTCGATAGATGAGATTTTATCGTACTACATGGGGAAAAATACTCCAGCTCGTCAAGAATTTATCATTGACAACTTGCGGGTTGAAGGCGATATTGTAGACGAAGAAGAATCAGAAATTATAGAAAAAGCTTCTTAGAGAATGGCGGAAGAGGAAAAAGATGAAAACTTGGACAACAACGAGGAGCAGAATAACGAAGAGAATGAAAATTCTTCGGAAGATAGTTCTCTTGGCGATCGTCCAATAGATGATAAAATCGTTCCACTGAGCGGTTTGTATGAGAATTGGTTCTTGGATTATGCTTCGTACGTAATTCTGGAAAGAGCCGTTCCCGGTTTGTATGACGGATTAAAACCCGTTCAACGGCGTATACTTCATTCCATGAAAGAAATGGATGATGGGCGTTACAACAAAGTGGCCAATATCATCGGGAATACCATGAAGTTTCACCCGCACGGTGATGCCTCAATTGGAGATGCCTTGGTGCAACTCGGTCAGAAAGAATTACTGATCGACATGCAAGGAAACTGGGGAAACACACTGACAGGTGATGGTGCAGCTGCCCCACGTTACATCGAAGCGCGACTTTCAAAATTCGCAAATCATGTTGTTTTTAACCCGAAAACCACCAATTGGTTGTCCTCGTATGATGGACGAAACAAAGAACCGGAAAACTTACCGATGAAATTTCCGTTGCTTTTGGCGCAAGGTGCTGAAGGTATTGCGGTTGGATTGGCGTGTAAGTTTTTACCGCATAATTTTATTGAATTAATTGAACAGTCGATCAACCATTTACGTGGAAAGAAGGTTGAATTAATACCCGATTTCTTGACCGGAGGAATGGCCGATGTTTCCAACTATAACGATGGTTTGCGAGGAGGAAAGGTTCGAATTCGGGCGAGAATTAAAAAAGAAGACAATAAAACACTGATTATCAACGAAATTCCATTTGGAACAACGACAGGTTCATTGATTGAAAGTATAATCAAAGCCAACGACAAAGGGAAGATCAAGGTTAAAAAAATAGAAGACAATACCGCAGCAGAAGTTGAGATTAAAATTCAATTGGCTCCGGGAGTTTCGCCCGATAAAATGATTGATGCGCTTTATGCGTTCACAGATTGTGAGGTGTCATACTCGCCGAATAGTTCGATAATCGACGGTGACACGCCTCGTTTTATGGGGGTTTCGAAGATTTTGAA
>DGBF01000029.1:8481-10563 GCA_002384725.1 Flavobacteriales bacterium UBA4011
TGGCATTTCTCGACTTTGGAGAAAATCTTCATTCAAGAAGAAATGTACATCGATTTCAAGTTGTATTCTGATCGTGAAACCTTGTACGGATACTTAAACGAGAAGTTCAAGCCTTTCAAAAAGAAATTGATTCGTGAGATTACGAATGAAGATTTGATGAAGTTGACACAGATTCAAATGATTCGAATTACGCGTTTTGATACGGATAAAGCCGACGATAACATCACGAAGATAGAAGATGAAATGAAGGCGGTCAAAGAGAAATTGGCCAATTTGGTGGAATATGCCATCGATTACTTCAAAGATTTGAAAAAACGTTTCGGTGAAGGCAAAGAGCGTAAAACAGAGATTAAGATTTTCGACAATATCACAGCTTCTAAGGTGATCATCGCCAACAAGAAACTATATGTCGACTTTGAAGAAGGATTCATCGGTCATAGCTTGAAGAAAGTGGAAGCGGTGAACGATTGTTCTGAAATCGACGATGTGATTATTTTCTTTGCATCAGGTAAAATGATGATAACAAAAGTCGCGGATAAGAAATTTGTCGGCAAGGGAATCGTGCATGCCGATGTTTGGAAAAAAGGTGATAAGCGAACTATTTATCATTTGATGTATCAAGATGGTGTTGGTGGTTCGACGATGATGAAACGCTTTTATGTCAACTCGATTACCCGTGATACAGAATACGATTTGACCAAAGGAGCAAAAGGGTCCAAAATGCTTTATTTCTCCGTTCATCCAAATGGCGAGAAGGAGATAGTAACCATTCACTTGCGTCCTCGTCCGCACTTGAAGCGACTGCGTTTCGATGTAGATCTAGGCGATCTTTTAATCAAAGGAAGAGCATCTGGTGGAAATCGAGTTACAAAAGAAATTGTACAGAAAATCACGCAGAAAGAGGTAGGTGGATCGACTCTTGCCGCACGAAAAATTTGGTACGATAGCGTTGTCGGAAGATTGAACGATGAAGGTCGCGGAAAGTTCCTCGGAGCATTCAAAGGAAACGACAAAATTCTGATTATATACAAAACGGGTGAATATAGATTGGCTCCATTTGATTTAGGATTACATTTTGACGAGGACATGATGCACGTTGAAAAATGGTATCCAGATCGACCAATTTCAGCGGTATATTTCGACGGAGAAAAGGAAATGTATTATGTCAAACGATTCTTATGTGAAGTGACGACGGATAAGAAAGTATGCTTTATCACCGAAACGGAGGGAAGCGAGTTGAGTGTTGTTTCGACAGCGTATAAGCCTGTGGCTAAGATTATCTATAACAAGTTGCTCAAAGCAACGAAGAATCTTCCAGACACAGAAGTAGCTCTAGAGGACTTCATTGACGTAAAGGGAATGAAAGCCCAAGGAAATCAGTTGACGAAGTTGAAAGTGAAGGAAATCGTCTTAAATCATGCTATTGAAGGGGATGAGCCTTGGCCTGAACTAGAGAATAAGGCAGTGGAGAAGTCCACTGAAGATGAAACTTACGAGGATGATCAATCGATTACAGAAGAATTAGATTCGGATGGAGATTCCAATACAGTTGAATGGGATATCAAAAAGAAGGAAGACGAAGAGGATAACGATCAAACGAAGTTATTCTAAATCCATTCTCGGATTAGTATCCAGTTATTACAATCGCATCGACGTAAATTTCACCAGAATTTGGTGATTAAACGGATTTCTAGCGAAATTTCGCAAATGGGTTAAAATACACCAAACCAAAGTTTTACTGGCCGAATTTCACACATGCAAACTATCTTCGGTGAAGGTGTTGAAGTACTTTTCTAGAACGATTTTCCCATCTTTGTGCACGATAAATGCCTTAGAGTTTGTCGAATATAAGTAGTCGTATAGATTTTGAATTTTTTGTGGACACCAATTCAAGGTACTTGGCGATAAAGTATCCCAATTGCTAGTGTTGGGAGGAAAGTACAGTTGTGCACGAGCTTGAAAAGCAAACACGATTAATACAACAGGAAGGAGTAGTTTACGCATTTTCATAACAGTCTTCAGTTTAGACGACTGTAAAAAAATAAATCTTAAGTATGAGATATAAAACTACAAAACCACGTT
>DGBF01000029.1:10721-21369 GCA_002384725.1 Flavobacteriales bacterium UBA4011
ATAAAACTACAAAACCACGTTTGTTTCTTTATCGAAGCGTTTATAAGAGATAAACACAGCAACCATCGCCAATGCTACCATTATTCCAAAACTTAGAAACAAAAGACCAGGTTCTAAGGTTCCGGCAATCAATTCTTTGGTGGAAAGGACTATGTTTATAACTGGAATACAGGCGGTTACGATGTTTAGATCAATTCCGGGGAACAATCCAACCATAGCTGGTAATACCATTACAATATTCAACGGAGTGATAATGCTTTGCGCTTCTTTAAAGCTTTTGGCATAAACCGCAATAGGCACCATTACTCCTGCAAAGAAAACGGTCAAAGGGAATAACAAAAAGAAAAGCATCAGTACAAATCCGGGCGTTAAAATGCTTTGTACAATGTCCATAATTTGTGCGTTACCTTCAAAGCTCATCACTTTTATGGCGAAAAATAGTCCTACAAGAGCACTGGTGGCGGCCAATAGTCCTGAGAGAACAACCACGGCCATTTTGCCAATTAAAATCTGAATACGTGATACTGGAGTTGTCAACAGGGTTTCTATAGTTCCTCTTTCTTTTTCCCCGGTAAATAAGTCAATCGCAGGATACATGCAGCCAATAAAGCCAAAAGCAATGAAGACATATGGTAAAATTCCACCTGCCAATCTCCCTATCATTTCTTTTTTAGAAGCTATATTTTTGTATTCGGTAATGATGGGTTGCAGCTTTTCCTCGTCCAATTCAAGTGCTTTGTACCGTTTTTTCTCCGCATTTTTTTCGACCAGATCCATGTATTTTTCAGCACGATCAGAAATCCCAAGGTCGGTGGCATTGTAAATTACCGTGCACTTTATGGGTTTCATACTTCGCTCGTTTTCCAAATAATCATTCGGGACAATTAATCCCATTTGAAGCGAGTCATTTTTCACATCTTTTTCCAAGGTAGCTTGGTCAGCGTAGGGTTCCAAATTGAATTCTCCTAGATTTTTAGGCATGTGCATAAATTCTTGAATTACAGCACTTTCTACGGCTCCAATGAAACCAATCTTAATGTTCTTTGTCGCCGCTTCTTTTTCGAAGCTACTGCTAATTCCAGCAGTGATATAAAGGATGATGGGGAAGACCAAAACAGGTATGAAAATCATCATCATCAGCGTACGTTTATCGCGCAGCGTGTCCTTTAATTCTTTTAAAAATATTTTTAAAATCATGCTGTCACGGTATTAGCTTCGTTGATAATTCGAATGAATTCCCCTGTTAATGTTTTGGCTTGTTGGTTCGCTCTAAACTCGTCCATTGTTCCGTTGTACAGTAATTTGCCTTTGTGAACAATCGCCATATCATCACATAACAAATCGACTTCACTCATGATGTGACTAGAAAAAATGACTGTTTTACCTTCGTTTTTGCAATCGCGGATTAAGGAAATAATATTTTCGGCTGTGATGACGTCCAATCCACTGGTTGGTTCATCGAACACAATTACTTCAGGATCGTGAATCATCGTTCGACAAATCGAGACCTTTTGTTTCATCCCCGTGGAAAGCTTTCCAATGCTTTTGTTCTGAAATTCGTTCATGTCTAATAGCGTGAACAATCTTTCTTTTCTTTCTTTAAAGTCAGCATCGTTAACCTTATACAGGTCAGCGAAGTACTTGACCAATTCGTTGGGTGTAAGTCGCGCGTAAAGACCGGCAGAACCTGTAAGGAAACCAATCTTTCTTCTCGCTTCTTGTGGCTCTTTTATTGCGTCTATTCCTGCAATTTCTATGCTTCCGCTGGTCGGTTTGAAGATGGTGGAAAGCATGCGCATGGTCGTTGTTTTTCCTGCACCGTTTGGTCCGAGCAAAGAAAAGATTCTCCCAGGCTGACATTCAAATGAAATATTGTCAACGGCAACTGTGATTTTATTAGTGGTTGCGAGTTCCTTTCGCTGTGTTTTGCCGAGCTGAAATTCTTTGTAAAGGTTTTCGACTTTTATCATAGTTCTCTTCTAGTTTCAAACCAAAAATAACATTTTTACAACGTTGACTTAGGTTTTTGATCATTGACGGCTAAAAATTAACAGTAATTACCCTTTTTATTAAAAGATGAATAAAGTCAATATAAACCTTCAATAGTCAACGGTCGATATAACTAACCAATCAAAGCATTAAAATCATACAGCTCACTATCCAAAAGGTGTGACGGTTTCACATTCTTCATGGCATTAAAAACAGAAGTCGATCGACCGGGAAATTCTTCGTCCCATTCTTTGATCATTTTCTTCACCTTTTTACGCATCATATTTTCTTGCGAACCACAAAGCGTACAAGGAATAATGGGGAATTGCTTTCCTTCAGAATAGATTTCGATCTCTTGTTCTTTGCAGAAAATCAAAGGTCGAATAACGATGTGTTCACCATTGTCGGTTTTGTATTTCGCAGGCATTGTTTCCAATTTAGCGCCATTGAACAAGTTCATAAAAAAGGTTTCCAAGGCGTCGTCTCGGTGATGTCCCAAAGCAATTTTAGTCGCGCCAAGGTCTTTCGCCATTGTGTATAAATTTCCTCTTCGTAATCGAGAACACAAACTACACATGGTTTGACCAGGTAGTGTTTTTTCGACAACGATGCTGTACGTGTCTTTTTCGACAACCTTAAATTCAACCCCTAAATTGGTCAAATAATTCGGCAATATTTCTTCTGGAAATCCGGGTTGTTTTTGGTCCAAATTAACAGCAACTATACTAAATTCAATATTCGATTCTTTTTGATAGTGCAGCAGCATCTCGAGCATGGTATAACTGTCTTTTCCGCCCGAAAGGCAAACCATCACTTTGTCACCATTCTCAATCATGTTGTAGGTTTGCCATGCATTCCACACATCTCGTTTCAAGTGTTTTTCAGCCCTGATGTAGTCCGCTTTTTGTAAAATCATGGGGTAAATTTAGTGAGAAGATTGTTTAAATCTGATTTTACAGCAGTCAATGTCAAATGTCAAAAGTCAACTGTCAATGGTTGTATTTAATCACAAATCCGCCCCTTGTGCGCTCCGCTATGATAATCTTCTTCGAGCTTTTTCAATTCTTTGATAAACTCATCTGAAGGGGGAGTGTTCTGCAATTTCTGCAAATCGGGCTGACCAGCATCGACCCAAGCCGTATACCAAATGGTGCCGACGGAAATAATCGAAGACCTCAAACGTCCTTCAACCATATTGCCCATCATGGTGTGATAGGCTTGCGAAAAGTCGTAAGAATACGTTTGAACGGTGACATTTCCTCGTTGTTCAAAGCTGTATTTTTTATCCTTCGGGAAGGTTTCGGTTAGCTTTTTTTCAAAACTGAGTACGGAATCCACCGCATAATGCGATTGCTCTACTATATTCCAAAAGAAACCCGATAAATCGGAGACGTGTTTTGCTTTGCCTACGAAATAATCGTAATCCGCTTCGTTGATTTCCACCAAACGACTTTCCCAAAGCCCATGAATGCCTCGCTGTCCCGTCATTTGACCATTGTAATTCTCAGTCGTATGAAGCGGAACATGCGCATCACCAATGTAATGTCCAATGTCGGCGGAATATTTTAGAATTAAGTCTACGTTTTTGTTTTCAAAGGCACGTTGGAGTCTCATTTTCATGACCTGTAAATGCCAAGGCACAATTCCATATGCTTGCAGCGTATCTTCAGAGAATTTAGCTACTGCATCATACCATTTTCTAGGTACGTTGTTGAAAGGGTTTTCTCCGTCTTTGGCATAATGATCGATGTCTATGTAGTGACATTGCGCTTCACCTTCCATGGCATATCTGCGCTTATCCGGGTCGACGGCATGTTCAGTCAAATATTCAATGTGCTCTTTGTAAAACCCAAACATTTCGGGTGGAAGGGTGAAGATGGCAATACGGTTGATTCTTTTGTGTGCGAAAAATCCCCATTTCTTATTGATGGAATTGTTCGATGGCACTAAGCTCATTCCCAGAGGAATAATAAAAATAAGAAGGTATTTAAAGTTGAACCAGTTTGCCATTTTTCAAAATAGGGATAACATCGTTTTGATTGGGTGTCAAGCAATACTTGATATCCTCATTCAAATTTAAGTTTTTTAATCGTCTTCTATGTGAACTTGATTTTAAAAATCCGAAATAGTTATCTTTAGCTGATAAATAGAGGTATTTGGCAGCAACGGAAGAATCTTCATCACTCACAAAATTACCCGAACCGACCAAATATTCGCAAATAGCACCGGCACAAATCGTATCTTCTAGGTTGAATTTATCTTGCCATCCTGAACAGAGGCAAAGTATATTTTTGTCTTGTTTTTCCAACCATTTACACAGCGCCTCTAAGTTCAAAAGCGAACCAACTACCACTATTTCAGCATCTTTCGCGATATCTAACGCTTTGGTGCCATTCGTCGTAGAAAGAACCACTTCTTGTCCTCTCAATTCTTCTTTCATATAAGAATAGGGAGAATTTCCAAAATCAAAACCTTCAACGATTTGTCCTTTTCGCTCAGCTCCTGCGAGAAATCCTTTTTTCTGATATTCTCGAGCTTCTTCGATCGTTGCCACGGGAATAATTGATTTTACACCGTGTGCAAAAGCCGCGCAAATAGCTGATGTTGCACGTAATACGTCGATTACAACAACAATTTCGCATTCATCTTTGAAATATTCGTACTCACCCGGAGTAAAACAAACCTCGATGTGTTTTCTGTTTTCCATGCGCGACAAAGTTAAAATTAAATGCTTTGCTTATTCCCTGTTTCTTTGGACAGAATGCTTTTGTCCGCCCAAAAAGTACCAAACGGAACAATGGAAGCTAAAAAGAGTAGAAAAACTTTACCCAAGCTCCATTTTCGTTCAATGAAATTCAAATACAACCAGACTAAATAGAGAATGAAAAGCAATCCGTGTGCGTATCCAACAATTTTATTGGGTAAGCCCATTTTAAATCCATATTTCAAAGCCATAGTGATTCCTAGCATTAAATAAGAGATTCCTTCAAGTATAGCGATGGCTCGGAATTGGGAGAGTATGGTTTTAAAATTCATTTTTCAACATGTTTTTGTAATTCGAATAACTCATCGCGAAGTCGAGCAGCTTCAATGAAATCTAGGTTTTTGGCCGAGCTTTCCATCGCTTTTTTCGTCGCTTTTATCATTTTTGTCAATTTATCTTGGTCCGCATAACTGCCCTGATGTTCAGCCGCCATTTGGATATTTTCTTCCTGCTGGTCGTATTGGCGTTTCAATATTTTTGTTGCAGAATCACCGTCGGCCACTTTCGTCGACTCCATAATTCGGTCTTTCGACTTGTTCAATGCCGTTGGAACCATGTTATGTTCAACATTATACGCATGTTGAATTTCTCTTCTGCGTTCCGTTTCTTCCATGGTTTGTTTCATGGAATCCGTCATTTTATCGGCATACATGATGACGCGTCCATCTACGTTACGAGCGGCACGTCCAACAGTTTGAACTAATGCTCGAGTGCTTCGAAGAAATCCTTCTTTATCTGCATCAATAATTGCGACTAAGGAAACTTCTGGCAAATCCAATCCTTCACGAAGTAGATTAACGCCTATCAAAACATCAAATGTCCCCAAACGAAGTTGACGTAATATTTCAACACGTTCTATCGTATCAATATCGCTATGAATGTATCGACAAAGAATCCCCAATTTATCCAGATATTTCTGCAATTCCTCTGCCATTCGCTTGGTTAGCGTCGTAACTAGAGTTCGTTCACTTTTCTCAACCCGAATCTGAATTTCATGAATCAAATCATCAATCTGATTCAAACTTGATCGAACTTCGATAATTGGGTCCAAAAGGCCGGTGGGACGAATAACCTGTTCCACGATAATTCCTTCTGAACGCTCTAACTCATAGTCGGCAGGAGTGGCAGAAACGTAAACAATTTGATTCAACAACTGATCAAACTCCTCAAATTTCAAGGGTCTGTTATCCATTGCGGCTTGAATACGGAAACCATAATCGACTAAATTGATTTTCCTCGAACGGTCACCACCATACATTGCTTTGATTTGCGGCAAGGTTACGTGGCTTTCGTCAATTACCATTAAATAGTCGTCTGGGAAATAATCCAGCAAGCAGAAAGGTCGTGTTCCAGGTTCTCGTTGATCGAAGTATCGGGAGTAATTTTCTATTCCAGAACAGTACCCCAATTCCCGCATCATTTCCAAATCGTATTCAGTTCTTTCCTTTAAACGATTGGCTTCTTCGTGTTTACCTTCGTTGTTGAAAGCGTCAAATTGCTTGCCTAAATCAATGGTGATAGCATCAATAGCTTTTCGCGTTGTTTCAGGACTACTTACGAAAATGTTGGCGGGATAAATATTGATTTCATTCAAAACCTCCAAAGTGCTGTTATTCAAAGGGTCAATCGTCGATATTTTTTCAATATCGTCTCCCCAGAATTCAACTCGTAGCGCATAATCCGCATATGCCAAATAGATATCAATCGTATCACCTTTTACGCGAAATTGACCTCTAGAAAGCTCATTTACCGAGCGTGAATATAGGTTTTCGACTAATCGAAGCAGAAACTTATTTCGAGGAATGGTTTGTCCTACATGAATGGGCATGACGCTTTTCGCAAACTCATTCGGATTCCCAATACCATAAATACAAGAAACAGATGAAACAACGATAACATCTCTTCGGCCGGAAAGAAGGGCAGAGGTTGTCGAAAGTCTGAGTTTTTCAAGTTCATCGTTTATTTGAAGATCCTTTTCGATATAGGTTCCGGTAACAGGTAAGTATGCCTCAGGTTGGTAATAATCATAATACGAAACGAAGTATTCAACCGAATTTTCAGGAAAAAACTGTTTGAATTCGCCATACAATTGTGCCGCCAAAGTTTTATTGTGACTCAACACCAAAGTAGGTTTCCTAACTTCCTTGATGACATTTGCCATGGTAAAGGTTTTTCCTGACCCTGTTACTCCGAGGAGCGTTTGGGCGAAAGCGCCTTCATTAATTCCTTGCACCAAACTTTTTATCGCTTCGGGTTGATCTCCGGTTGGCTCAAAGTCTGATCGTAATTGGAATTCCATGCTGAGTTTATTGAAGTGTAAAAATAGGAATAATTCATGCTTTCAGCGATTAACAATGGAGTTTAATTATATTTGAATACTTATTTTCAAAAGAGCTCGTTTCCCATGATTTGGATTTTATTTTTAATTCTTGTTTTCGCACTTCTAGCTCTAGATTTAGGAGTTTTTCACAAAGAAAATCACAAGGTTTCCATGAAGGAGTCATTGAAATGGGCATCCATTTGGGTCACCTTGGCGCTTCTTTTTGGTATAGTCGTTTATTGGATTTATGATGTCAATTGGTTTGAAATCAACAAACTAAACACACCACCTGGACAGGCCATGCTCGATTATTATACTGGTTATTTAATTGAGGAATCTTTGAGTTTGGATAATATTTTCGTTATCGCGCTCGTCTTTAAATATTTTAAGATCGAAGGTAAATTTCAACACAACATCTTGTTTTGGGGAATTATTGGTGCCGTTGTTTTTCGATTAATCATGATTTTGGTTGGTGCTGCATTGGTCCACAACTTTGAATGGATTACCTATGTCTTTGGAGGAATTCTGGTCTATTCCGCGTTGAAAATGATATTCGAAAAGGAAGAAAGTGAAGATTTTAAGGAAGGAATTGCTGTTCGTTTATTATCGAAAGTGGTTAAGATCGATTGGACAATTCGTGATGGTCGCTACTTTTTTGTTCACAATGGAAAACGTGTCGCAACGGCTTTTTTCGCTGCTTTGATTGTTGTGGAATTTTCCGATATCATTTTTGCCGTCGATTCCATTCCCGCTATCTTCTCCATAACAAAAGATCCGTTTATTGTTTTCACTTCTAATATTTTTGCCATTTTGGGATTGAGAAACTTGTATTTCTTTTTGGCCGGCATGATGGACAAATTCCATTACATGAAATACGCTTTAATCGGTGTTTTACTTTTCGTTGGAACAAAAATGTTGATTGTTCATTTCTATAAAATTTCGACACCAATCAGTTTGTTCACGATTTTAGGTTGTTTGGTCGGTGGCGTCATTTTTTCTATTTACAAAGGACGACACGAAAAAGCATAATTTCCACATTTTGAGAAAGATTATACATATCGACATGGATGCCTTTTATGCTTCTGTCGAGCAACGAGATAATCCAGAACTAAAAGGAAAGCCTGTTGCAGTAGGAGGTGGTGGAGAAAGAGGTGTCGTCGCGGCCGCCAGTTACGAAGCACGAACATTTGGTGTTCGTTCCGCCATGATTGGTAGACGTGCCAAAGAGCTTTGTCCCGAATTGATTTTTGTTCGACCCAGATTTGAGGAGTATAAAAAAGTGTCCAATCAAATCCGAGCGGTTTTTCAGCAGTACACAGATATTATTGAACCTTTGTCTTTAGATGAAGCATATTTGGACATTACAGAGAACAAAATGCGCATGAATTCGGCCACTTTCCTCGCTCAGTCGATTAAGACGGACATTTTTAATGCAACGAATCTTCGCGCTTCAGCAGGAGTTTCGTACAATAAATTCTTGGCTAAATTGGCGTCAGACGAAGACAAACCGAATGGACTTTTCGTCATTACTCCTGAAGAAGGAAAAGTATATGTAGAACAATTACCTATCCATAAGTTTCATGGAGTAGGAAAGGCTACAGCAGAGCGGATGAAAGAAATTGGGATTTTTAAAGGCAAGGATTTGTTAGCTTTTTCAGAAAAAGAATTGAAAAAATATTTCGGGAAATCAGGTGGATTCTTTTTTAAGATTGCGCGAGGAATAGACAACAGAGAAGTTCGATCGGAGCACGAGCGAAAATCCGTTGGAGTAGAAAATACCTTTCGAGAAAATATTTCCGATGACATGTTGCTTTGGGAAGAAGCGAAACGATTACTGAAAACACTTTGGTCGCGACAGGTAAAAGCGGACAAAAAGGGGAGAACCTTAAGTCTAAAGATTCGATTCGCTGATTTTCAGACTTTGTCGCGTAGTAAAACGGTGGAAACTGAAATAGATTCTGAAAAGGCCCTGATGGAAATTGCTGTGGAATTGTACAACGAGATGTTGCCCTTGGAAAATCCTGTGCGGTTGATTGGGTATTCCCTAAGTTCATTTGATAAGTTGGATCTGCCTGTGAAGGCAGAGACGCAGATGACCTTACATTTTTGATTGGAAATCAGAATTTAATCGCCTTCTTTATTTCACTTTGATTTTCTTTCGTAGTCACCTTAATTAAATACTGGCCTTTATCTTTTAGATATTTCCCTATTTCAATTTGGTTGTCACCCGTTGTAAAGGCAAATTGGATCTTTTCAACAACTATTCGACCTTGAACATCAAATATTTCAATTGATACTTCGGTAACAATATCAGAGTGGTAAAAAACACCAAGTTCTTGGGTGAAAGGGTTAGGCACCAATTCAAAAGAAGTTGTTGAGGCATTTTTATCAAGATTTAAAAAACCAGAAACAGTAACAGGAATAAGCTGTGTGTTCGCAACAATTGCAATCGTAAATGTAAGACTTTCTACTGGATTTCGGAAGGCCTAGCCACCAGAATATATCTTGTGTTGCATTCCTGCCTGCCAATGCAATTTATAATTTTCAAATCTACTCCTTCATGTAATTATTTCTAATAAAACGGTACCTTTGCCCTCAAATAAAATCGCATGAAATTCTATAAAGATATCCTTGGAACTATAGGAAACACTCCATTGGTTCGTTTAAATAAACTCACAAAAGACGTTCCAGCATTGGTTCTTGCTAAGGTTGAGACAACGAATCCTGGCAACTCTGTAAAGGACCGAATGGCAATTAAAATGATCGAGGATGCTGAAGCTGATGGACGATTGAAGCCTGGTGGAACAATAATCGAAGGAACCTCTGGAAATACAGGAATGGGATTGGCACTTGGTGCAATTATCAAAGGATACAAATTAATTTGTGTGTTAAATGACAAACAGTCCAAAGAAAAAATGGATATTCTACGCGCTGTTGGAGCAGAAGTTGTGGTTTGTCCTACGGCAGTTGAACCGTCTGATCCTCGATCATATTATAGCGTTTCAAAACGTTTAGCGGTTGAAATTCCAAATTCATGGTATGTGAATCAATACGATAATCCGTCAAACGCTATTGCACATTACGAATCGACAGGACCTGAAATTTGGGAACAAACTGAAGGGAAAATAACCCATTTTGTAGTTGGAGTTGGAACAGGAGGAACGATTTCAGGTGTTGGGAAATATTTAAAAGAGAAGAATCCAAATATCAAAATATTAGGAATCGACACCTATGGTTCGGTATTTAAAAAGTACAAGGAAACTGGTATTTTCGATGAAAACGAAATTTATCCCTATATCACAGAGGGAATAGGTGAAGACATTTTACCCGAAAATGTTGATTTTGACGTAATCGATCATTTTGAAAAAGTAACGGATAAAGATGCAGCTGTTTACACACGGAAAATTGCACGCGAAGAAGGAATCTTTGTTGGTAATTCGGCTGGTGCAGCTATAAAAGGTATTCTTCAGATGAAGGACATGTTCAAACCAGACGACGTTGTTGTTGTTTTGTTCCACGATCATGGAAGTCGATATCTTGGTAAGATGTTCAACGATGATTGGATGCGCGAGAGA
>DGBF01000209.1:0-481 GCA_002384725.1 Flavobacteriales bacterium UBA4011
ACTGCCAGTAAATAATTTATTTAATCCATATGCATGGGCAAAATTAGTGCAGGATTGGAAAGCAGGAAATCTAAAAAGAGAATAAGTTTTATTCTATTTATTACCAATGTACTATTTTAGATTTGGTGATTCCCTTTGAGTTTTCATGCTCTAAATAGCTTAAATCAAAATGCTAATTAGTCAAGTTTATTTGAACGTAAAAATAAACTAGGCTGGGTAACACAAACAGTATTTCTCTACAGGATTGGCCAAAGCGGAGATATTTAAATTATCCGAAGCTTGCGATAAATCAACTATTTCACCAGATTTCATTAAAAGGTTAATCGTTTGTTTCCCTTGGTTATACGCTCTGTTCGTTAGTTTTTCTGAATAAACATAGTATCGTGTATCATCAAAAGAAATACCCCGTTTTTTAGCCAAGTCTTTTCTTTCTTCTTCAATTCGTTTGGCTGTAAATGGTTTTTTCGATATTTCTATTTTC
>DGBF01000209.1:526-3181 GCA_002384725.1 Flavobacteriales bacterium UBA4011
CTTCTCGATAAATCGGAAAGAATAATATCGGATGACGATTGCCAAACTTTTATCGCCCCGAGGATATCATAGTCATCCAGGTCGGCGAATTGATAAAGTACTTCTGATTTTTCCTCAAAATCGGAATTCCCAATTTTACTTTTCAAGAAAAACTGAAGGGCAGGGGAAGCAAACAATTCTTTGCCATTTTCTGACAGTTCTTTTGCTCTTCGTAAGATTTGAATCAAGGTCAATTCAGCCGAAACGACCGTTTTATGCATATACACTTGCCAGTACATCAAACGTCTAGCAACGATGAATTTTTCGACTGAATAAATTCCTTTTTCTTCCAAAACAAGTTGACCTTCGTGGACGTTCAACATTTCAATGATACGTTCGCTACCGATTATTCCTTCACTTACTCCAGTGTAAAAGCTATCTCGATTCAAATAATCCAATCGATCCATGTCCAATTGACTAGAAACCAACTGATATAGAAAGGGTTTTTTGTATTCGTTTTGAAAAATGGAAAGACTCAGTTGCATTTTACCAGGAAAGGTCTTTTCTAACTCATCAATGAAAAAACTCGAGATTTCCTCATGACTCACACCACTGACGATGTCATGTTCTAAGGTATGAGAAAACGGGCCATGTCCGATATCATGCAAAAGAATCGCCGTTAAAACCGCGTGCTCCTCGTCTTCTGTGATTTCATGTCCCTTTCTGCGTATGACTTGCACAGCAGTTTGCATTAAGTGCATCGCTCCCAAAGCATGGTGAAATCGAGTATGTAGTGCTCCTGGATAAACCAACTGTGTTAACCCCAATTGATTGATACGTCTTAGACGCTGAACGAAAGGGTGTTGGATGATGTCGAAAATTAATTCACTCGGAATTGAAATAAAACCGTAGACTGGGTCGTTAAAAATTTTCTTTTTGTTGTTTCGACTGAGATTCGGACGCAAATGAATATTTTTAGAGATTATTACCATCAAAAGTAAAAAATAAAACGTTTATGCAAGTTAAAATCCTTTGGGCCGACGATGAAATTGATATTTTGAAACCCCATATCATCTTTCTTGAACAAAAGGGCTATGTAGTTTCGACCGTCAATAATGGGGCAGAGGCCGTTGATTTGAACAAATCGGAGAATTTTGATATTATCTTTTTGGATGAGAATATGCCCGGTATTTCTGGGTTAGAGGCATTAACAAGAATCAAGGAAGACAAGCCTTCTATTCCAGTAGTTATGATCACCAAAAGTGAAGAAGAACATATCATGGAGGAGGCAATTGGAAATAAAATCGCCGATTATTTGATAAAACCGGTGAATCCGAACCAAATTTTATTGACTATAAAGAAAAATCTAGATAAAAGTAAATTGGTTTCTCAAACGACCAATGCCAATTATCAGCAAGAATTCCGTCAGCTCGGAATGATGCTAAATTCTAGAATGGATGCGAAAGAATGGATGGATCTATATCAGAAATTGGTTTACTGGGAATTGGAGTTAGAGAACATTGAAGATGCGGGTATGCGCGAGATCCTCGAAATGCAAAAAAAGGAAGCCAACACGCAATTTAGTCGCTTCATAGAAGACAATTATGAAGATTGGATAGATGGAGATGAAGATGCACCGATTTTGCTGCATCAATTGTTCAAAGAACGCATTGCACCTATTGTAAAGACTGAAAAGGTGTGTTTGTTAGTAATCGATAACTTACGCTTTGATCAGTGGAAAATATTGAAGCCAATTATCGAAAAACAGTTCCATGTTAAACGAGAAGAAATAATCTATTCTATTTTGCCAACAGCGACGCAATATGCAAGAAATGCTTTCTTTTCTGGACTGATGCCGCAAGATATTGCGACCAAATATTCACAGTATTGGGTGGATGAAAATGAAGATGGGAGCAAGAATAAATTTGAAAAAGAATTGATGGAAACGCAACTGAAAAGATTGGGCCTTGACATCAAATTCAACTACAATAAAATCACAAATTACGAAGCAGGGAAAAGATTTGCCGATTCCTTTCACCAATATAAGGATGCTGACTTAAATGCTATCGTTTATAATTTTGTCGACATGCTGTCTCATGCGAGAACGGAGAGCGAAATGATTCGTGAATTAGCGGATGACGAAGCTGCTTATAGATCTTTGACTGTTTCTTGGTTTGAGCATTCGCCTTTGCAAGAGATCATACGTAAAGTTGCTGAATCGAAAACGAAATTAATCATCACGACAGATCACGGAACAGTAAAAGTGAGGAATCCAGTAAAAATCGTTGGGGAAAGAAGCACAAACACCAATTTACGTTACAAAGTAGGAAGAAACCTTTCCTACAATGCTAAGGAAGTGTTTTCAACTCAACCAGATCATGTTCGCTTACCAAAATCGAAAATGTCGGCGGAATATGTATTTGCCAGAGAAACAGATTATTTCGTTTATCCGAACAATTACAATCATTTTGTGAAGTATTATCAAAACACCTTTCAACACGGTGGTATATCTTTGGAGGAAATTTTAATTCCTTACATTGAGTTAGATGCGAAATAGTAAAACGTTTTCCGTTCCAAGTATTGCCGATTTACCCGAATTAGCGAAAGAATTAATTCGTGATTTTGGGGATTCCAAAACATGGGTTTTTCAAGGTGAAATGGGTGCTGGTAAAACAA
>DGBF01000209.1:3271-3709 GCA_002384725.1 Flavobacteriales bacterium UBA4011
AAATGGGTGCTGGTAAAACAACCTTAATTCAAGCTATTTTGCGCGAATTAGGTATAGGCGAACTAGAGGGTTCTCCTACTTATTCCCTTGTTAATGAATACATTACTCCGAAAGGTGAATCCGTTTATCATTTTGATTTGTATCGCTTAAATAAGCCTCACGAAGCTTTAGATATAGGAATTGAGGAGATGTTGTACGACGGTGGATTATGTTTAATAGAGTGGCCTGAGATCATTGAAGATTTGCTTCCAGAAGAAACTTTTTGGTTTAATCTTAGTATATTAGATGACAATCAAAAACGTTCACTCACCGTTTGCCCATGATAACAGATCCGCATGTCCTCAAAAGTTTAATGGAACAGGGAACATTACTTCCAAAAGAGGAAACGTTAGAAGTAAGAAGAAAGAAAGGTAGTTTATTCATTGGAATACCTAAAGA
>DGBF01000209.1:3740-4842 GCA_002384725.1 Flavobacteriales bacterium UBA4011
CAAGAGAATCGAGTAGCACTTGTACCTGAATCGGTTAGTTTATTGGTGGCCAACGGTCATCGTGTAAAAATCGAAACGAAAAGTGGGGAAGGGGCTAATTTTTCAGACCGAGAATACAGTGAAGCAGGTGCGGAAATAGTGCACAATACCAAAGAAATTTTCGAGTGCGATATAATTTTTAAGGTTGCGCCTCCATCTGAAGCGGAAGTTGAAATGATGAAAGGAAGTCAAACCTTGATTTCTGCTTTGCAAATAAACGTTCAACCTAAGGTCATTCTTCAGAATTTAATGAAGAAAAAAATCACAGCGATTGCTTGGGATTACATTCGCGACGAAGATGGTGCTTTTCCAGTTGTGCGAACTTTAGGTGAGATTACCGGTACTACAAGTGTTTTAGTAGCAGGAGAACTACTTTCAAAATTCAATTCAGGCAAAGGAATGATGCTAGGCGGAGTAGCTGGTGTACAACCTACGGAAGTCGTTGTAATTGGAGCAGGAACTGTGGCTGAATATGCCGTGAGAGCTGCATTGGGACTTGGATGTTCCGTTAAAGTTTTTGATAATTCATTAAGCCGGTTGAGAAGATTACAAACGGATATTGGCACTCGGATTTATACGTCAATTATTCAACCGAAAGTACTTGCGAAAGCGCTTATGAGGGCCGACGTAGCCATTGGTGCCGTCCGTTCCAATTTAGGTAAAACACCTTGTATCGTGAGTGATGAAATGGTGTCTAGCATGAAACCTGGTTCTGTAATTATTGATGTGAGTATTGCTCAAGGCGGATGTTTTGAAACGTCTAAAATCACCAATCACAATGATCCCACTTTCGTGAAACACGATGTTATTCATTATTGCGTACCGAACATTGCATCGCGAGTATCCAGAACAGCATCTTTTGCCTTATCTAATATATTTTCACCAATTCTTTTGGAAATGGGAAATACTGGTGGCCCGAAAGACATGATTGTTACTGATTATGGATTTAGAGCAGGTGTTTACATCTACCAAGGTGTTTTGACTTCAGAAGTTCTCGGAAAAGTATTCGATCTGCAATTCAAGGATATCGAATTGATTTTACTAGGGTCCAAATTCTAAAATG
>DGBF01000185.1:0-2027 GCA_002384725.1 Flavobacteriales bacterium UBA4011
AAATATCTTTACGAACCAAATTTTGAATTAAAAAATCATATATAGATGTTTATCAATGACCTTTTTGATTTTCAAACATAAAAAAAATTCTTCCATCACGAAATTTTCCCCCAATCCGGCCGGCTCCTCAAAATTTTATTCAATTTCTCCCGAATCAAACCATTCTCAACCAACTGTAACTTCTCATCCCTCTTCAATAAATCTCTCGCCACATCTCTAGCAATCCCAACCAAAACTCCATCTGCCGCCAAATCCGCTAATTTCAAATTCAAATCTCCACTTTGCTGAGTTCCCATGATATCGCCAGGACCGCGAATTTCTAGATCCACTTCAGCAATTTCAAAACCGTCTTGTGTGCGAACCATCGTTTCAATCCGCTTTTTCGCCTCTTTCGAAATCTTATACGACGACATTAAAATGCAATACGATTTATCTGCTCCACGCCCAACTCTACCGCGCAATTGATGCAGTTGCGATAGGCCAAACCTTTCAGTATTCTCAATAATCATAACCGAGGCATTTGGAACGTTTACTCCAACCTCAATTACCGTCGTTGCTACCATAATATTCGTCTCCCCTTTCACAAAGCGATTCATTTCAAACTGTTTAGCATCGGCTTTCATTTGGCCATGAACGATACTTACTTTATACTCTGGCAAAGGGAATGAACGAGAAATGGCCTCAAATCCGTCCATCAAATTATTCAAGTCTAACGTTTCTGATTCCTTAATCAAGGGATAAACGATATAAATTTGACGACCCAAAGCAATTTCCTGTTTCATGAATTTAAAAACGGAAATTCGATTCGTTTCATATCGATGCGAAGTCTTAATCGGCTTTCTACCTGGCGGCAATTCATCAATAACTGAAACATCCAAATCACCGTAAAATGTCATAGCCAATGTCCTAGGAATAGGTGTTGCCGTCATAATCAAAACATGAGGTGGAACAACATTCTTTAGCCACATTTTCGCTCTTTGTGCCACACCAAAGCGATGCTGTTCATCAATTACCACCAATCCTAAATTCTGAAAGCGAACTTCATTTTCCAACAAAGCATGCGTGCCGATTAATAGATGCATTTCACCCGAACGAAGTTGTTCGTGCAAAACCTCACGTTGTTTCTTGCGAACAGACCCTTTTAAAAGTCCAACTTTGACTCCAAGCGGTTTCAACATTTCAGAAATCCCTTCGTAATGCTGTGTCGCTAAAATTTCTGTTGGGGCAATAATAGCGGCTTGAAAATCATTATCAATCGCCATAAGAGCTGCTAACAATGCTACAAAAGTCTTTCCACTCCCTACATCGCCTTGCAACAATCGGTTCATGTGCTTTCCAGAAGTAACGTCTTTTCGTATTTCTTTGATGACACGTTTCTGCGCATCCGTTAAATTGAAAGGCAAATGATCCGTATAAAAAGTATTGAAAACCTTGCTTAATTTTGGGAAAACAAATCCACTTCCTTTTTCGAAACTTATTTGCTTTCTATGTAGTAATTCCATTTGAAGAAAAAACAACTCTTCAAATTTGAGTCGAAATATGGCTTTTCGAACTTGGTCTTCAGAATCTGGTCGATGTATTTGGATTAACGCTTCTTCAAGAGAAACTAAGCGATATTGATCTATTATGCTTTTCGGCAAAGGTTCTTCAACTTTTCCCTTCAACCCTTCGACTAAATTGACGGCTATTTTTGAAATTCCTTTGGTATGAAGTCCTTTGTCGTTGAGTTTTTCTGTGCTCGAATAGACGCCCTGCATCCCTCCTGTTTTATCTACATCTTCCCATGGAGTAACTTCAGGATGTGCGATATTAAAACCGGTTCCGAATTTTTTCGCTCGACCATAAATCTGATAAATACGATTAGGTTCAATTGATTTCTTTACCCAATCGACTCCTTGAAACCAAATCAGTTCTATACATCCTGTTTCATCTTCAAAATTAGCGGACATACGTTTCTTGCGGCCTACTCCAACAACTTTTAAAGAAATTATTTTCCCTTTGAGCTGCAACAGTTGAAAATAAAACAA
>DGBF01000185.1:2091-2522 GCA_002384725.1 Flavobacteriales bacterium UBA4011
AAATTATTTTCCCTTTGAGCTGAACAGGTGTATCCCAATATTGAATATCGACGACTTTTTGATACGCCGTTCGATCAACATAACGAAATGGAAAATGATATAGCAGGTCCTCAAATGAGGCTATGCGCAACTCTTTCTTCAAAAGTTCAGCACGTTTTGCGCCAACACCTTTCAAATATTCGATAGGAGTACCCAGAAAATCATTCATGGGTTTAAAGTTAATTGGAATCCAAGAAAAATATCAAATCAATTAGAGTAATTATTCTTTAAACTCGTCAAGTCCATCCTTTAAGAATTTCTTATACTCCTCAATATTTGGCGTATATCCAATTGCTTTTGTGATGTCATTGCCTTCGAAATCCTGCATAATATAAAGAGGCTGAGATAATTGACCATAGGTTTTAATCTGATATGCCGACCATTTGTTTCCG
>DGBF01000185.1:2551-4864 GCA_002384725.1 Flavobacteriales bacterium UBA4011
GACTCCATTTATCTCTTTAGAGAATACTTGCTCCGCTCTTGGCAACTCCGTTCTATCATCACAATACAAGGAAACGATAACTAAATCATTTTGCAAAATTGGTCGAATGGCGTCGTTGGTCCAGACTTTTGATTCTGTTTTTCGACAATTGGCGCAAGAGTGACCAGTAAAATCAATCAAGATTGGTTTATTTACTTTCTTGGCATATTCACGACCTATTTCTAAATCATGGAAAACCATAATTGAACCGTCACCTACTTCGTGCATTTCAGATAAGTATTCTTTTGCCACCTCATCCATTTCGCCATTCGTAGAAGCTCCTGCTCCTTTCACAAATCGGAAACTATCTTCTGAATGCGTCCGTGGTGGTGCAATCCCATCAATCATGAACAATGGTGCTCCCCACATTCCTGGCAATAAATAAACTGCAAATACTAAAGCAGATAAAGAGAACATGAAACGAGGTACTGACACTTTTTCAACAGGAGAATCATGCGAGAATCGAATTTTGCCTAGAAGATAAATCCCCATAATGGCAAAAATACAGAACCAAACGGCTACGAAAATTTCTCTTGGTAAAATGTCCCAGTGGTAGGCCAAATCGACCATACTCAAGAACTTCAATGCCAAAGCAATTTCGAGCAACCCTAGGACGACTTTTACGGAATTCAACCATCCACCAGACTGTGGAAGTGAATTCAACCAACTCGGAAAAATCGCGAATAACATAAATGGAAATGCCAAGGCCAATGAGAAACCGAGCATAATAACTACTGGCCCCATCAATGAGCCTGAACTTAATGCTTGAACCAATGACGTCCCGATAATTGGACCTGTGCAAGAAAACGAAACCAAAACGAGAGTAAATGCCATAAAAAAGACACCCACCAATCCTCCTTTGTCCGCACCTTTATCAGCTGAATTTACCCATTTTGTTGGCATCTGGATTTCAAACGCTCCCAAAAATGAGAAGGCAAAAATCATAAAAATGGCAAAGAATATTAGGTTTAACGTCGCACTGGTCGATATTTCATAAACGGTGGCAGGACTTCCCGTTGCGAGCGTAATAACCAAACCAACGATTACATATATAGCAACGATACAAAATCCGTAAAACAAGGCACTCATAATTCCTTTGGCGCGTGTTTTCGATTGCTTCGTAAAGAACGAAACAGTCATTGGAATCATTGGAAAAACGCACGGTGTAAACAAAGCGAACAATCCCCAAGCTATTCCTTCGAGAAACAAACTAAGTAGTGAGCGTTTAACAATTGGCTCGTCGTCCTTATTATTTGGACTATTTTTCTCTTTGGGTAATTTTTTATCAGAATCCGAAGCTTCAATTTGAGCCCAAACAGGTGATTCTACATCAAATTTCTTTCCTAAATCGACTAACTTTTTCTTTACATCACTATCCGTTTGAACATCCGTTCCAATGTCTGTGATTAGTGTTGCCGCATCGTGATAATCCTTTTTTGTTTGTGCCAATTCCAACAAATCCATTGCCGATTTTTTCGAAATATGTTCGGCATTTGAATTGAATGCAAAACCTAATGTTGCACAAAAAAGTAATACTGATAAAATGAATTTCTTATTTCGCATAGCTTCCTCCTAATTCTAAATACTTCTTATAAAACTTTGGCGAATTCCCTTCTGGAACTGCTATCCATTCATTTTTAAACTTCACAAAATCTTTTCCTTTGCTGTCTTTGCCAAAGTCTCCATTGATTTTTAAATCTTTTTTGTCGACTGCATCATTTACAGCAGCTTCCTCGGTTTTATAGCCTTTAAAAGTCACCTTGCCATTCTGATCAGGTGGAAACAAACAGCCGTTTTCATCACAAACCTGAAACGAATATTCGAATTTCACATCTATATCCCCTTTTTCAAGAATTTCGACTTTTTGTTTAAAGACACCCACTTTCTCAAAGTATAGTGATTCACCCAAATCATCCACATGCTTATGTGGTTTTGAGGCGTCTTGAAGCTTACCAATTAATTTGTACTTCGCAGGATTCGTTATGAACTTGAACGTAGTTGGATATCCTGTCAAATCTGCTTTGTTCGGGTCATGATTAACCGAAAAAATATGCCATCCATTCAATAATTTCGCTTTACAAACGATGTACGCGTGACTATCATCTATTCGTTCCACGGAAAAACTCCAGGTAACTTTATTCGACCAACTATCCATCTGAGCTTTGCTATGGACAGAAACCAATAGAAAGAGGGTGAAAAGTAAAATTATAGATTTCTTCATTTTTATTAAGGATTAATTCTTTTTAATGGGTATTAAAACCACCTCATCAACTC
>DGBF01000185.1:5064-5311 GCA_002384725.1 Flavobacteriales bacterium UBA4011
ATTACGTCATTGCAAATCATGAACGTAACGACATACTCCAGTTGAGTAGATTGTTTGATTTTGAGTTCTTGTTCGAAAGCAACAGTTTTCTCGAAATATTGGAGCTCTGCAGCAAAATTTTCGTCGTAAGAAACTTTAGGTTCAGGTTCTCTGATTTCACTCAAGATTTCAACGTGTCGATTCTTTTTTAATTCAAATTTGGTTGATACAGGTCCTTTCATTTCATCAACGAGCATACTGTACACAT
>DGBF01000169.1:0-1541 GCA_002384725.1 Flavobacteriales bacterium UBA4011
CATTTCCCAACGAACAACATTTGCCCATTGGTTAATTAAAATCGGTAAATCTCTATAGGACTGAATCCATTTTTTATAGGAGTTCCAGATAATGGTTTCAGATGTAGGTCGTACGATTAATTCTTCTTCTAATTTTGCATCTGGATCAACGACAACGCTTTTTCCGTCCTCACCCATTTTTAATCTATAATGCGTGACCACAGCGCATTCTTTTGCAAAGCCATCTACATGCGAAGCTTCTTTGCTTAAATACGATTTCGGTATAAACAAAGGGAAATACGCATTGGAATGACCGGTTTCTTTGAACATTTTGTCCAATTCCTCCTTCATTTTCTCCCAAATAGCGAATCCGTATGGTTTAATAACCATGCAACCTTTTACATCCGAATGCTCAGCTAGGTCTGCCCTATCGATAACATCAGTATACCACTTCGAATAATCTGCTTCTCTTGTTGTGAATTTTTGGCTCATTTTTTGTCACTATTTCTTTTATTGTAAGGCGAAAAGTTTGTAAAAATAACAAGAAAAGCCTAATTTAACTCTGTAAAAACAAAGACTATGAAACCACTTTCCATTTTTTACATGATTCTGTTCACAGGAATATTCGCTGTGTCATGCACTACAACTCGTCCTATTAACGACGACAACGTGTATATCATGAAAACATCTGCCTTGCCGGTTGGTGAGAATTTAACGGATGAAACATCTTATGCAACTTATAAGCATCGCCAAGAAACAGACAATCCAACTGCAGGCTATATTGATCCAAAAGCACAATCAACTTTAGACCGTGATCCCCGAGCCAATAATAATTCAATGTTTTATGCGGGACTTTATCAAGGGAGTTACAATGCTTTTTGGGGAATGCACAGAAGTGGTTTTTATTATGGGCCAGGTTTACCAAGATTAGTGTGTGCATGGAATTATGGATATAATAACACCTATCCAATGTATTACAGCATGTATGGATACAATAATTGGAACAACAATTATTATGGTATTTCTAATTATTATGGAAATTCTGGGTTTTATGAGAATTCAGGGTTTTATGGAAATACAGGCTTATACAGTCCAAACTCGTATTATTCGAATAATTTTTATAATTCAGAAAATTGGAATAATGCTAATATTAGCCGCCCAAGTGGAAATTATGTTAGTGGACCGCGTGTAACATCAAGTGGATATTATTCAGGTAACAATCGTGGAGGAGCCGCTCAGCTTAAATCGCAAGTGGCAAACTCAAATTCATATGTTAGACCTGGTGCAAGAGGAACGAATACTTCTTCTCAATCAGAGACCGAAACTTATAAGCGGGACAATAGCAATGGTGGTTCTTCGACAATTGGCAGAACAACTTATACTCGCACCTCGAATTCCCAAGCGCTCGGTGGAGCAACAAGAACATACGAAGATAGTCGTAGAGCAGCAGTGACATCCGGATCTGGTTCGTCAAGGATATCGATTGGTTCTGGAAGCACGAATACGCGTTCCAATTATTCCGGCGGAGGCTCAATTGGAGGTTCACGAGGTGGATCTTCTGG
>DGBF01000169.1:1797-4248 GCA_002384725.1 Flavobacteriales bacterium UBA4011
TTCTGGTTCATCAGGCGGTCGTTCAGGTGGTAGAGGAAATTAATCTGCTGCGTACATGAAATCATTTATATTCTTATTATTCTTATCGCTCAGCGCAATAGGATACAGCCAAGGCGATGCCGATTTGTTTCGGTTTTCAAAAACGCAAATCTATGGTAGTTCGCGATTTGAAGCCATGGGTGGCGCATTTGGGGCCTTGGGGGCTGACTTAAGTGCGTCTCAAATAAATCCTGCTAGTTTTGGCAGATTCTCGTCTTCTCAGACTTATTTTAGCTTGGGTTACTTGAACACAAAAAACAAAGTTCTCTTTCAGGGTGACGAAACCATAACCAATAGAAGTTCTTTTAAGCCGAATTCAATTGGTGCAGTATTCGTGGAAGATGATTCCGATCGCATGAGTGGCTATCAATACATTCAATTTGGGTTGGGCTTCAATCGTTTACAGAATTTCAACAACAAGTTTGAATACAGCGGCTATCAATACGAATCGCTTTTGGAGGCATTTGCCGCTTCGGCTAAAGGAGTTCCGTGGGAAAACCTTTACATTACACACCCTTTTACATCAAGTCTCGCTTGGGAAACATATACGATCGATCCAGATGGTTCGGCCGGTTATGTTGCTGTTTTAAACAATGATGGGGACCAATTTCATCGCAGAAGCGTAGAAACAAAAGGTGGAATGAATGAATACTATATTTCGCTTTCAGGAAACTATATGAACGCCATTTATGTAGGTGCAAATATTGGTTTCCGAACCATCAACTATGAGGAAACAACTAATCATTACGAAGAAGTAACGGATACAACAGGAAACGACTTGAGGTCATTTGATTATTCTTACAATTTATTAACGAAAGGTAATGGAGCGAATTTAAAGCTGGGATTTATTTATTTACCAAGAGATAATTTTCGTTTGGGATTTGCGTTTCATACGCCAACTTTTTATGAATTGACGGATGACACAAGAGCTGATATGACAGCTCAATTTAATTATGGGGAAAGAATTGTAATTGATTCTTTAAAACCAATTGGAAATTACAAGTATAAATTGCGTACCCCTCCAAAATTCGTCACCTCAGCGGCTTACGTATTCGGAACACGTGGCTGTTTAAGTATGGATGTTGAATATGTGAATTACGCTTGGGCCAATCTTCGGTCGACAAACGATCCTCAATACCAGGATTATGATTTTACAATCGAGAATAACGCAGCAAAGGAAATACTTCAAAGTGCAGTAAATATAAGAGTTGGGGGTGAATTGGTATTCAATTCAGTTGTTTTTTTAAGAGGCGGATTAGGGTTATCTTCTAAAGCTTATAACGATAAAGTTCAAGTTGAAAATGGATGGGACAAAACGATCTCAACTGGCGTGGGCTATAAATCGGGAAATTGGGTGTTTAATTTAAGCGCTCGTAAAATGTATTTATCCAGAAATTATTTTGCTTTTCAGGGAAGTATGGCGCAAAACAAAATGAATCAAACCTCGATTACACTTGACTTTAATTATTTTATTGACTGATAAGTGTTTGAATGGCTTTTAAGAAGTCATGCTTATTTACTTTAGCTTCAATCCAAGCGATAATATTGAAGTATTCTAAAAGTACGTTCTCATTCTCGTCTTTTATTAATAGCTTCAATTCTGAGTGAAAGTCATTGAAAATTTTAGTCTTATCTGATTCATTTTGTGTTTTGGAGAGTTTCCTAAGGTACCGAATCAACGATGTTTCAATTTGTAAGGTGCGTTCTTGTTTGTTCAAATAACGATTTGTCGACTTGATTACATAATCTAAGAAGTCGTAGTTCTCTAGTTCATAATGTAAGATTAGATTGAAAACTCGTGCGAAACTATAAACGTCTTGACGAAGGTTTTGTTCGTTATCGTTTAAAACGTTATTCAAATAGCCCAATGCTCTTTTAAAATTACCAAGAGCAAAGCACATATATGCCTTGTTGTAGTTGAGCAGTACTTCTTGCTCTTTGTTTATCATTTCTGAGTAGATATTCTCCTTATCCTCTAAATTTTTAAGTAAAGATTCAACCTTTTCATATCGACCAGAAACTTGCATCAAACGCAATTCAAGGTTGTAGGAATTAAAGAAGCTCTTCACCTCAATATCCATCGAATTAAATCCTTTTTCAGCACCTAAACCACGAATCTCATCAATCAAGTTTTTGGACAACTCAAAATCATGATTCTCAATTTGACAGCGACACAAGTGAACAAGAGTCATAACGTATCGCTGAGCAGAATCAACTTTTATTTTCTGATTTTCATCTAGAATTATTTTGGTTTTATTAAAAAAGGTGAATGCATCCGAATAGTTTCTATTGGTTGCAGCGCAAAGTCCTTTTATGTAGTAACACATCGTGGTGGCGCGTATGGAAAGAGCCGTATTTTTCCCTTTTATTAAATGGTAATCCGCAATTTTCTCAACTTCCTCTCTCTCTTTA
>DGBF01000194.1 GCA_002384725.1 Flavobacteriales bacterium UBA4011
CCTGGATTAAAGCATATCGACCAAACGAAAATAGCTACAACACGACAATGTCTTATTATTCACGTGGACAGGTGATGGCCGCTCAGTTCGATGCGATGATTGTCAAAGTTTCAAATGGTGAGAAATGCTTGGATCACTTTATGCAAAGCATATATAAAACATATCATGTCGACCAAAACCGTGGATTTACGGAAGCTGAGTTCAAAGCAGAGTTAGAGAAATTCACAGAATCTGATTTGACGGAGTTCTTTGAACGTTTTATTCATGGAACTGAAATTCCGGATTACGAAAAAGTGTTCAGTCAAGTAGGATTGAAAGCCAATCGTCAGGATGTTAAAGAAGTTAGATTTGGTGCAAGATTGGGCGGAACTACTGTTCGTGGCGTCGATCGAGGTTCTGCTGCAGAAAGCATTGGACTTAGTGTTGGAGACGAAGTTATAGCTATCGATAATTACAGAATTGACGGTGGATCGTATGGAGAAATGCTATCCAAGTTTGGATTGAATGACACCTTTGAATTGTTGATTTCAAGAGACAATATACTTTATACCTTAAAAGGAAAAATGTCCGAAATTACCACTCCTTTATTCATGTTGGAATTGGATACTGATTTTGCCAATAAAAAACTGACCAATTATTGGTTGCGATAGAAGATGAAATTATCCATTTTAGTAATTACGATTCTGGCATTTACCTCTTGTAAAATGTCAGGAGTGAAATCTGTATGTTTGGCCAAACCTCAAGGTAGCACCTATCCGTATGCACAGGTTGAACCGAGCATTGCCATTCATCCTAAAGATCAAAACATTCAAATTGCTGGAACTGTTCTTGACGATTATTATTATTCCATAGATGCCGGAAAAACCTGGACAAGCTCCACAATGAAAAGTACTTACGGCGTTTACGGAGATCCTGTTTTGATGTTCGACAGTGCTGGAACTGCCTATTATTTTCATTTGGCTTCCTACGATAAAGCAACACATCTGGATAGAATTGTTTGTCAGAGGGTGGATCAAGTAAACGGTGAATTCACAACTGGAACTTCGCCTGAACCCAATGGCACTAAAACACAAGACAAACATTGGATTTGTGTAGATCCGCAAACCAATCATTTATACATGACTTGGACCCAATTTGATTCTTACAACAGTGGATTATCAGAAGATTCATCTATCATTTTTTTTTCAAAATCGTTGGATAAAGGTGATACATGGTCGACTCCCGTGAGGATTTCAAAATTTGCCGGAGATTGTTTGGATGACGACAACACAGTCGAAGGAGCTGTTCCCGCCGTTGGGAAAAACGGTGAATTATTTGTGGTTTGGGCTGGGCCGAAAGGTTTAGTCCTACAAAAGTCTTCAGATAAAGGCGAAACGTGGTTGGAAGAAGAACAAATCATCGGACCACAATTCGGTGGCTGGACATTGGATATCCCAGGTATTTCTCGGGCAAATGGCTTACCCATTCTTGTCAGCGATTGTTCGCAAGGATCGAATCGAGGAAATCTATACTTGAACTGGTGCGATCAACGCAATGGAACGGATGATACCGATTCTTGGCTGTCTGTTTCAAAAGACGATGGAAAATCCTGGACAGAACCGATAAAAGTGAACCAAGATAAAGGTCCAGCGCATCAATTTTTTACCTGGATGTCAATAGACCAAAGCACTGGTAACCTCTATTTTGTATATTACGACAGAAGAGATTCGAAAGGTGATGAAACCGATGTGTATTCAGCTCGGTCTATTGACGGCGGAAAGTCATTTACGGAAATGAAAATCACGAAAAAATCATTCACACCAAATAAAGAGGTCTTCTTTGGTGATTATTTGAATATTGCATCCGTCAATGGAACTATTCGCGCTATTTATCCAAGAATGGACAATGAAAAAATAAGTCTTTGGGTAGCGCATTTATTTGACAAGAACTTCTAAGTCATTTTTCGAATAATAGCTTCGAAATCATGGAATTCAAGGAGCAATTGTTCAGTAGTAAACAATTCAAAATCTGCAAAATCGAATCCGGGAGTTACGGTACAAGAAACCAACGAAAATGTATTGTCTTCATCCAGAGAACTACCAAATATAGTTTCGGCCTGTACCAAAAACTGCGGCACTTCGCCTTTGGCTAAATCAAGTCCCACCTTCTGAATTTGGTGTCCTTTTTCTTTGGATAATGTATGAACCGAAAGCGCACTTCCTGCGTGATAAAACCAAATCTCATCACTTTTGATACGATGAAACCGAGAAATATTATTGGAAGTAATTAGAAAATAAATAGCGGTTTGCAGATTTCTATCACCAACCGTTTTTTCAGACCTATACGTTTCTTTGTAGAATCCGCCTTCGGGATGAGGCAGCAATTCCAGTTTATCGATTAATACTTGGGCTTCTTTTGGAATCATAATTAATCAAGTAAACTTTTGTTGGGTTGATCCCCTTTGTTCCTAATTTTCGGGAAATAGTAACGGAGGTCTAGCGTGAAATACGGTGACCGAATAAATTGAGCTTGATCCACTCGAATGCTTTCATTTTGAGAGCGATACACTGAAATAAAGGCGAACAATGGACTTGTTGGAATACTGGCAGAGCCACCTAAATAAAAGATTCCTGAATTTCGTGTTCTATATTCTACACCAATTTGAGCATCGACGTTAAATCCGAACTTTCTAAACGCATATCCTTCAAAACTAGCACTTCGTTTTACCGGCAAATCATCCACTTGAACATATACACTCGATGGTTTATACAAAGCAGTCATTCCTAAGCCAACATTTACGAAAATAGAATTGGAGAATTTGACAAAGACCAATCCCTTGACAGGCAATTCATAATTGGTAAACGCGAAATCGGACGTATAGGTGACGTTTGTATCAGTCGGTGAAGAGGACAAATTGAAATACCGCTTGTTGTGAATCAAACCTATCTCAAATCCCAATTCATCAGTATATCGACGTCGAATTACTCCTCCAAAAGAAAAACCATTGCGCATCCCAATAGAACTGATGACTGTATCGTTTGTTTGGGTTAAAATCGACGGTTCTACAAAACGATTATGTGCTAACCCTCTGATTTGAAGCGCAAATGATGTAGGATATTTCTCGCTTTCGTTCTCATCTGCCCTTTCCTGTGAAAGCACCGGTATCGCAACGAATAAAAGAATAATCCAAGTGATTTTCATGGTCATTAATTAAGACGAATATAACAAAATGAAGTGAACATTATTTTGCGATTGATTGTTCGGCGGCATTCGTTGCCTCTTCAAGCTTATTTTGAGCCTTACAGTAACCAACAAGCGTCAAGGTCATAGCAATTAACGAAAGTCCCAAGATTATCCAACGCAAAGGAGCAAAGGCAATTATGGGCTTTTTGTGCTTGCCTTCTACTCTATAATTAATTTTCTCTGCTGCTTTAAAGTCCTTGTTTTTAAGGCCATACAAGGTGTACATTTTGCCTCTTTTGTCCTCTTCGCCTTTCTCAAACCAAATATTGTGCTCTTTCAATTCAATTTCAAAACTTTCCGCTCGCTCAGCATCCGCAAAGCGAAAAACGACGTAATTTTTATTTTCTGGGTGTTGTACGTAATTGACAAAACCTAAATCGATCGAACTGTCTATTGGGTTTTCCATTCTGTCAAATATTCAATTGGTTTGCGTTGACCTTTTGGCCATTCCATTTCTGGCGACGGATAACCAACATAAAAAAGTCCGAGACATTTATCTTTCTCGCCTAAATTCAAATAATCCTTCATTTGCTGACTGTTGATCAATCCCGGTGTAGACCAAAATCCTCCCAGCCCGTAAGCGGTGCAAGTCAAATGCATGTTCTGAACAGCACAAGCTACCGCCAACATTTCATCTTGCTCCGATATTTTCTCGCTTTGTTGACGTTCCATGCAAATCGCAATCGCTGCTGAACTCTTTAACGGACGATTCGTCATTTTAGTCATTTTCATTTCCTTTTGATCCGGTTCTGGTGTCAATTCACAATAGGTCCGAACTAAAAAATCGCTCAAATTTTGTCGAGCATCTTCCATGAAAACTTTAAACCGCCACGGCTGCGTATTTCCATGTGTAGGTGCCCATACGGCATTATTCAACAAAAGTTCAATTTGTTCTTGGTGGACTTTTCTATCGCTAAATTGTTCTGGATAAATCGTCCTTCTGTTTCGAATGACATCTGTGATTTCAGAAAGGTTATACTTCATGGCTGAAATTATCTAGGCTTTTCCGTGTCTGATTCTGGTGCACTACCCGTTTTATCCACTTTCACTGCCTCCTCTTTTGCTGGCTCAGCTTTTATCGGCTCTACCTTTATAGGTTCGTCTTTTGCAGATTCAACTGCAGATTGAGGCTGTGGAACAACTGGTTTATATGGTTTTCTCGTCGAATCTACAACTTCATTGATATCGTTGTGCATTTGATCCAACGGTCGACGAAGTGTTTGCTCTGTTTCGCTTATTAAACCTTTTAAATTCAAGTCTTTCTTAATATCCATCCCAGACTTTTTGATCTCGTTTTGGACATCTTGCGATGCATCTTTTATTTGGCGCATCGTTCGACCTAAGGATTGTGCAATTCCAGGAATGCTTTTCGATCCGAAGAAAATCAGAATAAATACAAGAATCAAAAGTATCTCCGTTCCGGCGATGTCATTAAATATGAGAACCATGATGCAAATTTAGGTAAAAGAGTTGCTTTTCACATGAATTTGCCAAGCAAGTTTTTAGCACGAAATTATTTAATTACTAATTCTCGCTGAAAAAATCTTCTTCTGAGAAAATAGAACCCACCAAATCTTTAAACTGAGAACCTTTCACCAGCTGATTTCTCAACAATAATGAATATTCAGACAACCCATATATCACGAACTCCATCCACAGAATAAGTTCATCCCCTTTTACTTTAGGTTTGAATTGCTTTACAAATTCGGCAAGTCCCTCCACTTTTTTAAGACTTGTTTGATAGGCCGCTGTATTATCCGATAATAAAATATCAAGTACGTTACCAGCAGCAAACCAGTCGCGAATAGGTTGAACGGGGTTCTTATCTGTTACTTTAGACAACCTGCTCGGATCAGGGAAATGCATCAGGAATTCCTCTTTAATGGCCGCACTAACCAAATGCTGTGCAACTGCAGCCGCACCTTCTTGTTCACCTTCATACACCAGCTCCACCTTTCCATTTATAGCCGGGAGAACGCCTTGCATATCCGAAATTCTAGCATTCGATTTTCCTTCATTATTCATCAACATTCTTCTTTCGATGGTGCTGAGTAAACTTTCAAAAGCGGTAATGGTCAAACGGGCAGAAACACCCGATTTAGAATCTACATATTCTGAATCTCTCGCCATGAAAGCAATCCGCTCAATTAATGTCCGAGATAAATCCGATACTTCAATGTTCTCCTTTTGAAAGTCAGTCATTTTTGCTTCTTGAGCAGTGATTTTCTTCCCAATCTCAATATCTTTTGGATAATGCGTTAAGATTTGAGAGCCAATTCTATCTTTCAATGGAGTAATGATGCTTCCTCTATTCGTATAGTCTTCGGGATTGGCCGTAAAAATGAACTTCACATCCAATGGAATGCGCAATTGGAAACCACGAATCTGAACATCACCTTCTTGTAAAATATTAAATAGTGCTACTTGAATTCGGGCTTGCAAATCAGGTAATTCGTTGATAACAAAAATACTACGGTTACTTCTTGGAATAATTCCATAATGTATAACGCGGTAATCCGAATAACTCAGTTTCAAATTCGCTGCCTTGATCGGGTCAATGTCACCAATTAAATCAGCTACCGAAACGTCGGGTGTTGCTAACTTTTCAACATACCTTTCGTCCCGACTGAGCCATGTAATTTTCGTTTTATCTCCTTCTGCCGCAATTTTTTCTTTGGCATACTGAGATACAGGAGCAAGCGGATCATCGTTCAACTCAGAACCTTCAACCACAGGAACAAACTCGTCTAATAAGCGAGTCAATTGTCGCGCAATTCTGGTTTTAGCTTGACCTCTTAAACCCAACAAATTAATATTATGTCCAGATAAAATAGCACGTTCTATATCAGGAATTACTGTATCCTCATAACCAATGATTCCTTCAAAAATAGACTCTCCTTTTTGCAGAGATTCCACTAAATTTGAACGCATCTCCTTTTGAATGGATCTGGGCTCGTATTCGCTTTTCTTTAACTCTCCTAATGTTGTGGGTAAATTTTTCATCTTTTAAATGTTCTCTTTTTGTTTCGTTCAAAATCTTCGAAGACAAATTCTCCGAGTCCTTGTAATGAGGTATAAAATGCTTTTCCGTTATTGTGTTCTGTAAAATCGTGCACGAATTCTTGCAAATATGGATCAGTTGCCACCATAAATGTTGTTACGGGTATTTTCAACCTCCTTGCCGCTTTTGCGAGCGAATAGCATTTATTTAAAATCTTTTGGTCCAAGCCAAAACTATTCTTGTAATATTTTCCATCTTCAACCAAACAAGTTGGCTTTCCATCAGTAATCATGAAAATTTGTTTGTTCGCATTCTTCTTTCTTCTCAATAAATCCATTGCCAATTCTAAACCAGCTACTGTATTCGTATGATATGGACCAACTTTCAGATATGGCAAGTCTTTGATTTCAATTTGCCAAGCGTCGTTTCCAAATACGATTATGTCAATTGTATCTTTCGGGTATTTGCGCTTGATTAACTCAGACAAAGCCATGGCCACCTTCTTCGCAGGTGTAATTCTATCTTCACCATATAGAATCATGGAATGCGAAATATCTATCATCAATACCGTGCTCGTTTGTGTTTTGTATTCACTTTCTCGAATAACCAAATCACTTTCCTTCATAGAAAATTCGCCTATACCATTGTTGATTTGGGCATTTTTCATGGATTCCAGCATAGCAATATCTTGGAGAGAATCACCAAATTGATAATCCCTGGTGTTGCTTGAAGCTTCATCGCCAATTCCACCTAATCGTGAAACGTGATCGCCACCCTTCCCTTTTTTCAATTTACCAAAAATATGATCCAGGGCTTGCTGACGGATGGCTTGTTCCGTTTTGGCTGTTAACCCCATCCCTCCACTTCCAGGTTCAGGGTCATCTTTTATATAGCCGCGGTCTTTCAGTTCTTGGATGAAATCACCAATTCCATAATTAGGTGTTGTCAATTTGTATTCCTTGTCCAATTCTGTCAGCCAAGAAATCGCTTCATCTACCTCGCCACTTGTATAGGTAAGCAATTGCTTAAAAAGGTCGAAAAGCTTTTCA
>DGBF01000184.1:0-2341 GCA_002384725.1 Flavobacteriales bacterium UBA4011
ACATGTCGACAAAATTATAAACCAAAACGGTCAGTTGCTCATCTTTGTGAGTCTTAAAGGATTCTGCTAATTTTTTACCCTGTTTGAGCGAGGTGATTTTGTGATAGCTCCAATCTATTGAAAGCCCCAAACGTTTGAGTTGCTCCGCTAAAAACTCTTTCTCATACAAATTCTTACCCCCTTGATCGGTGTCATTGAGCCAGTAGTTAGGGTATTGTTTTTCCATATCACTGGGCATAAGTCCAGAAAATATGGCATTTCGTGCATACTGAGTTGCCGTCGGGAGGATACTGTAAAAAAGCGATTCAGAGGTCCTTTTGTAATGCGTGAGAAGCATAGGCTCCAAGGTTTTCCATTGATCGTATCTTAAATTATCCACCACAACCAATAGTGTTGGTTGCTGGTTTATTAAAGGCGCTACGTTTTGTTCAAAAAGCGTGTGCGACATGACCGGAGCCTTTGCGCGTGAATCAAACCAATCTGCATAATTTTTTTCAATGAATTTACAAAATTGTGTATTGGCTTCTTGTTTTTGAGATTCGAGGATCTCCATCATGCTGGTGTCCTCAACATCCTCTAGTTCAAGTTCCCAAAAAACTAATTTTTGATAAAGTTCAGCCCATTCTTCGGCTGTATTTATCGATGATAGGTCCATCGCTATTTTTCTGAATTCTTGCTGGTAACTTTTATTCGTTTTTTGAGAAACCAATCGGAAATGATCCAAATTCTTTTTAAGGGTCAGAAGAATTTGATTGGGATTAACGGGTTTAATTAAATAATCGGCAATTTTTGAACCGATGGCTTCCTCCATCAAATGCTCTTCTTCACTCTTGGTGATCATAACCACAGGGAGATTAGCTTGGGCTTCTTTAATCTCTTGAAGTGTTTCTAAACCCGATATGCCTGGCATATTTTCGTCTAAGAAAACAATATCAAATAAGGTTGTTTGAATCTCTTCCAGCGCTTCTATCCCGCTACGTGCTGTCACCACGACATAATTGCGCTGTTCTAGGAAGATAATATGCGGTTTTAGCAAGTCAATTTCGTCGTCTACCCAAAGTATTTTTATCTGATTCATATATGTATATTTGTGTGATGCCATGCGCGGTGAGCCGGCACTCATAAGATAACTCTATCTTTGCCTTATTAGTATATCAAAAGTACGGGTAATGGTACTAATTAATCGTTAAATTTTGGGAATATCAAAGAATTTAAAAATAATAAATGACCCTATATATGGGTTCATTTCTGTGCCTAATGATCTTATTTACAAGATTATAGAGCATCCTTCATTCCAACGTTTGCGAAGAATTTCTCAGATGGGACTCAGTTATTTGGTGTATCCCGGAGCGCAGCATACACGATTTCACCATGCCCTAGGAGCGATGCATCTGATGCAGCGTGCTGTTATGGTTTTGCGTTCTAAAGGAACCGAGATCAGTCAGGAGGAGGAAACAGCCCTTTATATAGCAATTCTATTGCACGACATCGGTCATGGACCGTTTTCCCATGCACTAGAGGGGGTCATCGTGACCGAATGCAGCCATGAGGATTTATCCATTCATATAATGGAGTATTTGAATGAGACCTTCGAAGGAAGGTTAAGTTTAGCGATTGATATTTTTAATAACAGATACCATAAAAAATTTCTTCATCAACTCATTTCGGGTCAATTAGATATGGATCGCCTTGATTTCTTGCGTCGAGACAGTTTTTACACGGGTGTTGCGGAAGGGTCTATAAGTGCTTTAAGACTGATCACCATGCTTCAGGTAGTTGACGACAAAGTAGTCGTCGAGGAAAAAGGAATTTATTCTGTTGAAAAGTTTTTGGTCGCAAGACGATTAATGTATTGGCAAGTCTATTTGCACAAAACCTCTTTGGCTGCCGAACAACTGTTAATGAAGATAATGCTGCGCGCCCGCGACTTGATATCTAAAGGGAGTCATTTGAATGTGAGTCAGCCGCTGACGTATTTTCTTAGCCGTAATTCGAATGATAAAATCACAACAGAAGAACTACGGTTGTTCTTGGAGCTCGATGATGTCGATGTCTTGGGAGCGCTCAAAACCTGGAAAGATCATGAGGATGTTGTGCTGCGATCCCTGTCTCAAATGATTTTGAATAGAGACTTACTCAAAATAAAAATAAGGCCCGAACCATTTGTTCCACAAAAAATAGAAGAAATTAGCACGAAAGTCCAACGCAAGTACAACCTTTCGGCAGAAGAAGCATCTTACTTTGTGTTTACCGGCAGTGTTTCAAACTTGGCCTATCATGGATCCAAAGATACCATTGAGTTGCTTAAGAAAAACGGAAAGCTCATTGAGGTCTCAGAAGC
>DGBF01000184.1:2470-2943 GCA_002384725.1 Flavobacteriales bacterium UBA4011
CAGAAGCTAGTGATCAATTAAACATTCAGGCCTTGTCGCAAAAAGTAGTTAAATACTTTCTATGCTGCCCAAAGAGCGCTCATTAGAAACGCTTTTTTTATATTTGTCCTTTGAAACTAATAAATGGAATTTACAGCTAACCAAATTGCAGGAATCCTAGAGGGAACCGTTGAAGGAGATGGAGAAGTCACGGTATCTAGTCTCGCCAAAATAGAAGAGGGGTCGAAGGGGAGCTTAACATTTTTAGCCAATCCAAAATACACCAGCTTTATTTATACCACACAAGCCTCTATTACTATTGTAGGCAAGGACTTTAAGTTAGACCAACCTGTAGATACTACATTGATCCGGGTCTCCGACGCCTACATGGCTTTTTCTCGACTTTTGGCCTATTACAATGAGGTGAAGATGAATAAGGTGGGTATTGAAGCGCCTATTTTTGTCGCAGAAAATTCAAGTTATGGAAGTGATTG
>DGBF01000014.1:0-1566 GCA_002384725.1 Flavobacteriales bacterium UBA4011
CACCGGCTCCGTCTTTTATTGCTCGTGCCGCATTAATCGTTGCCGCCATTCCAGACGCGCACAAGCGATTAATCGTTTCTCCGCCAATTTCAATGGGTAAACCAGATAAAAGTCCGGCCATTCGAGCAACGTTTCTATTGTCTTCTCCAGCCTGATTGGCACAACCAAAAAGAATATCTTCGATTTGCTTCGGATCAAAATTGGGATGTTTTGCAATTAAATTCTTAATAACATGGGCTGCCATATCATCTGGCCTGATTGTTGAAAGGGTTCCACCGAAATTACCAATTGCGGTTCTGAGTCCATCGACAATGTATACTTGTTTTGACATATTTATTTTAGGTATGCAACAAAAATAAGGACAATTATCCGTGTTGAAAACTTTCGAAAATATAAACGATGATTATTTCTTATCTTGCCATATCTAAATACAATTAAACTATGAAGGATAAATTAATAGCTTTTGCTGTTTTTTGCATTCTCTTTGGCACCAACCTATCTGCCCAAGAAGATCTAACGCCAGCCGAACAAGCCTATCGAGATTCTATTGCGAATCTGAATGAAGTGAACGAAGCGATCGCTCAATCACAAGAAGCTTACAACATAGGAATTCAAAAGTTCTCCTCTAATAATTATGAAGGCGCTTTACGCGATTTTTCGAAATCAATCAGCATTGATCCTAATTTCACCGCCGCTTATTATAATAAAGGTGTATGTGAAAATGAACTTTCGAAGTACAAAGAAGCAGCTTCAACCCTGTCAACTCTTCTTAAAAAGGACCCGAGTTATTCTAAAGCATATTTCCAGAGAGGTAGAGCTTATCAAGGTTTGAATGATTATTTAAATTCCGAAAACGATTACATGGAGTCGATTAAGATTGACCCAACGAACCCAAAAGCTCATTACAACTTCGGAACGCTTAAATTCCTTCAACAAGATTATGAAGGAGCTTTAAAATCTTTTTCAAAAACCATTGAATTGGATGAAGAATTTGTACTTGCATATAACGACAAAGGCAGTTGTTATCGAATGCTGGAGAAATATCCACAGGCTGTAGCTCAATATGAAATTGCAATCAGAAAAAATCCGAAGTTGGCCTTTGTGCTCAATAATTTGGGAACGACCAAAAAGAAGATGAAAGATTACAACGGTGCAATTGCTGCGTTTAACCGTGCAATTTCTGTAGATGGTCAATTTTACATGGCCTACAATAATCGAGGGACTGCGTTAATGGAGCAAAATAAACTAGACGATGCCGAAAAAGATTTTCAAAAAGCTTTGAGTATCAAAAGTGATTATGCGGTGTCTTTAAACAATTTGAGTGCCATTAGTTTGTTGAAAAAAGAATTCAACGAAGCTTTTAAATATGCTGAAAAAGCGATTAAAGCAGACAATGGATATGCAAATGCTTATGTAAATCGCGGTATGGCTTTGGAGATGCTTCGTGATCAAAATGGTGCCTGTGAAAGCTGGAAGAAAGCAGCTGAATTGGGGAGCGCTCAAGGAAAGCAATATTATTCAAGCAACTGTAACGACTAAACCAAGAAAGATGAAATTAATAATAAG
>DGBF01000014.1:1595-4098 GCA_002384725.1 Flavobacteriales bacterium UBA4011
TGTATAGGCTTAATCTCTTTCAATGGATTAAGTCAAAACGTAGAATTTAAATCCTCTAATTTTAAAACGAATAAAGACGGATTCAAAAAGGCCGAGGACGCCATAGACAAGGGTGACGAGTATTTTGAATTGGCAAATGCCGCTTTTTTCGAAGTAAAACCGCTTGGACTGAATTACGACTTGGCAGCTAAACAATATGCTGTAGCTCAGAAGTTTAATCCTAATAACGCTGAATTGAACTTAAAAATTGGAATTTGTTACGGCAATGGAACCTACCCTGAAAAGTGTATTCCTTATGTTAAAAAAGCAAATGAATTAGATCCGGCATGTGATCCTTTCCTACCCTATTATTTAGGATATGCTCAACAATTGGAAGGGGATTTTTCAGCCGCAACGAAATCGTATGAAAAATTTGAAAACGAGTATAAGAAAGCTGATAATTTCAGTAAATTCGTTTCCCAACGTAAGAAGGAATGCAAAACAGGGCGAGATTTAATTGGAGCTCCTATTCGTGCTTGGGTTGACGCTGTTCCAGAATTGAATACGGAATACAACGATTTTGCGCCAAGTATTTCTACGGATGGTAGTGAATTGATTATGTCATCTGATCGTCCGAATGGACATACAGCTAATGAAGTCGGCGGGTATGACGCTGATATCTACACATCATCTTTAACCCGCGGGAAATGGTCTGCACCAAAAGGAATTCGTGGAAATGTGAACACGGAACAAAACGATATTTCCAATAATCTAAGCTACGACGGCACAAAAATGCTACTGCACCGAGAAGAAGATGGGCAATTGGATATTTTTGAATCTACCTTGAGAGGTATTGATTGGTCCGCACCCGTTCGAATGGCAAATGCTATTTCTTCGAACCGAAGCAACGATTCATATGCGACCTATTATCCAGATGGATGGAGTATCTATTTTGCAAGAGATAATGCAAATCGTTCGAATGGAACTGAAATCATGTATTCTGCCATGCAAAGTAAAATCCAAAAAGATTACATGGCTGGTCAAATGATTTCTGTGGTTAATTCTAAATTTAATGAAGGACCGATATACTGTCATGTCGATGCTGAAACGATGTATATTGCCTCAAATGGTCACGAAACAATTGGCGGATATGACATTTTCGTTTCTCGTAAAGTACAAGGACAATGGTCTAAGCCAGTCAACATGGGGTATCCGATTAACACTCCGTACGATGATTTCTTTTTTGCATCCACTGCTAATGGGAAATTCGCCTATATCGCTTCGAATCGTACTGGAGGAAAAGGTGGATATGATATTTACAGAGTCACTTTCTGGGGACCGGAAAAGAAACCTTTGGTAGATGGAGAAGATTATTTGTTGGCCAGTATCATTATGCCAATGAAAGAAGCTCAGGTGGAAGAAACGGTAGATATTAATAGAAAATCATTTACAGTATTTAAAGGAGTTACGATAGACGCGATGACAAAGAAAGCTGTTGAAGCGGAGATTGAAATTACAGATAACTCCTCTGGAAAGGTGATCGAAACATTCACTACAAATAGTGCAACAGGTAAATTCATTATTACATTGGCTTCGGGCAAAAACTACGGAATTGCCGTAAAGGCAAAAGATTACCTCTTCCATTCTGAGAATTTTGACATTCCAAACGGGGCGGCAGATAACTTAGTCAACAAAACAATTGAGTTGAAAAATGTGGCCGTTGGAAATAAAATCACATTGAAAAACATCTTCTTTGATGTGGGAAAAGCGAATTTGCGCTCTGAATCAAACGCTGAATTGGATCGATTGGTCAAACTAATGAATGATGTGCCTTCTTTAAAAATTGAGATCGGCGGTCATACAGACAATACGGGTTCTGCAAGTATAAACGCTAAACTTTCACAAGATAGAGCAGATGCAGTTGTAAATTACCTCAAAGGAAAAGGAGTTTCTGCAGCTCGTATGAATGCGAAAGGATATGGTGATTCCATGCCCGTTTCAACAAATTCTACAGCATATGGACGTCAGGAAAACAGACGTACTGAATTTGAGATCAAAGGGAACTAAGATTTTTAAATAGAAATGCAAAGGTCTGACGGAAGTTTGGCCTTTTTTTTAGGGACAATATTTTATTTGAATTAAAGTCAAGGATTTTATCTTAAAAAGGCAATTCTGATGCAGAAAACGATTTGATTTCAATTATTTCTGTAGAAACATAAGCTTTCAATCGCAGCTGATTCAAGGAGACAAACTTTCTATTAATGCGATAGCCATCAGTAACACCATTGTTCAAAACCCTTTTCAGTTTCCTCAATGGTTTGTAATATTTGTTGACACAATGCGGCAATTGATAGAATTCTCCCTTTCCATCTGCAACGATATAGTGTAAATCTTGAAATCTATATTTAATCAGTAATCTGTCCATATCAATTGTGTAACTTGAAATTACTGTTTTTAGTCATTAAATCTGTATTTTGTGCTACATTTATGGGGTATATCACTACGTTAGCTGTAATAAAAAACC
>DGBF01000202.1:0-2158 GCA_002384725.1 Flavobacteriales bacterium UBA4011
TGCAAATATCAAAGAAACCGAAGAAAACAAAAACAGGTCAATTTGCGACTTCCGAAGACATACTTCAGAAGCATAAAAATGACCACGAAATTATACCAAAGATTTTGGATTACCGACAAATGCGCAAATTGAAAAGTACATATGTCGATCCACTTCCTGCGCTTTGCGATGAGGTTGATGGTAGAATACATACAAGCTACATGCAAACGGTTACCGCAACAGGTCGTTTGAGTTCCAATAGTCCGAATCTTCAAAACATTCCTATACGTAGCGAAAGAGGAAAGGAAATTCGCAAGATGTTCATTCCAAGAAACAAATATTTTCAGCTGTTGGCAGCGGATTACTCACAAATCGAACTTCGAATTATCGCAGCTTTGAGCGAGGATGTGAATATGATAGATGCCTTTCACAAAGGACAAGATATTCACGCCGCAACAGCATCAAGAGTGTTTCATGTTCCATTGGCAGAAGTAAGCCGTGAAGAAAGAAGCTCAGCGAAAGCGGTCAACTTTGGAATTATTTACGGTCAAAGTGCATTTGGCTTGGCGCAGAATTTAGGTATTTCAAGAACAGAAGCTAAAGGGTTTATCGATGGGTATTTTGAACAATTCAGAAGTATCAAAACGTACATGGATAAAGCTGTAAATGATGCACGCGAATATGGATATGTGGAAACTATTATGAAAAGACGTCGGTATTTGCCTGATATCACTTCGGCCAATGCAATCGTTCGTGGATTCGCTGAACGGAATGCCATTAACGCGCCGATTCAGGGTTCCGCAGCCGATGTAATTAAATTAGCAATGGTTGCCGTTTATAATGAAATGCAAAAGAAAAATCTCCAGTCGAGAATGATTTTGCAAGTGCATGATGAACTCGTTTTCGAGGTGCACAAAGACGAAATCGAGGACATGAAAAAACTTGTAAAACAAGCCATGGAAAACGCAATTAAATTAGTCGTTCCGATGGAAGTGGAGATGGAAGTCGGTGACAACTGGCTCGATGCGCATTGATAATCAGGAGTTTAACAAAAAGCTAACAATTAAAAACGTAACCTGCATAATTATTTGTAGCTCAAGTACTTAAAAAAGAAGAAATCCTTAATTTTGTCTTGAATTCGCCAAAAGAAATGCAATTATTAAACAAGGAACTAAAAAATTTAACATTTTGGCACAATTGTGGAATTTCATTATGAAATCACAAAACTCAATACCATGAAAAAATTATACACTCTTATCATTTGTTTGGGATTCCTGCAAATGGGACTAGGTCAAGTAGCGACCAATTACAATGCAAAATGGTTTTTTGGCGTGAATACAGGATTGACGTGGCAAACGACTGATGTTTCTAACAAATTTAAAACAGGTTGGGGATTAACGCTTGGTAAATCGTTCAATTATAACACGGCTTCATTTGTGAGCTTTGATGTGCGTGGTCGATTCCTACGTGGATTTTGGTATGGTCAGGACAAAGAAGCTTCTACCTTTATTGATCCAAACAACGCCTTGAGTTCTGGCGCAACGAATTACAAAGATTCTTTGGGATATGCTGTCCATAACTTTCAAGCGGAAAATTACCTTTTGAATCTTGAATTAGTTGCGCATCTCAATAGATTGCGTGAGAATACTCGATGGGATCCGTATATCTTTGGAGGTATTGGATTGAACTGGAATCAAACTTATGGAGATTACTTAAATCGTAATGAGACGACAGGTGATTTGAACCTATACAACTGGGATTCGAATGACTTGAGTAAAAGTTCTATTAAAAATTTACAAGATGGCGTTTATGAAACCGCCTTAGATGGAAGCAAGCAAGATGGCTTCAATTTCTTCACATCAAGTAGTTTAGGTATTGGACTTGGATACCAAGTGAGCAAAGCTGTAACAATTGGTGCTGAGCACAAAACGACGTTTACGAACATCGATAATTTTGATGGTTTGACATCTAGCATAAAAGAGGGAAATGATATTTACCATTACACGAATGCTTTTATTCGATTCCGTCTTTTCGGCGGAAGAGATAGAACGGATGTTGTGAATGACACTAAAGATGAGGCTTTGCCTCCGATTATTCAGTATACCCAGCCAAGGACTTCTGGTTTAACGGTTAGCAATCCGAATTACATTATTCAGGCAAAAATAAAGAATGTATTGAC
>DGBF01000202.1:2204-12588 GCA_002384725.1 Flavobacteriales bacterium UBA4011
AAGAATGTATTGAATAAAGAGAATGTGATTTTTGTTCAAAATGGAGCAACGATTTCAAACTTCACGTTCAATCCTCGTTCCGATCTTTTTTCAGCGAATGTTACATTGGTAGAAGGACAAAACAATTTTGTTTTAACCGGAAATAACCAATACGGAACAGATACGAAAACGACGATTATCATCTACAAGCCGCAGTTAATTCCGCCGCCAGTTGTTACTTTCATTCAGCCTTCGGTTAACCCAACAACGTTTTCTTCTCCAAATTACAATTTGACGGCTAATGTGACGAATGTAACGGTGAAAAATGACGTGCAAGTTAATGTGAATGGAACAAGTCGAACGGATTTCAACTTCAATACAAACAACGGAAACGTCTTGTTGACCTTGACTTTGAATCCTGGAACGAATACAGTTCAAATCACAGGTACTAACTCTGCTGGAGCAGACGTGGAATCAACAACGCTGATTTACAAAGTTGATCCTGTGAAAACACCACCAGTTGTTTACTTTACAGATCCTTCAAGTAATTCAACTACGGTTGGGACGAACAATTACACGGTGAAAGGGAAAGTTCAAAATGTAGAAACGACTAGTGGAGTAAACTTCACACAAAACGGTTCTAACAAAATGAACTTTAGCTTCAACCCAAGTTCGGATGACTTTACTTTTAACGCGGATTTGACTGTCGGACAAAATACTTTTGTTCTTACGGGAACGAATACAGATGGCACAGCTTCGTCTACAACCGTTATCATTTTCAATCGAGCTGAACTGAAACCGCCGGTTGTCACAATCTCAAATCCAAATGGATCTAATGTTACAGTGAATACTGCACAATATCCTTTTGTTGGAAATATTCAGAATATTTCTTCACAAAGCCAATCGTCGATGGTTGTAAATGGATCCACGATGAGTGGTTTTAGTTTCAACCCTTCAACGGGAACAGTGACTGCAAATTTGAACCTGGTAGAAGGGTCAAATGTGTTAAGTTTAACTGGAACCAATACAGATGGTACGGATAGCAAACAGGTTACGATTGTTTACACAAAAGTGGTGACTGTTCAACCTCCGGTAGTTTACTTTACTGATCCAGGAACGATTCCAAAAACAGTCAATATTGCTTCTTACACGATAAGGGGAAAAGTATTGAATGTGGATGGTCCATCGAATGTGACTTTCAAGAAAAATAATTTGAATCAAACTGGATTTATTTACAATCCCACGTCGGATGATTTTATAATTACTTTGCCTTTAACACAAGGTCAAAACGTATTCGAATTAACAGGAACAAACAGTGCAGGTTCTTCTTCGGCAACGACGATAATCAACTATGCACCAATTGTGCCTGAACCACCAGCAGTTTCAATTTCGAATCCTAGTGGAGGTTCTGCGACCACAAGCGTGGCACAATATCCATTCGTAGGAAATGTGCAAAATGTTTCATCGCAAAGCCAAGTGTCTATGTTGTTGAATGGATCTACTTTTAGCGGATTTACATTCAATGCAACGACAGGAGCAGTTGTGGCCAATTTGTCTTTGAATTCTGGGGCCAATACGGTTAAATTGACTGGAGCAAACACAGATGGAACGGATAGCCAACAAGTAACAATTGTGTATATACCCGTTTCGACGGTAAACCCACCAATTGTGACGTACATCGATCCGAGCAGCAATCCATTAACGGTTAATGCTTCGAACTATAACGTACGTGCAACAATTGCAAACGTGAGTTCGCCGAGTGGCGTGAATATTAAACACAACGGAAGCAACATTAGCGTGTTTACCTTTGGTAGCAACATGCTGACGTTCAGTGTGAACTTGAACGAAGGAGCGAATGCAATTACCGTTACAGGTACGAATGCTGGTGGTATCGATACGAAAACAACAACTATCGTGTACACGAAACTAGTCGTGAACAAACCACCTACGGTAACGTTTACGAATCCATCAAGTGCTGGCACGACTGTTTTAAGCGATGAGTTTACAGTTAATGCAACGATACTAGAAATTTCTACGAAAGCTCAGATATCGTTCAAAAAGAATGGTTCTATGGTGAGCCCTTCAGCATATGCGTTCAACAGTTCGACAAACCAATTGTCTTACCCGACGACTTTAAGTGAAGGCAACAATACGTTCGAAATAACAGCGACGAATATTGGAGGAAACGATAGTAAATCGACATCGATTTTGTACAAAGCACCGCCGTGTGATAAGCCAGTTGTAACAGCTTTAACACCAAGTTCAAGCGCATATTCGACAGATCAAGCTTTGTTTCAAATTTCAGTGAAGATCACAGGAATTACTTCGAAAAGTCAAATTGATTTGGACGCAGGTGCAAAACGAGTAGAGTTTGAATACAATCCAACAACTGGAATTCTCACATCAAATGTAAACTTAAGTGTAGGGTTAAATTCTATCTCAATTACTGCAACGAATAACTGTGGTTCAGATAAGTTTACGTATGAGATTGTGCGAACGGCATGTGATGGGCCAACTTTGGGGTTGAACTTTGCAAACGTTGGAAACAATCAAACTACACTAGCGCCTAGCGTTACTTTACTTTTGGATGTTACTAAGATTACAAGTAGTTCGCAAGTAAGCGCAATGATGAACAACAAAGCGATTCCATTCGATTTCGATTTAGTGAAAGGAACGATCGAAATTGAGAAATCGATTTTGGTGGGTAGTTCTTCGTTTGTGATTACACTGACGAATTCATGTGGCTCAGAAACGTATACACACAATGTGACGCGAGATAAATCACCGACGAAAAACTTACCTACAGTTAATATTACGAACCCGAGCGGAACAACGACAACGGTTTCAGTAAGCGCCTGTACTATACAGTTCACTACAACGCAGATTATTGACAAAGGAGAAATCATTGTTCGCGTGAACGGTGTTCCAACTGATGTGTCGTTTAATAATACAGCAAATTCTGGAACAGCAGTTTTGAAATTGAACAGTGGAAGCAACGTTATCAAAATCACGGTGACGAATCCAGTTGGTTCGGCATCTGCTGCGATGATAATTGTGAACTCTGGGAAAAGTGGAACCGTAACTCCTAAGAACCCGAGAGGCGGAGGTCGAAGATAAAATTAGCATATTCATTATGGCGGTGGTTCTTTAATCACCGCCATAATTATTTATAAGAGTTATGAAAACGACACTGATCTTATTTTTTGTTTTAGTGGAATCCTTTGGTTTTTCTCAAACCAGATTTGAATCCGATTATGTTTTTGAAGGCAAAACTTTTGAATATGCTCTCAAGGCTGATTTCATAAAACGAGAAGGGTTTGAATAGAAATTGCTTAATGTTTATTTGACGGATACCATCTGAATTCAAGCGATAATTGAGGATGATTATTTGGAAAGTATTCTTTTTAATGAGTCAATTATTGTTGGTTTCAGAGAGAAGAATTATGAAGATGAAGGTTTGTTAGATTTTCTGGATGACCTTGATAACATAACAGAAGAAGACTTTAAAATAAAACCGGTTGTCTCGTCAATAGGCAGCTACTCTTTTCTCACAACTCAGGTTACCTTGGCGATTGATGATTTGCTTATCCAATCAGTTAATCTTGGAGTACTCGATTCTGGAGATTACTTTTTCATATTTGTTACAATTAATGTGAGTGAAGAAAATGGAAACATGATGAAGGCACTTTTCGATCGCATAGTGTCATCTGTTAAAATCATTCCTGCTACCAAAGAAAATGCGTTAAAGGATTATGAATATTTTGACCGAAATTCGAGAAATGGTTATGTGGAAACAAACTTGAGTTTTATGCAGCTTTCTTTTGATAAAGAATCGTCAAAATACTGGGAAGCGGGGAGTAAATATGGCTTTTTAACAAGTTATGATTACGGTCCACCAGATGCTTCTATTTTAGGTTCGGTTGATATTTTATCTACTGGTTTGAACTCGGTCGAACTCTTAGATGAAGAACTAAAAACCTATTTATATGCGCATGAAATATTAGAAGTAAATTTTACTTCATTTGAGTATGTTGGTTTGATAAATGGTGTCGATTTCGCTTTAAAAAAAACACAATGTAAAAGAGGAGAAAAACAAAGGTCTAAAAGTCATTTACACAACGGTTTTGGAAGGTGAATTATTGGTCTTTTTTATTGACAACAACAATAAAAAATCAAGCGGTTTTCCGAAGTTCAGTGAAAGTTTTGTGCAGACAATGCGATTATGGAACCAAATTATATTGTGGACTATCTCACGATGTGGAAAAATCCGTGTGCCTTGCGTTGCTCACCTTGATAACCAGTAGCCGTCATTTTGTAAAAATAGACACCATCAGGAACTTGTGTATCCGACCAGCCAAAAGTATCCGGGTCAGTTGAAGAATACATTAAATTTCCCCAACGGTTCAGTATTTCTATTGAAAAGCTTTCTGCTCCGGTAACGGTGAAAGTGAAATAATCATTTATAAGATCTGCATTTGGACTGATTACATTCGGGATAGGACCAACCGTTAAAAGAGAATCAATTGGTGGGATGGGGATAATTGGTGGTGGCAATACTGTTATCGTTAAATAGCTCGTGTCAGCACAATTACCATTTGAAGCAATCAACATTATTTGATAAACACCAGGTGTATTAAAAGTTAAATCAATTGAATCTGTATTTATTGTGGTTTGGGTTGACAAAGTGTCAAAAATCCAGGTATAACTCGTCGAAGATTGACTCTGGTTTTGAAAAGTCACATCAAGGGGCGCATATCCATTTGTTGACGTAGCATTCATAGCTGCTACTGGTCCATTAGTTGTAATTATCTCAACTGAGTCCGATAGAGAACAACCATCCGATGTCGTCGTTAAATAATACCATCCAGGTGATAAATTACCGATGTTTGGTGTTGTGGCTATGGTTGGCCCACCAGCTCCAGGACCAGACCATTGATAATTGAATGGTAATGGATCAGGCTGATTGGGATCTAGCGTATCGATATTGGTCAAGGCTACACCATTAGTTAATCCGCAACCTGAAGGATATGCCGCTATATCGGCAATAGTCCAGTTCATGTCTTTTAAGCTTATTAAAATATCATCTGAAAATGTACAACCTGCTGGAGAAACAGCTGTTACTGTATAAATTCCAGCTGTATCCGGAATCATAAAATTACCAGGAACACCGCTGGAATTCCAGGTTAAGGTGTTGTTTGGGTTATTTGTAGTCGCAAATACTGTATCAGTATCGCCAGGACAGAAAATTTTATCAGCACCAGCGTATGCCGTCACCACTTCCATGGTTACTTGAATAGTATCGCGATTGACGCAATTATCAGCAAAAAAGATATCGTCTATGGCAAAATCATTTCCTCCTGCCGCTGTCGCTTGATTGAAGATGCTCAAATTTGCTGAAGTAGCGGATCCCGAATTCCAAACTCCAGTGATTTGATTCCAAATACAAGGAGTAATGCTAGTGGGCACTACTGCAGAAATAGGTACATTGTTTATCCGTAATTGTAATTGAGCAACGTTCGGATCGGCCACGTTCATCGCCCAAAAACTAAATATATAGTTTTGATTTGGTGCGACAGCTATAGTCTGACTCCATACGTTTGTGTTAGCTGCCGTAGCACCATTTACGATGAGCATGTTTCCTGTTCCAGTTGTGTGATCGCCACACGAAGCAAAATTATTGTGGACATTGGAAGGTGAAGTTGATATTGCATATTGCCCTGGATTGGAAAGTAAACCCCAAACTCCGCCAGTTCCAGGAACATAGGCAGTTGTAAAATTATTACTCGCAGCCGTTGTGCCGCCCTCAAAATTACCGTTTAAAATAAGTTGATTCGTTCCTATGTTTCCACCGAGAACCCAATACGTTCCGGGTTGTGTAACATTAATTCCTGTACTCGTGCTTCCGTTTGACCATTGATAAAAGTCATAACCAGCAGGAACTGAAAGACCGATAGTTTGTCCGAAACATAGAATCGTATCGTTGCCTAAATTTATTGTAGGCTCGTTGCCAGTGCATTGTCCGAAACTGGACGAAATACTTATGGAAAAAGTAAGATTCCAAAAAATAATTTCATTATAAAAGAGTATTTATAACTTGACGTATAAATTATTACAAAAGTGGTGTTTAAATATGATTTGAGAAAAATAATGCATGAATATTTATTAACGTTTCAAGTATAATTCTGTCAGCAATTGTTTATCTGCCTTCCCATTCTGATTTAACGGAATTTCCTTAACAAATTTGACATCACTCGGTATCATGTAACTTGGAAGATGTGCAGATAAGAATTGTATGATTGTTTCTTTACTTTGGAGATCCGAGTTTTTCCATTGAATTAAGGAAACAATTTTTTTGACCTCACCATTACGACGCAAGGCAATTGTGGCTGAGTTTTCAATGGAATTCATTTTCAAAAGTGTTGCATTGATTTCATTCAACTCAATTCGATAGCCATGCAGTTTGACCAAGTCATCGTTTCGGCCGTTGAAAAACAACATACCGTTTTCTAATCGGCCCTCGTCGCCTGTTTTGAAAGCACGTTGTCCATCTATTTCGATGAATTTTTCCATAGTAAGATCCGGACGATTCAAGTAACCAATGGAAACATTTGGACCTTTGATAATAATTTCTCCGTTTTCAATAATCAATTGGCTTTCTTTTTTGATGCTTCCAACGGGCAAAGGGTCATGATTTTTCACTATTTCGGCCGTAATGTCCACCAAGGTAGTCGCAACGGTAGCTTCAGTCGGACCATACGTGTTGAGAACACGAGCTTTGTAATTGGTCAACAAACTTTTCGCCAAAGGATTGGGTAACACCTCGCCACAAAACAAGAATGAATGTATGGTTTTCATCACTGAAAACGGTTCCATCCGCGCAAAAAGAAGCGCAAAGGACGGTGTCGAAACCCAAACTGTTCCAGCATATTTTTCAATTCTATCGATTAACTTTTGTGGATCGGAATTCGTTGTTTTATCATTCAATAAAATCGTGCCGCCAATGGCTCCAAATGTCATCACTTCAAAAACCGATAAATCGAAACTTAGAACTGCTGTATTGATAAAAACATCCGTTTCAGAAAAACCGAAATCACTCGTCATCCATCGCGAAAATGACTGAACGGCTTCGCTGCTAATTTGCACTCCTTTTGGCTCACCTGTGCTGCCCGAAGTGAAAATTAAATAGACCAAAGGGTCTGAAGCTTGTTCTTTTACTTCGACTAATTCCCCTGGAAAAGAAAGTACATCAGTTGTCATTTCCAACAATTGAATCTCTCCTGAATCTTCAAAATTCAAAGCCGAGTTGGAGGTATTAATGATCCAATTTACTTTCGCAATTTCCTTCACTTTTTCTATCCGATCTTTTGGATAGATTTCATCAATTGGGATGTAGGGAATTTCGAGAGACATACACGCATAAATCGCAACCAGCATATTCGCACTTTTGTGACCATACAACAACACTGGCGAATCGTCCAAAGAAACGTGTTGATTAATTAAAACTTCCGAAAAGTCTCCAACCGCTTTTTCGAACTCCAACCACGTCAATTGAAAATCACTTCCAATGACTGCCAATACATCCGGCCGATGATCAATCTCAATAAATTCTTTGGAATCGAAACAAAATCGCATGGTTAAAATAGTTTACCGCTAAAGATGTATATGGCAAATGCAACGGCGTGAAACATGATTACGATTGAAATGATTCGTATCCAGCGTTCATTCAACTTACCAAAAACAACATCTCTCTTTTGCTTTTTACATTGATAAAAATAGTAATTATGAATGACAGAATAAACGCCGAACAGCATACCGCTGATGATATAATGTAATTCGAATCCGTTCCAGAATCCCATTAAAGCAAAGGTCAAAAACAAAGCCGAATTTTGACGACGAATCGATGTTCCCCACTTTTTCTTCGTGAAATGCATGAAGAGCGGCTTGAAGAAATAATCGTTCAACCAATCACCCAAAGATTTATGCCATTTTTTCCAAAATTCTTTCGGATTAACGGCCAAGAAAGGTTTATCGAAATTGATAGGAACGTGAATTCCAATGAAATTACCGAACGCGATTGCCAACAAGGAATAACCGGCAAAATCGAAATACAAGTACAACAGATACGTGTACATATACGACATGTGATAGACTAGTGATCCGTCATCAATAAGGTGAACCAGAACTAAACGATGAATGGCTTCGGCAAGGATAAACTTATACAAAAGTCCCATCAATAAGTTATTCCACCCCTGATAGGTCAGGGCAGAGGTCATGTTTTGATAACCATTTTTTACATCATTTGTGAAACGGTGAAAACGATCCAAAGGTCCGATCAAAAGAGTCGGAACAAAACTCGCGAAATTAAAGAAATCGATAAAGTTGATTTTTCCTGGCTTGGAACGCTCGTCGATATAGAGACCTATCGCTCTAAAAACCATGTACGAAATTCCGGTGATTTGAAATATTCCTGGCGTGTTTTTCCACCAATTGTCATCGGTAAAAGAGACGATTGAAAAATACTTCATGAAGAGCATCGGCAGAGCCAATAGCAACATGGGGAATATGATGTTTTGACCTTCGTACCACTTTCTCAATCCACCAAGACAGGCATATAAATACAAAATCAATCCAATTAGATGAAAAGGTTTGGGTAAATAAACAAGAGCAAAAACCAATGTGACTATTGATAATAGAATACGATAAGAAATCAGCTGTGAGCCGAATCGTTTGACCAAATGAAACAAAACAATGGCCATTCCCATAAAAAGGAAAAACGCTGGAGCTGAAAATGGTAAAGCTTTATCGAACCACATATTTAAAATTGTTGGTAGACAAAATCAACTGTCGATTTTACCTGAATGTCTTTTTGATCGTAAATAAATTCTTCCACGTTCAAAACGTATAGAAAAAGATAACCAATGATCAAGGTTGTGTACACTAGAAATTTGTAAAACCACTTTTTCATCTCAGATAAGTATTGTAAATGAATTCATTGACTTGCAACCAGCCCAAATCCCCAAGATGCATAATGTCGTTGAGTGAACCAGGTTGATAGTCTGCTTTTCTATAGGTGAACATATTGAGATAAGGGAATTCTGATTTTTTTAATTCGTTGACTATTGAACGAACAATAGGATTTATTTCTTCTAAATTCGTATAGTAATATGGATTCAACCCTTGGATGACGAAACTACAATTGACTTCTTTATCTTTTAATAGTTTTAGTAGCAACAAAAAATCTTTGTATTCGGCGCTGTTTTCTTTGTCGATAGGTTTAACACTTCCAGTTTTTATTGCTCCGTTAGGCTGTAGAACAAATTCATTAAAATATAGTGAGTCAACATAAAGAGTATTGTTTGCGCTGGCATTCAGGAAGATTGTTTGCGCTTCTGTCTGAAGCTTTCTGAAATTCGGAAAAGTGCGATGTTGAATTTTTGCCCCCCCCTCAACTGAATATTTGATCTTATTTCCTTTATTGAAAACTGGATAATTTTTATCCAATTTTGTTCTTAATTTGGCGGCTTGGTTAAATTCGCATTCGCTTTCATATAAGGTTTTGAAGGCCTGCATTCGAAGAGTTAAATTGCTAAATTTTTCAGCGTTTCTTGCAATGAAGCGACCAATTTCTAACTTGTAGTCAGTGGAAATTGATTCATCCATCCAGATTTTTTCAAGAAAGTGGGGAGGAACGAATTCCAAAAAAGCTTCTGAGTTTGTTCCTTCTGTTTCGAACCAACCTGGACTCAAGAAAATAACGATTTTCGAATCTTTTAAATATTCCTTTCCAGCCAAGAGCTCACAATAAATTGAAAAGTTTTGGTGAAAAGCATGACCAAATCCCATTGCGGGTATTCCCAGTTTTTCTGGAAGATAAATATAGCTTGAATTAGTGTTCGAAGAGAATTCGGATGATCCAAAAAGTGTAAGTTGATCTTTTCTGCTTAAGCTAGACATCAACATCATTTCTGAAGACAAACCGTTGGTGTAGTTTGGCACTAGTCCTCTGTCTGGACTTGGGTTGTTTACGTGTAAGGTTATTATTTGTTTTTCTGATTGATCCTTTTCGAGTCTACTGAAAATAAAAAACAATGCAATTACAATAAAACCAAGACTTGCGAGAAATGCTGTTAATTCAAAGGCGAGTTTATGTTTTAACAGACTATTCACTTTGCTTTTTAGTGATAAATGCCATCAACAAATCAACTGTTTCAAAATTTTCCACTACGATTTCTTCGAATGGAATATTGATACCGAACTCTTCCTCAATTTCCACTGCTAGTTCCACGATGGTAATTGAATCCATGATTCGAGATTCCCAGAGAGAATCGTTTTTCTCCACGCGTGTGAAAGAAATTTCTTCAATTTTGTCGATTAAATAGTTTTCCATTTTGTGCAACGCAGATCA
>DGBF01000202.1:12717-13219 GCA_002384725.1 Flavobacteriales bacterium UBA4011
TGACATCGAAATCGCCCGATTTGGTACGACGAAGTGCAATCAAGGTGGCGCCGGAATTCAATTTCTTCCCAAAATCATTGGCGATCGATCGAATATAAGTTCCTTTCGAACAAACGATTTCAAAATCGACTTCTGGGAAACGACTTGCATCAATTGTGAAGGAAGAAATATGGACAATATTGGGTTTCAACTCGACCTCTTTTCCGGCTCGGGCCAAATCGTATGCTCTTTTTCCGTCTACTTGTTTTGCGGAAAAAATGGGTGGGACTTGCTGGTGTTCACCCAAAAAAGATTCTCTCGATGCTCCCATCATTTCATCGGTGATATGGTCAGTTGGAAAAGTTGCGTCAAAGTCTTTTTCTAAATCGTAGCAAGGTGTTGTTTTACCCAAAAGGAAAGTACCTGTGTAGGTTTTCTCACCACCCATGAATGATTCTATAAGTTTGGTGTTTTTACCTGTGCAAATGATGAGTAATCCGGTAGCCAGTGGATCTAAAGTGCC
>DGBF01000202.1:13356-16750 GCA_002384725.1 Flavobacteriales bacterium UBA4011
AGTGGATCCAAAGTGCCAGCGTGACCTACTTTGATTTTTTTTACCCCGAGTTTCTGCTTCAAATGCCAACGCATTTTATTCACGACATCAAAGGAAGTCCACTTGTAAGGCTTATCGATTAGAAGCGTTTTTCCTTCTAAAAATTCGCTCATGAATTGAAGCTAAAAAAGATGATCAAAAGAATACCGACAACTACGCGATACCATCCCCAAATTCTGAATCCATATTTCTCAATGAAGCCAATAAAGAATTTGATAGCCAGGGCAGCGACGATAAATGCAACAATGTTTCCAATGGCGAAACTTGTAATGTTTTCAGAAGAGGAAAGAATCATTTCGTAGCCTTTTTGTTCCTTCCCTTCGTAGTTCCAATCTTTTAGAAAAACAGAATAACAGGTAACGGCCATCATGGTCGGAACGGCTAAAAAGAAACTGAATTCTGCTGCCATTTTTCGGGTCAATCCTTGTTGCATTCCTCCAATAATAGAAGCTGCGGAGCGACTTGTGCCTGGCATCATGGCTAAACATTGCCAAAAACCGATTACTATGGCTGACTTGTTAGAAATATCTTCTTCTTTGGCTATGGGCGTTTTTTTGAACAGTCGGTCGATGAAGAGTAAAACAATTCCACCAACAACTAGCATGATCGCAATGGGTAATGGTTTTTCTAAAATGGCTTCGATTTTATCATCAAATAATTTACCGAGTATCAAGGCTGGAATTACGGCTAGGATTAATTTGATATAAAACTTGGGAGATTTGAAATTGAAGAATTTTCTCCAATACAATGCTACAACTGATAGTATAGCGCCAAATTGAATAGAAACCTGAAACATTTTTACGAATTCATCATCACCAATCCCAAAAATCGAACTCGCGAAAATCATGTGGGCTGTCGAAGAAATGGGCAAGAATTCGGTCAATCCTTCGATAATTGCCAATAAAAGAGTTTGAAATAAATCCATGAACTTATACTAATTTCATTTTAGAGATGGCCTATCTCGGATCCCAAGTATAATCGGTATTATTCTTTAGTAGAACTGCCCGAAGTCTTTTTTGGTCTACGCATAATCGAGTAAATCATAACGACATAACCCGAAACTATTAAGAAAGGAGCTAGGGTAATTCGCACTGGACTGAATAATTCGTCACCATTGAATTCGGCTGGATTATCTGTTCCACCGCCTATCATAAGGATGAAACCCAAGACATTGATTCCAAGACCAATTAATAAAAGTCTATAATTCTGAGGTTGAAATGCGAAGTGCGGTTTGTTATTCTCCATGCTACAATATTAATACAAATCGTCCAATTTCATGCGTAAATATTTGTTAAGTGCGAAATAGGTGGACACAAAAGTAATAATAACTCCGATTAAAATAAGACTTGCAAAGATCAATCCGAAGGTGACCGGGTCAAAGGTGATTTCGACCGTTTCAAGGAAATTGTTCAAGGCATAAAACAACGTAACGAGTATGGCCATTCCTAAAATTGCTGAAACAATTCCTTGTAAAATAGACTGTCGCAAAAATGGCGTCCTTATGAATCCACCCGTTGCACCAACCAATTGCATGGTTTTTATGGTAAAACGTTTAGAATATAAGGACAAGCGAATAGTGTTGTTAATCATCGCCACCGCTACAATTATCAGAAGAATTGCCACAATTAAAAAGATAAAGATAAACTGTTGTAGGCCTAAATTTACCGATTTCACACTGTCTTCGTTGAAACTAACTTCGTCAATTTCATTTGGAAATTCTCGTTTAATTTTAGCGATTAACTGCTGCATCCCCTCCATCGTTCCGTAGCGCACTTTCGGTTTGAAAGAAACAGTTGGCGGCAGAGGGTTTTCTCCTTCAAAAATGGATAAAATTTCTTCCGCATTTTGATCGGCACCACTGTCGTCGTTAAACGATTCGATAGCTCGTTCCGGTGAAACAAAAAACACATCGCTGAATTCTGGCCAGGTCTTTAGTTTTTGTTCTACTTGTTTGATGTCAGCGACACTATAACTGGGCTGAAAAAAAATGTCTCCTTGAATGTTTTCCTTCGCTTGTTTTTCGAAATTACTCAACCCGAAAAACCCTCCTAGTACTAATCCGATTACGAATAGCACTAAAGAAATTCCGATTACGGTCGAAATGTAACTCGTTTGGACACCGCGTCTGCTGTATTTGTCTGCTCCTTTGGCCATTGTTACACGAAATTACATGAATTTAAGGTGCTCCTTTTTCACTTTTCTAGAAAGCTATGAACAAAGTTATTCACTACTACCATAGAAATTCAGTTTTATTGCTTGTTGAATCAGTATATGGAATTGTATTCTTTTTCAGGATTTATATCCTGAAATTTAATTCAACCAAACTATGAATAAATTTAAGGTTAGACTTTTGACGTTATTCGTCGATACGATTTCGCTTGCTCAGAGAAAACAAGTTGTATTTGAAAACGGAACAACAGGCAAACTCTTTCCAATTAATTGGTTTTGGGGTTTTCGCTCAATTCATGAAGGATTATTAATTTCTAAAGGTAAATATTGATTTAAGCTTTGGTTGATTTATATTTAGTTCTGAAATTGGTATAGGTTAATTCTAGTTAATATCGAACGCGATGCAATTCGCCAATTCGCAAAATAACGAATTATAAATCGTTCATTTGTAGTTGTTTATATTTTATTCGTCCATTTTCACTCACATTTTGTTCATTTCTTAACGAATCATGCCTAATCCAATTATTCCGACTAATTACGCGCTTTGTTCTTTTTAATTCCCGTAAATTTGTAGTCTAAAATTAATTTAAATGAAAGTTCCTGTTACTGTTTACGCCGAAATGACACCAAATCCTAAAACGATGAAGTTTGTCGCTAATAAATATTTATTGGTGCCGGGTGATTCTGTAGAGTTTGTTAACTTGGCAGAGGCAAAGGGTCACTCTCCTTTAGCTGAGGCCTTATTCGCTTTTCCGTTCGTAAAAGGGGTTTTTCTAGCTGCTAATTTTGTAACCATTAGCATTTCAGAAGATATTTCTTGGGACTATGTTCAAATGGAATTGCGTGATTTTGTGCGTGAATGGTTGGCCGATGGAAATGAAGTATTGGTGAAAATGCCAGCTCCAAAACCGGTTGAAACCAAAAGTTCGGAGGCAAACGGCAAAACATACGAACCTTCAGAATACGATGAAGCGATTCGTGATTTATTGGATGAATACGTGAGACCAGCCGTTGAAAATGATGGAGGTGCAATCGATTTTAGAAGTTACGAAGAAGGAGTTGTAACCGTCGTTTTAAGAGGAGCTTGTTCTGGATGTCCTTCGTCTACGGCAACATTAAAAGGCGGGATAGAAACTTTGTTGAAGTCACATTTACCAGCGGTAAAAGAAGTTGTTGCTGAAGAAGC
>DGBF01000202.1:17039-17277 GCA_002384725.1 Flavobacteriales bacterium UBA4011
ATTTCAAATTCTTCTGGTTTCGTTTCTCTGAATTCAACCTCTTTGGCAAAATAAATAATTCCACCATCTTCTGTTGCCAAACCTAAAATAGCTCCGGGTAAACCGTTGAATCCTTCCGGTCCAACAGATGGTATAACTTCAATTGCATACCAGGCATAAAGACGTGTAGAATCATTTTTTTCGTAAAGGGCCTTACGACATCTGTATTTACCAATGGTTCTTTTACTCTCGGTTATTT
>DGBF01000130.1:0-1280 GCA_002384725.1 Flavobacteriales bacterium UBA4011
CAACTGTTTTTCCTCGTAATTGATCGGTTGTCAAAGCTTTGAATTCAGACTCAAATGCACGGACTTTTTCTATTGTTGGTTGGTAGGCTTTTTGGTCTTTTACGGACTTATCACCAAATATTTTCTTTATAATATCTGAAATCATTACTGCTTTAAATTAGAGAGACAAAATTAATCTAAAATTCCTTTTGCTTCAAGTTAGTTTGGTTTTATTGTGATAGACATTTGACATAAATCATTCCAAAGTGAATATGCTGACATTGTGTCAAACTTTAATAATAGCAATGTGTCGATAAAATTTTTGTGGTCAATTATTATCAATCAAATTTCGTTTTATCTTTGCACGATGCAAGAAATGATTCTTATTTTGGATTTTGGTTCACAATACACGCAGCTAATCGCGCGAAGAGTGCGTGAACTAAACGTTTATTGTGAAATCCATCCTTGGAACAAATGTCCTGAAATGACGGACAATATTAAAGGTGTAATACTCTCGGGAAGTCCATTTTCAACAAGAGACGAAAAAGCACCTCGACCAGATTTATCAAAAATTAAAGGAAATAAGCCTCTTTTAGGTGTTTGTTTTGGAGCTCAATATCTAGCGCAAAATTATGGTGGTGAAGTTCTTCCTTCTAATATTAGAGAGTACGGACGCGCTAATCTTGCCGAAGTTTCAAAAACGAACGATCTTACCAAAGGAATGTCCAATAATAATCAAGTGTGGATGTCTCATGGTGATACAATAAACAACCTACCAGATAATTTTGAAGTTATCGCAAGCACAGATGATGTTAAATATGCTGGATTTCACATTTTGAATGAAACAACATACGGCATTCAATTCCATCCAGAGGTTTATCATTCTGCTGAAGGACAAATCTTGTTGAAGAATTTCATTGTAGATATTTGTAAAACCGAACAATCTTGGACACCAGCTTCGTTTGTTGAGGAAAGTATTGCGAATTTGAAAAGCAAACTTGGCGACGATAAAGTAATACTTGGACTTTCTGGTGGAGTTGATTCTTCCGTAGCGGCTGTATTATTGCACAAAGCTATAGCAACGAATTTGCACTGTATATTCGTAAATAACGGTTTGCTGCGTAAAAATGAATACGATCAAGTTTTAGAATCATACCAAGGAATGGGTCTAAACGTGAAAGGGGTTGATGCAAGTCAACAATTTTATGATGCCCTCGAAGGTATTTCTGATCCAGAATTAAAGAGAAAAGCAATCGGTCGCGTTTTTATTGAAGTATTCGATGATGAATCAAAAAAAGTAG
>DGBF01000130.1:1451-3066 GCA_002384725.1 Flavobacteriales bacterium UBA4011
TTACATGAAACTTAAAGTCGTTGAACCTCTTCGATTGTTGTTCAAAGATGAAGTTCGTCGAATTGGAAAATCACTCGAAATTGATCAAAAAATATTAGGTCGTCACCCTTTCCCGGGGCCTGGTCTGGGTATACGAATCTTAGGAGATGTAACACGAGAAAAAGTTCGTATTCTTCAAGAAGTAGATGCAATTTTCATTAATGGATTGAAAGACCATGGTTTATACGATGATGTATGGCAAGCTGGAGCAATTTTTCTTCCTATACAATCGGTTGGCGTAATGGGTGATGAACGAACTTACGAAAATGCAGTTGCATTACGTGCAGTTAGTTCAACAGATGGGATGACTGCAGATTGGTGTCATTTGCCGTATGAGTTTTTAGCAAAAATGTCAAATTCGATAATCAATCAGGTAAAAGGAATCAACAGAGTGACTTATGATATAAGTTCCAAACCACCTGCAACCATTGAATGGGAATAGTTTGGCACACGCATTGTATAATGAGATTAAAACAAGGATAATATGAAAAACATTATTTGTATACTCTTTTTGTTGACGAGCTTAATAAGTTTCGCTCAACCTGAAGGAGCTCAAATTGAAATAATCGAAGGAAAACGTTACTATGTGCATATTGTACAAGGCGGAAACACGCTGTACGGTATTCATCGATTATATAATATCCTGGTAGAAGATATTATCGCTGCCAATCCACAAGCGAAAAATGGACTCGCCGAAGGACAAAGAATTCTTGTTCCAATTCCAGGTGTGGAAAGTTTACCGGAAAATCTAGTTCTTCATAAGGTTGTTGCGCAAGAAACAATGTATGGTATTGCTAAAAAATATGGAACAACGGTAGAACGTTTAGTGGAATTGAATCCTGGAATTGAAAATGGATTGAAAGTGGACCAAGAGATTAGTGTCCCCTATAAACTTCCCGTTGGAAAAGTAGGACAGACGCCTATTGAACAACAAAAGGTTAAAATCACATTTTCTGATACTACTATTAAGCATACCGTGTTGAAAGGAGAAACGCTTTACAGTATTTCAAAAAGATTCATGGTGCCTACCAGCGAAATACAAAAGTTGAACAATATGAGAAACGATCGCCTACGACCAGGTGACGTTATTAATATTCCCATTAAAAAAGAAAGAATTGAAAAAGTAGAGATTAGAGAAGTGCTTCCTGCAAAATCAACACGTAATGTTGATGATACAACTAGAATTGTTCCCTCTAAGAAAGATTCAATTTTCTTGTTTAAAAAGAAAGAAGTCTACAATGTGGCGATGCTGATGCCTTTGTTCCTTAAGCGAGGTGAAGGTTCTAGTCCTGCTATTTCGAATCTGGCCGCAGAATATTACATGGGTGCTCGATTTGCCATTGATTCTTTACAGGAACTTGGACTAAAGGCTAAAATGTATATTCACGATTCAAAGAATGATTCTGCTTCTGTTATAGAGCTACTTAAAAAGCCAGAATTTGCAGAAATGGATTTAATTATCGGACCATTTTTCGGCAGCAACGCTGAATATGTTGCAAAATGGGCTAAAGACCATGGAGTTAGAATGGTGTGTCCAGTTGCTACGAGTTATGAAATTTTACGTAATAATCCCTTC
>DGBF01000189.1:0-2539 GCA_002384725.1 Flavobacteriales bacterium UBA4011
CAGAAAAAAGTAGAAGAAAACAACTTTGGTGTTCGTAAACGATTATTGGAGTACGATGATGTAATGAATGCGCAACGTAAGGCAATCTACAAGAAACGTAAGAATGCTTTGTTTGGTGAGCGCTTGGACTTAGATACAGACAATACGTTCTACGATGTCTCCGACTCAATTGTTTATTCTTACAGCGGAACAATAGATTATGAAGACTTTGATTTGGACTTGTTGAGAATTCTTGGAATTCAATCACCAGTTGATGAAGAAGAATACAAAGCCTTAGACAAGAATGAATTAACCGAGAAAGTATATGCTGCTGCTCGTGAACATTACGACAGAAAGAATGCTAAAATCGCTGAAAAAGCGATGCCTCAAATCAAACATGTGTACGAAACTATGTCAGATAAATACAAGAATATTGTATTTGAATTGACAGATGGTAGAAAAACCATGAACATGATTATTAACCTTGAAAAAGCATACCATTCTGGAGGTGCAGAGATTTCAAGTGCATTGGAAAGAAACTTAACTTTGGGGTTAATTGACAACGAGTGGAAAGAACATTTGCGTGAAATGGATGATCTTCGTTCAGCAGTTCACAATGCTCAGTATGAGCAGAAAGATCCATTGTTGATTTACAAATTGGAGTCTTTCGAATTGTTCAAATCGATGTTGAGCCGATTGGGCAAAGAAACAGCTGAGACTTTAATAAAAATGGACATTCCAGCAGGAACTGAAATTGAAAGCACGAACAATGAAATGCAGCGCAAAAATGCTTATGATAAAGCACAAACGGTGAATCAAAACAATTCTAGCTCTACACAAACTCCTCAATTCGAAGGCAGCCAAGGTTACCAAGAAGCAATGCGTAATTCTGGAACACAAACAATTGAAAAACGTCAACCAGTCGTTGCAGAAGAGAAAATTGGTCGAAATGATGCTTGCCCATGTGGCAGTGGTAAGAAATACAAACATTGTCACGGTAAGTAGTACATTGAATGGCTAGCGAAATTAAAACGATATCGATAATTGGATCGGGAAATGTTGCCCATCACCTTGGTAAAGCGTTTGCAAATCATGTAACAATAGTATCGGTGCATAGCCGCAATGTTGAGACAGGATCAAAATTAGCCGAAGAACTAGATGGTTATTTTGCAGAAGAAATAGAGAGTATATTACCAGCTGATTTATATTTGGTTTGCGTAAGTGATGATGAAGTCAATACTGTCATTTCACAACTTCCAGAAGATGCTTCAATAGCCTACTCTAGCGGTTCCGTATCAATGAGAGACATTGATAAAAAGAAAAATCTAGGCGTTATCTATCCGCTTCAAACTTTTTCAAAAGAAAGAGAAATAGATTTGTTCCAAGTTCCTTTCTTTATTGAAGCCACGAGTGAAGTTTTTGGTCAGCAACTATTTGATTTATCGTGGTTGCTAAGTCGGAAAGTGGTTTTTGCAAATTCTGAAATGAGACGAAATCTACACTTGGCGGCAGTCATGGTCAATAATTTCGTGAACCACATCGATTTTTTAGCGATGAAATTCCTTAAAAGCAAATCTTTAGAAATGGACTTTTTAAATCCATTGATTAAGGAAACTGCCTTAAAATTACAATCCCTTTCCCCTGAGGCTGCTCAAACAGGTCCTGCGATTCGGCATGACTCTAAAACAATCGCTAATCATATTGAAATGTTGGATGGCGACACGAAAGAAATCTACACGCTTTTAACAGAAAGCATCCAGAAACATCATCAAAAGTGAAGAGTTATAAAGAAATTTTACCACTAATAAGGACCTTCGTTTTTGACGTAGATGGTATTTTGACGAATGGTTCAGTGCTACTTTCTAATGGAGATATGCTCCGATCTATGAATTCCAAAGACGCTTACATTCTGCAATATGCAGCCAAACTAGGATATGGGATTTTTGCAATCACCGGCGGAGATTCAATGGAAGTCAAAATAAGATTGGAAAAACTCGGTGTTAAAGAGGTGATACTGCACGCAAAGAATAAAGTTGAAAGCTATCAAGAATTAGCAAAGAAATACAATCTTAATTTAGACGAGCTACTATATATGGGAGATGACATTCCAGATATGGATCTTTTGAATTTAGCAAAGGTTTCTGTCTGTCCAAATGATGCCGCGATAGATGTAAGAAATATTGTTGATTATGTTTCGCCGTTGAAAGGGGGCGAAGGATGTGTGAGGGACATTATGGAGCAAACTTTACGTGTTCAGAGCAAGTGGCTTTTACCGGAAGCCAAAGAATGGTAGTTATTGGATAGTAACTCTTCCCAATTGAATTTTCTCGCCTGATTTCAATGATATTTGCACGAAATAAATGCCTGATTTTAAATTCGTTGTGTTTATTTCAATCAATTCATTCTGTGGAAATTCATGTGCGATAAGCTCACCAGTAATGCTCACCAATTCAATTGTACTGCCTTCTGTATTTGTAAGATTTTCAATATAAAAGGAATTTTTCGCAGGATTCGGATAAATCAAAATATTTGAAGCTAGTAGTTCATTTTCGTAAATCGG
>DGBF01000189.1:2629-4901 GCA_002384725.1 Flavobacteriales bacterium UBA4011
GCGATCTAGTTCATTTTCGTAAATCGAAACAATGGATTGAGCAATAGTTGGTGCTTGAGGATCAGGATAGTCTTGGTCCATTCCTATTTTCAAGGCAAAAACAGTTGGACTTTGAACATTTATACTTCTATTCGATCCCACTGCAATTGCCCCATTATCTGAAGTGGCCAGAATTTGTCCAATTTCATCGTCATAACTTCCTGTAATTAGCACGCCTGTATTAAAAGAAAACAATCCATCACTGAAATCAACAACAGCAGCATCTACGCCCGGCCCCGCAGTTTGGGCGTCATCATTTACAATACTAATATAAAGTCTGTTGAATTGTCCGTATTTCGCAATATGCTCATATGATCTATCACCTTGTACATCATACTCAAACGAGAACAATTCATTTCCAACATTATCTGTGCGCAGTCCGTAATCATTGCGTAAACCTGTAGTAGCCGAAATATGATATCCAACTGTAAGAATATTTCCATTGAATTTTTCAACATCATTTATTCGGTAGTTTCCATGAATTCCATATTCTTTCTCCCAATTTAGAGTTCCATCCTTTTTAAAAACAGCTAAATAACTTTTACTTTGAGTTGAATCTGAATTCCAAACTGAACCACCAACAACGAATGCAGAATCATAATAATTCACCACTCCTCTAAAACTATCCGGGCCTGGTTTATTGGATTGCATGGTAAACAATGTGTCACCAAATTTATCTAATCGAACAATGTATCCATCCGTTTCTCCATCTGGAGTATTGTACGTTTCTCCTACTATAACATAACTAGAATCTGTAAACTTTATCGCGTCAAACATTTGATCCCAGGCTGATGTCCCGACTTTTTTCTGTGAAATCAAAACCCCAGCGTCATCCATTCGATAGATGTTTAGGTCAATATCTCCAGTTGTCGTTGCATTTGATTCGCCAAAAACATAAAACCCCTCTCCTGTCGTATGAAAAATTCTCTTTGCCGTTTCCGTTTCCGGTCCACCGTAATGATTTACCCAGATATGCTGTCCCATCGAATCAATTTTCAAAAGAAAAGCTTGGGCCGATCCGCTACCAAAACTAGTGGAAGTTCCACAAATCACGTAGGAAGTATCGGGTAATTCAACAACTCCGCTGCCAATATCTTGCCCTGCTCCAACATAATTCTCGTAAAATTTGATTTGAGAATAACTTGTCGAAGTGCACATTGTAATTGCTAGTATGAAAAGTGCTTTTACCATTTTACTGCTAGTCTAAGGTGAATACTTTGCCCACTTCCTTTGTTTGTCAGAGCACCGATTAAATTTTCAGAACCAATGGCGAAATAGAAATGCTTTACAGAATACTGGGAATAGAAACCAACACGGAATTTGGAAAAACCGCCATACAAAGCTTGCACCCCAACTTTCATCCAGGGATAAAATTTATACTCCGCTCCTCCAAAAACCAAAGGATTATAAGCTAAAGTAGTGTACAATCGAACGCCAAAAAAGGACTGAAGATTTTGGTCACTATGTTGATCCACTATTTTTCCAATTTGAACAAATCCCGGCAAAAAACCGGTGATCGTTCTAGTGTCCCTCTTTACACCTAAAGAATCCAAAATTTCCTCTTGTCCGTCAAAACTAAGTACATTGTCACCGAATAGTTGATTGTATTTGAATCCTGAAAATGAATAACTTGAATCGACTGCATACACATCGACATCATTAATGGTCATCAGACCAATATTCTTAAATTGAGCTTGAAAAAATGCCTCGCGCTCATTCAACCATTGCGCTTTGAAACGAAAATCACCATCCAAGCCTATTCCCCATCCCTTATTAAATTTCGCTGAATTGGTCATTTGAATGCGCGAATCCAAATCTAAGACCATATTTGAACCTGACGAATCAGCCGATAATTCACCAAAACGGACAAAGCCTTCCGCATAATCGGTAACGTTGTAATAATTCACTCCCAAGCTTGATTTCAAGTTTTTAGAAACTAAGCCAAATCCTACTTTTTGATAATTAACTAGGTTCGCTTCCGTGCCCGTGAATCGAGCAGTGTCGCCAAGATATCTTTGATTTCCATAAAACGCTAGGCCAAACAAATCATCATTATACGAAATAGACCCATACGACCCTGTTCCTCCGCGAACATAAAATCCGTATTTACCTTTGAGGAAATTCCCTAGATTGTAGTTTTTGTAATCGATTTCACTACTTATTTCTATTCCGAATTTATTGTGTGTTCGGTGCTTGTCCATACTCGCATCTTTCACGTGAGCATTAATAAAAC
>DGBF01000107.1:0-668 GCA_002384725.1 Flavobacteriales bacterium UBA4011
ATCGCTACGGCGAAACATTTTCCAGGTCATGGATTGGTTTCTGGTGATACACACAAATCACTGCAGGTTATTGATGGTGCATTAAAAGAAATTCCGACCTATCCTAAATTGATTGAAGATGGCGTATTGTCTATCATGGTGGGACACTTAGCCGTAGTGAACAATGAGAAATACAGTACGGACGGTTTGCCAGCAACGATTTCTTCTAGAATCATCAAAGATTTGTTGATCGACAGTCTGAAATTTAAAGGATTAATAGTTACCGACGCTATGAATATGGGTGGAGTAACGAATTTTAAATCGGCTGAGCTTCGTTCAATAGAAGCGGGATGTGATATCACCTTGATGCCACAAAATACGGCGCGTACCTTTGATGAGATTTACAAAAAATTCGTGACGGATGCTACATTTCAAAAAAGAGTAGAAGAATCATCTAAAAAAGTGATTCGAATGAAGATCTGTTTGGGGTTGATCTAACTTGTTTCAATTCATTATCTTTATCCAAAAGATCCCTAATGGTTTTTTTCAATCCGGATTTCATCCAATTCTTTAAAGATTTAGCGCCGAACAACAACAAAGACTGGTTCGATGAAAATCGCACACGCTATGCTGAGATTATTCGTGAACCTTTTAAAACATTCGTGGATCACATGATAGTCGAATTGACG
>DGBF01000107.1:917-1335 GCA_002384725.1 Flavobacteriales bacterium UBA4011
AGGTGAACCCAAAATTTAAAGATTTACAAAACAAAGATTGCATTTTCAGAATCAACCGCGACATTCGTTTTTCGAAGGACAAAACGCCGTATAAAATGAATGTCAGCGCGCTTATTGCTCCAGGTGGCAAGAAAAACTATATGGGTGAAGGCATCTATTTTGAATTAGGACCCGAACACATTCGCGTATATAGTGGACTATATGAGTTGGACAAAGACTCATTGCTGCTTCTTCGAGAGGGAATTGCTAAAAACCAAAAAGAGTTCAAAAAACTTTATTCTGATAAAAATTTCGAAAGCACTTTTGGGCAAATCCGAGGTGAACAGAATAAAATTATACCGAAAGAACTTCGCGACGCTGCTGAATTAGAAAACCTTATTTTTAACAAACAATTTTATTTTTTCGCCCAATTTCCACC
>DGBF01000107.1:1522-2535 GCA_002384725.1 Flavobacteriales bacterium UBA4011
ACGATAACATGAAAAAACATACCTATTTATTCCTCGCCTTCCTTTTTGTTTTTGGAGATCTTTCCGCTCAAAACAAGCTGACTTTAGAAGACGCTGTTATGCAACAATACCGAAAATTTGCACCAGAATCCATGCCTTTCTTCAAATGGATACCCAATACCGATTGCTACACCTATTTGGAAGGTTATCGAACGCTAAAGAAAGCTTCTTTTGAAAATACAGATGCAAAAGATTGGTTCACAATTGCTGAAGTCAATACGGCTTTGGGTTCAGAATTACCTTGGTTTTCAGGATTAGCCTGGAAAAACGAAAACGAATTTTGGCTGAACGACGGTCAAAAGTATTACCTCTTCAATACAGTAACCAAAAAGGGAAAAATAATTTCTTCCTTACCCGATGATGCTGAAAATACGACGTTCAATGAGCCTAGCGAAAATATCGCCTATACACGAAACAACAATCTGTACATACAAGGAGCAGATGGTATGAAAATCAAAGTCACATTAAATGATGACAAGAATATTGTTTCGGGACAAGCGATTGCCCGAAGTGAATTTGGAATTACAAATGGCATATTTTGGTCGCCAAACGGGGCACGATTGGCCTTTTATCAAAAAGACGAAAGCAAGGTGCACGATTATCCACTTTTGGACAATGACGCTTATCCCGGTGCATTAAAATCAATTAAATATCCGATGGCAGGTCAATTTTCTGAAAGTCCGAAAGTTGGAATTTTTGATATCGCCACAAAGAACACTGTTTTCATAAGTCCACGAGGAAATACTGATGATTATTTGACCAATCTTTCATGGACGCCCGACAATAAATACGTCTTAATCGCCGAAGTAAACAGAGGTCAAAACGTTATGAAATTGCACGTATACGATGCGAAAACGGGAGCATACGTTCGCACCTTATCGGAAGAAGCAAACGACAAATGGGTAGAGCCTGAGCACCCTGCTTTCTTTCCCTCTGACAAAAACAATAATTTCATTTTGGTTTCTGAAAAATCG
>DGBF01000122.1 GCA_002384725.1 Flavobacteriales bacterium UBA4011
GCACAGCTCTATTCTGTCGAAATTGTATTTCTTTGCTAAGGTTATCCCTAATTTATCTGTAACACACAGTTCTAACTTCATAATTATTATTCTTATGTTCTTTTTTCTAAAAGTACTTTACAATCGAAACTATTTGACTATCTTAAATAGAAACTTATTGACAAAACAATGAACCCAACTCACCAACAAATATTGCGCGATTACTTTGGCTACGATAATTTCAGAGAGCAGCAAGAGGAAATTATCACGTCTATTTTAGCGAAAAAAGATTCGCTTGTTTTGATGCCGACCGGAGGAGGGAAATCTCTTTGCTTTCAAATTCCTAGCTTAATTTTTGAAGGAGTGACTTTGGTTATTTCTCCCTTAATTTCATTGATGCAAGATCAAGTACAAAGCTTGAAAGCAAACGGAATTGGCGCTGAATTCTTAAACAGCACCCAAAACGCTGCTGAAAAAAGCCTGATTCGTGCGCAAGCAGAAAAAGGGGAAATAAAACTCATTTACATGGCCCCAGAAACACTTTTTAGTTCTTCTGAAGATTGGGTTCTAAACTTAAACTTATCGCTTGTAGCAGTAGATGAAGCGCACTGTGTATCCATGTGGGGACATGATTTCCGTCCAGAATACAGGCAATTGATTCAATTGCGCAAACGCCTTGACCGTGTGCCTTTCGTTGGACTTACGGCAACCGCTGACAAACACACAAGACAAGATATCATTGCCCATTTGGGATTAAAAGACGCAACAACATTCTTGAGTTCATTTGACCGTCCAAACATATCCTTGAAAGTTCGGGGCAATAGGCCTAAATCAAAAAAGGTGGATGAGATTATCGCTTATGTGAACGGAAGAAAAAATGAAACGGGAATCATTTATTGCCTTTCCCGAAAAGAAACAGAAGAAATGGCTGCCACCCTGCGCGGTGCAGGAATCAATGCACGTTTTTATCATGCTGGAATGGATCCTGTTGATCGAGCGCAAGTTCAAGACGACTTTTTGAATGATAATTGTCACGTGATTTGTGCCACCATTGCTTTCGGAATGGGGATTGACAAAAGCAACGTACGATTTGTGATCCACAGCAATTTACCAAAGAATTTGGAAGGTTATTATCAGGAGATCGGTCGTGCAGGACGTGATGGTTTGCCTTCTGACGCTATACTTTATTTCAATTATCGCGATGTAAAATTATTGAGCGATTTTGCCCGAGATAGTGCTCAAGAAGAGGTTCTATTGGAGAAACTGAATCGCATGGTGCAATATGCAGAAGCAGATCATTGTCGACGTAAAATCCTTCTTTCCTATTTTTCCGAGAATTTAGGCGAAGATTGTGGCAATTGCGATGTATGCTCGAAACCACCGAAATACTTTGACGGCACAAAACTGGCACAAATGGCTCTTTCTGCAGTGAAAAGATGCGACGAACGACTGTCTAATTTGTTGTTGATCGACTTATTGCGTGGCGCCAAAACAGCAGAGATTTTTGAGAAAGAACTGAACAAAGTCAAAACATACGCCGTTGGTGCACAGCATTCGTGGAAAGAATGGTCGCACTATTTGATCGGCATGAAGAACCAAGGTGTTTTTGAAATTGCTTATCACGATAAAATGACGTTGAAAATCACGCCTTTTGGAGAAGATATTTTATTTGGCAAACAAACGCTTCATCTCACTCACTTTGTGGAAATAAAAGAATTGAAAAAAGCGAAAACGAAGAAAACAGACGTTGTTTTATCCTCCGATGAAATGCTTTTCGATCGTTTACGCATGTTACGAAAAAAATTGGCCGTTCAAGCGAATGTGCCGCCGTATATAATATTTAGCGACGTGAGTTTAAATGATATGGCGAATAAATTGCCGAAAACGAATGAAGAATTTCTCGAAGTTAATGGAGTTGGAAAAGCGAAAGCCGAACGATTTGGGGAAGAGTTTATGGATTTGATTAAAGAGTTTGGTAAACGAGAAATGGTTTAATTAATCTTCCGGCAAATCATCAAATTCCTGACGTTTCTTTTCGAACCAGGCTTGCATGTCTTCTGGAGATTGCATTAGCTCCATGATGTCTTGCATAGCAGCTTTATGGTCTTTGTCACCATTTTTGAACATTTCAGTGCTGTGTTTTTTACTCATTTCGCCAATTTCTTCAAATGTATTCGCTCGAAATTCTAATCCGCAAGCGCCACCTAATTCTTCACATGTCATCGTTTTCATAGCTGCTAGTTTCTTTTAAAGATACTAAATCTGCTTTTATAAGTGGAATCAAACCAAATCTCATCCATGAAAATCCAAGGTGCATGCCCTGCTCCATTTTTCCCTTCTGGGATGGTTAAATTCCCTAAAATCTCTAATTCGATGTATTGTGCTTTTTTGTTGAGTTTAAGTTTTGTTGATTCTGAATCTACTGAGACTGTCGCTTCTTTAGATCGTTTGCCATTTTTTGAATACCTCACCACGATTTGGTTGGGAAGATAAACCCAAGAGGTTTCCGCTTGCAAAAAACCAACATTGATAGAAGATACTTTCCGTTTTTTCTTAAAAGCAAATTTCAATTTAATGTTACTCGTATCAAATCCCAACCATTCTTTTCCATTCCAAGGACGACGACCAATAATACCGTCCGTCAAAGTGAAAGCTCCATCACCTTTATAATACGGACTTGGTTTTGTTAATAAATCCCATTCGGCGCCTAGGGTACTGTGCTGCAGGATAATCAATGTTACTGTATCTGCATTACTGCCCATCCCTGATACTGCTTGAATCTTTACCTTGTATTTACCAGGCGTGCGATTCACTTTCAGTTTATTCTTGCCAGAAGGAATTATCGACTTTTTATTATCTCCGATTATTTGAAGATTTTGAGATCCGTCATCTTGCGTGAATTCGATAATAATTCCTTCTTCAGAAGTGGAAATATCGGATTGCACATAAAAAGCTGCTCGCGAATAAGGTGTTTCCATTTTGTCGTAATAGGGAAACTCAAAATTTTTCAATCGACTTAGAAAGTCCTGGTAATCGTTATTCGTCCCCCATAAAACCTCGGATAACGCCACCATACGTGGAAGAATCATATATTGAACTTGATCGAAATCCTTCATGTATTCCGTCCAAACATTGGCTTGTGCACCGAGAATAAGTCCTCTTTTGTCTCCACTCAATTCATCAGGAATTGGATTAAAACCATATACTTTCTCCAGAGGCGTGTATCCTCCAATGGCAAGAGGTTCAGTGCCCCTGTCGCTTTGATAATGATCAAAATAACAGTGAGAACCGGGTGTCA
>DGBF01000035.1:0-13173 GCA_002384725.1 Flavobacteriales bacterium UBA4011
TAATAATGTATATACTTTTACTAAATATAAAGGATTTGATCCTGCTGCAAACAGTGGTGATCCAATTAGTGGTGGTATAGATTATGGGTTTTACCCAACACCAAGAACATATATGTTAGGTTTAAATGTTAATTTTTAAAATTTTAAGCTACTCTTAACCGAGTAGCTTTTTTTTTGAAAATTATATTCCTATATTAGCACTTTATTAACAAATAAATAACTAATTATGAAAAAAATTACTTTATTACTCGTCGCAATGCTTGGGATGACTTCGGTCTATTCTCAAACCACTGTTGGCGCGCCGGCTAACACCAATTCCACGACTACCTTGCGTGCTCCGAATGGCACTGCCGCGCATACCACTCTTCGTGGACATATTATTGTTACAGCAGCTGAATTAGCCGCCATTCCTTCAGGGACCGTAATTAACGGTTTAGGATTTTTATACAATTCGGGAGTGAATACAGCAGTGACTGGAAACATTCAATATTACATGGAAAACACGTCCGACGCTACAAACCTTAAATCTACAACTTGGTCAACGGCAATATCGACAATGACTTCTGTTTATAATGGAGCGTATACTATCCCAACTGTTGCTGGAGTAACAAATTCAACATTGTCAACACCCTTTACTTATACAGGAGGTGGTTTATATGTTGCGTATGATTACCTAGGAACAAGTTTTGCAACAACTGCTGCAGTGTATTTATGTAATACAACAATTGCAGGAGGAGTGAAAGTTGAGCCTTCTGCCACAACAACGCCGCCAGCTGTTTTGCTTGGTTCGTCAGGGTTTCGTCCAGAGATGCAATTCACCTTCCCCAATCCTTTCACCAACAACTTAGCGGTTAATGGTCTATTTGCCGGAAAAGGGCAAGACAATCTATTATTTGGAACTACACAAAACGTTCAGGCTCAAGTTAAAAATTTATCAAGTGTAGCGTTAACTAATGTGCCAGTTTTTTTGAATATCACTGGTGCAAACCCATATACTGGAACTCAGACTATTGCATCAATTGCCCCAGGGGCGACGACATTAGTAAATTTTACTGGAGTACCTAAAACGAATGCTGGAACACAAACTGTTGTTGTCAACGTTCCTCCAGATCAACAAACAATAAATGATACCTATACATTGACACAAGACGTATTTTGTGATACGGTTGGATATGCATATGGTGATACAGTTACAGGAGGTCTAGGGTATGATACTGGAACAGGGATTTTAGCTAACTTGTTTGCAATGCCTTCAGGTTCTCCAATTCATGTCACTAAAGTGGTTCCGACTATTTCTGATGCCCCTGCCGTTGCAAATAAAACGATTGTGGGAGTATTGTTGAATTCTTCTGGAGTTATTATCGATTCAACAGCCAGTCATGTTATAACGACGGCTGAGTTAGGGCAAGAAGTTGAATTAACATTTATCAATGGTGCGATAGATCATGCTGGAGATTCAGTATATATTGGATTCAGACAAGTGGCTAACGTTGCAGGGTATTTTCCATGCGCTACTCAAGAAATTACTGGGATTACTCCTGTTGATTTATTCTGTGGATTTGGAGCATTCGGAGGTGCATATGCAAACTACACTACGTTCGGTGTATTCATGATTGCCGCAGTTGTTTCTCCAGTGAATGTGTTATCTAATATAGCAAATAATGTAGTTTGTCCGAATACCTCAGCTACTGTGACTGCGACTTCTGGTATGACCTCTTATGATTTCATCTTGAATGGAACCTCTATGCAATCTGGAGCGACTTCTAGTTATACATTTACTCAAACAGCAAACACAAACGTTGTTGTGAATGCAACAATTGGAGGATGTAGTTTTGCAGATAGTTTGATCGCTATTCAAGGAGCAACTTCTTCAAGTAATGTCTCGGCTACTTTTTGTCAGGGAACAACATATATGTTTAATGGTCAGTCCTTAACATCACCGGGTAATTATACCGCTACAATTTCGAACGCTCAAGGTTGTGATTCAACTATTGCCTTAACACTTGCTTTTGGCGCGACTTCAGGAACAAACAATCAAATGATTTGTGCAGGTAGTTCATATTCAATTGGTACAAGCACGTATTCAACGGCAGGTACTTATTTTGACACACTTCAAACTACCGCAGGATGTGATTCAATTGTTACAACCAACTTAACTTTTTTCCAACCATTAACTTCATCAGTTCAAGCATCAATTTGTGCTGGTGAATCGTATATGTTTGGAGGACAAAGCTATTCAACTTCTGGTTCATATGCAGATACTGTTCAAAATGCTGCAGGTTGTGACAGCATAGTGACATTGACTTTAACTGTGGATGCACCATTAAACTTAACTGTTACTAACTCTGGATCTGTTTTAACTTCTGCTGCAACAGGTGGGACTTACCAATGGATCGAATGTTCAACTAATGCGGCTATTGCTGGTGCTACGTCAGCTACATTTCAACCAACTGCCTTAGTTGGGACTTATGCTGTAGTAATAACATCAGGAAACTGTTCGGATACATCGGCATGTTTTAGTGTGGATCAAACTGGAATTAATGAATTGGAACTAAGTGCGACGGTTCGTTTATATCCAAATCCATCTGTTGATTTGATCCATTTGGTTTCTGAAGATGCAAAAATCAATAGCTACAAAGTTTTTGACATGAGTGGACGTCTTGTTTTATCTTCTTCAATAGATGGAGGAAATGAAGCGATTGAAATCTCTGTTGACAAATTAGAAAGCGGAAGTTATACGATTGAATTATCAACGAGCAAAGGGCGAATTGGAAAAACTTTTCTAAGGAAATAATCCATCTAAAAGGAAATAGAAAAGGGACGTTTCAATTGAAACGTCCCTTTTTAGTTTGAATTTAATTCTATTGATGTATGGCAATTCCAAATGTAGAAATGCCCGTGGAAAGATCTAAAAGCAGACCGATTCGTTCATTGATATGATACTCCACGCCAAAGTTTAAATCCCAATATAGCGAAGAAGTGCGCCGGTCATAATCTGGACCGTTATAATCATCATCGTCCCAACGAGCGCTATATAGGTTAAAACCAATCATCGCTCCTAAATAGATGTCAAATTTAGGATCTAAACTGAATATTTCGTCGAAATAATAAGATGCTTTAACTCCAATCGGAATGGTCGTGCTGCGGTATTTGTACTTTTTACCATTCCATTTTTGAGTATATCCATAATGTATTAGGGTTACAAAAGGGGCCAATGTTAAATTCTTGGCAGCATCAAATTCATAGTTGAAATGAATGATGGGCAATGAAGATCGGTACCAGCCATAACCAAGACCTAAGCCAAGGTTGGCAGTTTTGCCGTAAGATTCTTGAGAATGTCCAATCAACGGAAGGATAAAAGCGAGGAAAAGGAGAGTTTTTTTCATAATTTCATGATTATTATTTGATTAAAGATAGTTAGGTTTGGGGTAAATGATGGAAAGTTTAACGTTTAATAGGTGTTCAATTGAGGACCTAGAAAGAGTGTCTATTTTGGCAGAAGAAATCTGGCCGATTTCGTTTGCCAAAATCTTATCACCAGCCCAAATAGAATATATGTTAGAATGGATGTATTCTGCCGATCAACTAAAAACGCAGTTTCTATCAGGACATTTGTTTTATCTAGCAAAAATGGACGATATAGAAGTAGGTTTTGTTGGCCTTGAGCCTAATCATCCTGAAATGGATCACTTGCGGATCCATAAAATATATCTTCACCCCAAACATCAAGGTAAAAAAATAGGAAAATGGATGACGGAGCAAGTTGAAGTTCTTGCGAAAAATCTAAAATTAAAATATCTTCATCTAAACGTCAATCGACACAATACGGCAGTTGATTTTTACCTTAAATGTGGATTTAAAACCATTGATACCGAAGATATCGATATTGGCAATGGCTACTTTATGAATGATTTTATAATGCGTAAAAAACTTTAATTAACTTCCGCAACTAAGGCACTCTTCCTCATCTAATTGAGGGTTTTCAACTATCTTAGGGTTCAATTGAACTTTTAATTCATAAATTTTTTGTTGTGTCTCCATGTCTTGAAATAAATCACCTGTTAAGGTTGCCTTCATTTTCGCAATATTTTTACGGATTAAATCTTCTTGTTGGGTAGTCAATTCAGTCATGATTTTTCAATTTTTATAAAATTAATAAGAATCAAATAAAAAAGTAAAATCAATGTGATTTTTAACCCACAATCTTTCGTGTAATAAATTGTTTGGAATTGACGCAACAAACTTGCCAAAGTATACGTATCATGGATACCAACTAATTTTTTACAACCTTTTTTACCTTCAACTAAATCAAAATCATGAAAAAATTATTACAATTAATTCTATTATTGCCGGCATTCGGCATGGCTCAATATACTGGTTTACAATTCGACGGAGCTGGAGATTATATAGTGACCGACTATAACGGGGTCGCTGGCTCTGGTTCTAGAACCGTACAGTGTTGGTTCAAGAGTTTCTCTGCTTCTGCTCAACGATTTTTTGTGGATATGGGAGCCACGGGTGGCGGAAATGGAGCTCGTTTTTCATTTAAAATTAACGGTTCAACAAACGTTGCCAGAATAGAAATTGGCGGCGGTGGTTTAAACGGTACCACTAACATTGCAAATAACTTTTGGCATCATCTTACTGTTGTATACGATAATGCAGCAACCACAAATAAATACAAAATATATGTCGATGGGGTTCTTGATGTACAAGGAGATATTGCGATTACCTTAAATACAGCAGCAACAAGCGCTAACCCTATGACAATTGGAATTCGTACCGATTTAAGCTTAATGACCACTCTTTCTGGTGGACTAGACGACGTACGAATTTGGAATATTCCCTTATCTGCGGCAGCTATCGCGGCGAGTTATAACAAAGAATTGTGTGGAACATCACCAGGATTGGTGGCATACTATAAAATGAATGAAGGAATAGCAAGTTCAAACAATTCTGCTATCACCTCCCTCTTTGATGAAGTTTCACCTAGCAGTGTGAATACCTTATTTGGTTTTACCCTTACAGGAAATAGTTCTAATTACAACACCAATATTCTCGCTTTGGTTAATAATACGATAACACAAACCATTTCGTCTTGTTCAAATTATACTTGGGCTCAAACAGGTCAAACATACTCAAGCGCTGGCTTGTATTACGACACTGTGAATTTATACGCGGGATGTGATTCAGTGTACATCTTGGATTTGAGTTTTACGTCAATCAGTGGTCCTACAGCATCGGTTACCAATTGTACCAATTACACTTGGGCACAAAACGGACAAACCTATGCCACAACCGGCACTTATACCGATACAGTCCCCTCATCTGCTGGATGTGATTCGATTGTTACATTGAATTTGACAATCGCCCCACTTGCTCCAGTTACTGTAGCTGCTTCTGGTTGTTTGAGTTATACTTGGTCGCAAACGGGTAATACCTACACTTCATCAGGAATGTATACCGATACTGTTCAAACAGCTACGGGTTGTGATTCAGTAGTTCAGTTAGTATTGACGATTACTCCGATTCCATTGGCGACGATAACTGTAGATGCATGCAGTTCTTATTTGTGGTCTGTAAATAATGAGACATATACAGCTTCTGGAACGTACACAGGAACATTGGTTAACTCTGCTGGTTGTGATTCGACTATTGAATTGACTTTGACTTTGTTCTCTGAATCAAATACCATTACGAACAACGGTATCACTTTACAAGTAGGTGTGTCAACTGGAGCAACGTATCAATGGCTAAACTGCAGCAGTAATACTTTAATTTTAGGTGCAACGAATCAAACCTATACCGCTCCTGGTGGAGTTGGAAGCTATGCTTGTGTAACAACAACGTCAAGTTGTTCTGATACGACAGATTGCTTCAACTTTAGCAATATTGGGTTTGATGAATTATCGAAAAATGAATTTAGCATTTACCCAAATCCGACAAAAAGGACGTTTACGATTAAAGGTTCAAGTAATCAATTGATTCATACAATCATTATTTCGGATATTCAAGGTAAACAAATTGAATCCGCATTTATTGGAACAAATTCGCATACTGCTGATTTATCGAATGTTGATTCTGGTGTTTACTACTTGGCTGTAATTGGCGAAAGCGGACAGAAACAGAACTACAGAGTGGTCAAGAATTAATTGAAATTGATTAAAAATTTTGAAAATGGCTGCAATTTATTGTAGCCATTTTTTGTTTTTATTGTTCTACAGAAATTTCGCCGCATTTGAAATGTCCTTCTGGACATACCTTGAATCCATGTAATCCACAAGGGCGACAACTCAATTTCTCTTTCGTCTCTCGAAGTTCACTGTCCTCACTTAATGGTCCAAATCCAAAGTCAGGAATGGTGGAACAAAAGAACGCGGTTACTGGAGCATTCACCGACGAAGCCAAATGTAGTGGCCCAGAATCATTGACATAGTTTCGGGTAGCGGTTTTCATCAATGCTGCCGATTGAAGTAAGCTTAAATGGCCAGCTTGGTTAATTGCTTCAACACCAGATTCAGAAATAATCTCTTGACACATGTTTTTATCATCCGGACTTCCCAATAAAATTACCTGTCCTTTTTTCTGAAGAATTCGAACTAATTCTACCCATTTTTCCTTTGGCAATTGTTTCGTCGCCCAAACACTAGCAGGCGCTAAACAAAAATAGGAGGCTGATTGTAGATCTTTCGTTTTATCAAAATCACTTTTACTTGGAAAAAGAGCAGGACGTCTAATGATTGAGGGAACATAAATCTCAGAAAGCAAACTCAAATTACGATCTACTTCGTGGTCTCCGTTGCCAATTTCATGCGGAAATGACTTTGTATATCGGAAGGAAAGTGGATTTTTTTTAAATCCGTATGTTTTCTTGCCTTTGGCTAATGAGGCAATAATTCCAGAGCTAGCGAATCGATGAAGGTTTAATACTAGATCAAATTTTTCTTTCCGAAAGCTTTTTCCGAGGCGAAAAATATTCTTTAGTTTCCCTTCTTTTTTATCAAAAATCCAGACTTTTGAAATAGCTTCATGGTTTTCAAGCAAAGATTCATTTCCCTTTTTAACCAAAAAATGAATTTCAGCATCAGGAAAATTCGCCCATAAAGTCATAGCAACGGGCGTAGCCAAAATTACATCGCCCAAAAAAGCAGTTTGAATAATCAGGAATTTCTTCACTGTACAAAGATAGAATTATCGAAGTAGATTGACATGTCCCTTGAAGAACATTTGTTTGTCGTCGATTCCGTAAAAACGAATCGTATAAATGTAGGCACCATCTGGAGCTGGCTGATAGGAATCATCATAATGACCATTCCAACCTTTCAAAGGATTTTCGGTTTGATAGATTTCTTCACCCCAACGATCATAAATACGCATTTGAAAAAGAGGAAGCTTCATGTACGAATATTTAGGAATAAAAATAGGATTAAATCCGTTTGGCGTAAAGGCATTTGGAATAAAAACCGTGGGTGTAAATTCGCTACAATCGAGATTACTATTTGCTCTTTCGGCATAGCCATAAGAATTCGTATTCTCCACAGCAACGACATAGTAACACAATTCATTTCGGACAAATTCATTCAAGACATTATCGTCATAGGAATAGGTGTTGGGTCCAACAGAGGCAATAGCAGATGGACTAATCTGACCATCGACAACGCGAAATAAATCATAGCGTTGAATTGTTCCGTCGAAACCAATGTAAGGAGTCCAAGAAACAGTGTTTATATAATTAACTGAATCTCCGACAATGCCCAAAACTGTTGTATAAACGGTGTCCGAAATCGTTGTCAAAAAGCCGCAACTGTCGACTATTATAGCACGATAGACATTCACTTCTTCTACATTTGCTTCTTCATCTATAAAACTCGTAACTGGCAAAAACACATTCTCTCGTCCTACTTCATAGAATGATCCATCTTTCCGTTGACGTTCAAAAGCAATCGCAGAAACATTTCCTGAGGTATCCACTAAATGTCGAATATGCACCTGCTGACCAATAACACTTGCCGTTAAAATATAATTGACACTAGGTGCAGGATTCGTGCTGACATTCAAGGTGATTTTATTCGAGAAACTTTTTTCGCCATTTACACCAACTATTCCAATAACCACTTCGTGAAAGCCGGTTTCTGTGAATATTTCTGAGTGTTGTAGCGCATTTGTAGATAAAACTAAAGTCCAGGGACCTGTTGGAGCATTAACAAAAACTTCATAGTGATCAATTGGCCATCCTGCATATGCGGTCCAATCTAAAATTCCCAAAGAACCACATGGATCAAAATAACCTTGTAAAAACGTCGTCGTATGAATGTCAGCTTTGGCTGATGTTTGGTATGTAGCAGGAACGGATGTCGTAAAACAACTATCGAAAGCGGCGATGGAATACGTTAATGTACCCAAAGAGGTGTTCTCCGAATACGTGAAGCTTGTACTGCCAATTCCCCATACGGTGTCTAATTCAATTACATTCCCTGCCGCATTTTGCAAATAAACGATATATCCATACGTGTCGGGTTGACCGTTTTGATTCCAATTAATGCTGACTAATCCCGTTAAACTGTCGATGGTAACATTCGAAACAACCGGAATATCTGGGGAAATTTTGTCTTCAAAAATATCGCCTATAATGTTGGAGGTGAAATCGCAACCATTTCCTGGAAAAGAGATTTGGTACTCAATTAATTCTTGGCAAACGTCGATTGTGTCTCGGTAAAGAACAGTATTGCTCGTTACTGAATCTATCGCCATCCAAGGGATTGTTGGCAAATTGCGATTGATATCCACCGGTCGAGCGGGAGGACCAGCCATCGGAAAATTCGTATTGTTCCAATTGATTATCGCCGTTCCATTATTCGGATTATTCAAGGTCATTCGTAAATTCTGTATAACGAGACTAGAACTAGGTCCTGTCAAATTATCGATTACAACGATGAAGTAGTTTTTAATGGAATTTATACCCACATGTGTATATGATGTCGTATTGATGTTTGCAATGGTGGTTATCAATCCGTCTTCCAAGCTGTGTACCTCGTATTGAACGAAATTACTACCTGGATCGGGAACTACTGACCAGTTCAACACTACATCGGCACCAATCGTCTGTATGCACTCCCACACGGGCGGTGGCAATAGTACTTTTTCGCTCTTCGCATTGGCATTGGAAAGGCCAATAACCATGAAAAACGTGAAAAGAAGACAAATATGTCGATGAAACATAGGCAAATAACGAATTTTTAAGCGTTATAGTATAAACGCAAAAAAAGGTAAATGGTTGCGCTAAACCCCAATAAAATCAGCCTGCCGAAACAATTGTCATGTCTTCCCAGTTCAAGTATTTTTGAGCTAGTTCTTGAATTCGTTTGGGTGAAATTTCTTGAATATGTTTAATCTCTTCATTGTAAAAATTCAAATCTTTGTCGTGCACTTGCGCGCTCAAATACAAATCCATCATGGAATAAGCACCATCAGCGCTTTTCAAAAGTTGACCGAGCAAATAATTCTGAACCAAACCTAATTCCTCCTCCGGGACTAATTCCTTTTGAAGAATTTCAAATTCCATTTTGATTTCGACAAGGGTATTGTCTTTCACCTCTTTCCCGACTTCGGTGCCGATCATGAAGTATCCGAAGTTGTTGTATTCTGCAACCATCGAACCAATTCCGTATGTATACCCTTTGTCTTCACGAATATTCGTCATCAAACGACTTCCGAAATAATCACCCAAAATGGTATTGAGGATCATGAAATCATGGTAATCAGCGTGTTTTTTATTGAATAAAATTCGACCAACGCGAACGGCAGATTGCATAGCGTCTCCCTTGACAATATGAAAATTTCCCGCTTCATTTTGCATGTCAGAAATGTACTTCAAGTCTTTTTTACACGCCCATGGTTGAAAAAGTTGTATGATATCTTGAATTTGTTTTTCTTCAAAATTTCCGACCACTGCAATTTTAGTCAATCCATTGAGGTAATTATCATCAAAGAAATTTTGCAATTCAATCCGATTCACATTTTCGTAATAATCTGGCGTGACTATTTGAGAATACTTTATATCCGAAGCGAAAATTCGTTTTTGAAATTCACGTTGCGCCAAGAATCGAGTCTTTTGAAGATTAACCTGAAATTTTTGCTTTTTATCCTGAACCAATTCGTTTATTTCCTTTTCCTGACAATCCATTTCAGAAATGCATTTCTTCAAAAAGGTCAACAATTCGGGCATATTTTCTCTCAAAGCATAAACGCTCATAGCCGAACCCTCCGTGGTAATTCCACTTTCGAAAAATCCGCCTAGAAGGTCGATTTGATGATTGATTTTAATTGAATTGGTTACCGAATTGCCTGATAAAAGGAGTCCATTTACGAATGAAGAAGTTCCTTTTTTACCGTTGATGGTTCCACCATCGAAATACAATTCAACACGCGCCGTTTCATTGGGCACTTCCTTCATCCAATACAAATTCACCTTGTCATTGACAGGATAAACTTTCGGTTCAACGAATTCTATGGATTCTATTTTTTTAAGTTCTGGGGCGATAGTTCTATCCATTTTTATTCGATTTTTTAGAAAGTACACGAAGTAAACTGCAATTTTCTTTTCTCAATATTTTTTTTGCTTCTATCTTGATGTCTGAAGCACTTATTTTTTGATATTCTTCGAGTTCTTTGTTAATTCCATCGGCGTCACCCATCAATTCGAAAAAGCTCAAGTTCATCGCTCGGTTGAGTAGTCCTTGTTCCTGAAATTCTTTAGATGTTCTGATTTTAGCTAACAATTTAGTCATGTCCACTTCAGATAATTGTTCTTGATTAAACTCTGAAATACAATCCCAAAAAGCTGCTTCAAACTCTTCAAAAGTAACACCTGAATTTAGTTTTCCACTTACCATCAACAAACCTGCGTCGGCACTACCCGTGATATAAGCGCTGATATCCGTAACTAGTTTTTTCTCTTTTTTCAACTGAATGAACAATTTAGAAGATTTTTCACGACCAAGAGCATCACTTAGCACATCAACCGTGTAATATCGGTCGCTTGTTCGTTCCGGCATTTTAAACGAAAAGTAAAAAGCATCAGCGGGAACATCGCGTTCCAAGCTTTTTTCTCTATACTCCATTTGTTCAGGTTCAACTGGGAGATTCCGTGTATGCTTTGAAATTTGAGGAATATATTTGTAATACTTATCGACCATAGTTTTGATTTCGTCCAATTCAAAATTACCTGCAATGCACAATATGGCATTTCCTGGGTGATAATGCTTCGCGAAAAAAGTGCGTACATCAATCATTTGGGCATCTTCAATATGTTTTATGCTTTTTCCAATTGTCGCCCATTTATAAGCGTGAACTTGGTAACACAGCGGACGTAATTCCAGCCAAACATCACCATAGGGTTGATTCAAATACCTCTGTTTAAATTCTTCGATAACTACTTGTCGTTGGACTTCGAGACTTTTGTCCGTAAATGCCAAGGATAACATTCTATCACTTTCCAACCAGAGTGCCGTTTCAATATTTTCTTTTGGTAAAATATTGTAATAGTTTGTTATATCGTTGGAAGTAAAGGCATTACTTTCGCCACCAGCTTTTTGTAAAGGAGCATCGAAGTCTGGAATATTAACTGAGCCTCCAAACATCAAGTGCTCAAAAAGGTGAGCAAATCCTGTTTGTTCCTCAGATTCATCGCGCGCACCAACGTCGTATAAGGTATTCACAACCGCCATTGGAGTCGTTACATCTTTATGAAATAGAACACGAAGTCCATTTTCTAAAGTAAATCGTTCAAAATGAATCATTAAAAGTTGTATTTTGGTAAGTCTTCCATTTCTTTCATGGCCGTTCTCAATTCAGTGATAATTTCGCTTACGACATCCGCAGCTGGTTTTATTTCATGTATTAACCCAGCGATTTGACCAATTTCTAGTTCACCTTGATCTAAATCTCCTTCAAACATGCCTTTTTTCGCTCGACCACGACCAAGCAGTTTAGCCAATTCTTCGCTTTTTGCTCCTTGAGTATAGGCTTCTTGAATTTTATTGAAAAATCCATTTTTGAGCAAACGGACGGGTGTCAATTCCTTCAACGTCAACAATGTATCGCCTTCTTTGGCCTCTACAACGGCACGTTTAAAAGACGCATGTGCACTCGATTCAATTGTTGTCACAAAACGACTTCCGATTTGAACACCGTCCGCACCGAGAATCATAGCAGAAAGCATTCCACGACCCTTTCCAATTCCACCGGCAGCTATGACTGGTATGTTCACCTTTTCGCAAACCATAGGGATGAGACAAAGTGTTGTTGTTTCGTCACGTCCATTATGTCCGCCGGCTTCAAAACCTTCTGCCACTATGGCGTCAACACCCGCTTCTTCAGCTTTTAGAGCAAATTTCACACTTGAAACTACGTGAACAACAGTAATTCCTTCATTCTTTAGTTTTTCTGTCCATATTTTTGGATTTCCAGCTGAAGTAAAAACGATGGGTACTTTGTGTTTGATTATCGTTTCAATATGTTTGTCAATATCCGGATAAAGCAAAGGCAAGTTGACAGCAAAGGGTTTTGAAGTTGCTGCCTTGCATTTGGTTATATGTTCATCCAAAACTTCAGGATACATCGATCCGGAGCCAATGATTCCGAGTCCACCAGCATTCGAAACAGACGAAGCCAAGCGCCAACCTGAGCACCAAATCATTCCAGCTTGAATTAAAGGATATTGTATTTTAAAAAGGGAGGTAATTCTATTTTCCATAACTGTTTTCAACTGTTGCGAATTTAGTGGTTTTATTGCTCCGAAATAAAGTGAAGCATCGATTTTCGTTAAAGAAATCAAAGATTGATGACAACGAAGCTAATTTATATTTCGTCCTTTCTATGAGTATCCTTATATTCGATTTCTAGATATGACAAGAATAATTTTTTTCTTTTTGGTTTCATTCACTGTTGTCTTTAATCTATCAACTGCTCAAGAAATTGAACATGCACATTCGATGCATCACTCCATGATAGAAAACAAAGGTCAATGGCACAAAGACGTTCTTTTCCAAAGTAAGTTCACTGGTGGAAACTTGTGGATTCAACAAAAGAAATTTGTCTTTCATATTCAGGATTATTCGGACATGGAAGAGGCGCATGTGAATTATAAATTCACCAAAGAACCAGAGCTCAAAC
>DGBF01000035.1:13285-13536 GCA_002384725.1 Flavobacteriales bacterium UBA4011
AGAACCAGAGCTCAAACAAACGGTTTTGCATTGTAATTTTGTTGGGGCAAATACGGTTACGGAAATTGAAAAATCCATCCCGACTAAGTCGAATTACAATTATTTTTTAGGCAACGATAAAGCGAAATGGGTGAGCGATGTGAAAGGCTATTCCGAAGTAGTTCTAAAAGATTTCTATGAAGGGATTCACATGAAATTAATTGAAAATGAACTGGAAATCAAGTATGAGTTTCACGTTCAAAAACAGGTCG
>DGBF01000083.1 GCA_002384725.1 Flavobacteriales bacterium UBA4011
ACTTTGCCGGATAACTACGTTGTAGGTTCCACTGGTGATTTACAGGGCGATGAAGAAAAGAATTTTTTAAAAGCGAAATCAGTAGAAACACAAAGTTTTCTGAATGGTCCAGAACAAAAAACTCGTCCCAAAAATGAGTTTCCACCTTCATCCACCACTACAAAAACATTGCACTACAAGCAATCAAAAGTGCATGATTTTGCTTGGTTCGCCGACAAAAGATACCTGGTACTTCAAGATGAAGTAGAATTACCTCACTCCAAACGGATGGTAACAACCTATGTTATGTTCACACCAAGAAATGCGAACTTGTGGAAAGATGCTTCTGAATACATAAAAGATGGCACCTATTATTACTCACTTTGGAATGGTGATTACCCCTACAACCAAGTTACTGCTGTCGATGGAACAATAAGCGCAGGTGGTGGTATGGAATATCCAAATGTAACTGTAATTGGAAATTCGGGTGATGCAACAAGTTTAGAAGTGGTTATCGTACACGAGGTGGGTCACAATTGGTTTTATGGAATTCTAGGTTCCAACGAACGTGATCATGGTTGGATGGACGAAGGATTGAACACCTTGAATGAAATTCGCTACATGCAAACGAAATACCCCGGAAACACACAATTGTCTGATCAAGTATTGAACGGCAAGTTTCATTTCGATCATTTAGATTATCACGATCAAGCAGATTTAATGTTTCAAGGCATTGCTAAACTAGGTGAAGACCAACCGATTGAAACCAAAAGCGCAGATTTCTTGGCCATCAACTATGGAATTGTGATGTACCAAAAAACTGGACTAGTATTCCATTACCTCAAAAGCTATTTGGGCGATGAATTGTTCGATAAATGTATGTCGGCTTATTACGAAAAATGGAAATTCAGACACCCACAGCCAGAGGATTTGCAGGAAGTGATTGAAACAGTATCAGGTAAAAAAATGGATTGGTTCTTTCATGACTTGATTCAAACGACCAATCACATCGACTATAAAATTTGCAAATTAAAAGGGGACGAAGTAACGGTTAAAAATAGCGGACAAGTGAATGGCCCAATTCCAGTTACGCTTTACAATAAAGGCGGTCTTTCCGAAACCATTTGGTTTGAACCAGGAACCGGAAAAAGAACACAAACCGTTTCAGGACAAAAATATGACCTGGCCATTATTGACTCCACCAATCATATACCGGAAATGAACCGCAGTAACAATGTGTTTTCTAACCGAAAAATAGTATTCAAAAAGATCGAGCCTTTGACCTTAGAGCCATTCATTGGAAATAATGACCTTAATAAAACCAATCTTTTCTGGTCTCCGATGTTAGCCTATAATAAAGGTGATAATTTGATGATAGGAGCTGCATTTCACAATATAGCCGTGACGAATAACCCTTATCAATATTATATCGCACCCATGTATTCTTTCAACCGTCAGATGGTTTCAGGTCAGGTAGATTTTCACTATACTTTTTTACCTGCTCGATTTGTGAAACAAACAAAACTCGGTATCGGTGGACGCACTTTTAAATTGGAAGACGCTGTAAAAGGGAACAATAACTTTTATGCGGCGCTTACTCCCTACCTTATTATGAATCTTGGGAATCGAGGAAATACGCATCCTTGGAGCCACGAATTAATGTTCAAAGGATTGTTTCGTCAAGATGAGCCTCGAGTAATACCAAACCAGCAATCGTATGGAGGTTATGGAAACTACAAAATTGATTTTTTCAGAGCGGACCATCATTGGCAAACGCAATTTAGAGCCGATTATCATAGAAATGAAGGTTTGAATACGAATGCAACAAGAGCTATGGTTGCATCAACCTATCGTTATCGATACTTGAAAAACAAAATAAAGTCTTGGCTTGAGGTGCGCGTTTTCGGAGGGAAAGTATTGGAGATTAAAAACGCGAATTTGACAAATGGAGAAAATAGTTTCGCCTTGGCTGGATCTAATGGAGCCCAAGATTTATTTTTCGATGACCTGTTCTTCAATCGTTCAAGAATAGCATTGGCGCAATACACACAACGCTCCAGTAACCAAGGTGGATTCAATTCTACAACTTCATACGGTTATTCCAACGATTGGATGTTCACTGGAAATTTATATCTCGATATTCCTGTCAAAAAAGTGCCAGCCGGTGTATTCTTAGACTATGGTATTTTCCCAAGTGGCCTTTCGACAGAAGCTGCATGGAACTTTGGTGTGGCCTTGCGGATTCCAAAAATAATGCAAGTTTCATTCCCAATCTTTATGAGTAACAATATAGCAAGTTATTACAGCACCGCAGACTATTTGAAGCGCATTCGATTTACTTTAAATATGAACTTGAACACTTACTCACCAAAAATTAAAAGTTTAAGAATATGATGCGATTTTTCGGCATACTTCTTTTTGTTCTTCTTTCTGCCACTTCAATTGGTCAAGATCGATTTAAACTCATGAACCAATATTTTGATTCTGTTGTCAAATACGACGAAGGAATGGGAAGTATTGCCATTTTTGAAGATGGAAAAGAACAATTCCGTAGAATTTACGGGTATGCCGACAAGGCAAAAAAGAAAAAGGCCAATAAGAAAACGAAATATAGGATTGGTTCCATTTCCAAAACTTTTACAGCGGTCTGTATCATGCAAATGGTGGATGAAGGAAGAATAAAACTAGATCAAAAACTGGCCGTGTTTTATCCTGATTTACCCAATGCAGATAAAATTTCAATCGAACAATTGCTTAGACATCGTTCTGGCCTGCACAATTTTTTGGACGATGATGACTATACAGATTATCTGAAAGAAGAACAATCACGTGATGCGCACATGAAACGTTTCATAGAAAAAGGAGTTGATTTCGAACCCGGCGAAAAGTATAG
>DGBF01000039.1:0-1014 GCA_002384725.1 Flavobacteriales bacterium UBA4011
TAGCAATTCCACAATCTGAACCGTGATTCGCTAAAAATGCTTCGGATTCTTTGATGTCATTTGTCATAATCGCTGACGACAATCCCTGGGGAACATCGTTTTGCAGCGCAATCGCATCATACACGTCACCTGAATATTTCATGATGTATAAAATAGGTGCAAACGTTTCGTGTTGTACCATTTTGTAGTCGTTGTCTGCTTCAACGATTGCTGGTTTCACATAGCATCCACTTTCATATCCTGGACCTTTTAAAACTCCACCTGGAACCAATACTTTCCCCCCTTCAGCTTGTACATCTTCCAAAGCCTTCAAGTACATGTTTACTGCATCTTTGTCGATAACTGGACCTACGTGATTGTTTTCATCCAAAGGATTTCCGATTTTCAATTGACCGTATGCGCTCACCAAAGATTCTTTTACTTTGTTGTAGATAGAATCGTGAATAATTAATCGGCGAGTAGATGTACAGCGTTGTCCACCCGTTCCAACTGCTCCAAATACGGCTCCTGGAATCACCATAGGCAAATCTGCTGTCGGTGTAATGATAATGGCATTGTTTCCACCTAATTCCAACAAAGATGTTCCTAATCGAGCACCAACTGCTGCACTTACTGATTTGCCCATTCGAGTAGATCCAGTTGCAGAGACCAAAGGTACGCGTGTATCTTCTGCCATTGTTTTACCAAGGTCAGCTCCGCCGATTACTAAACCAGAAACTCCTTCAGGAACTCCGTTTGCTTCAAAAACTTCTTGTGTTATTTTCTGACAAGCGATTGCTGTCAAAGGTGCTTTTTCCGATGGTTTCCAGATACAGACGTCTCCACAAACCCAAGCCAATGCTGTGTTCCAGTTCCAAACCGCAACTGGGAAGTTGAATGCAGAAATAATTCCTACGATTCCCAATGGGTGATACTGTTCGTACATTCTGTGATCCGGACGCTCTGAATGCATCGTTAAACCATACAATTGACGAGATAGTCCAACTGCGAAGTCACAGATATCGATCATTTCTT
>DGBF01000039.1:1141-1560 GCA_002384725.1 Flavobacteriales bacterium UBA4011
TTTCGTAAGAAACTAATTTCCCCAATGGTTCTTTATATTCTCTTAGTTTTTCAGCCAATTGACGAACAATTTCTCCTCTGTGGGGTGCTGGTTTTTTTCTCCAAACTACAAATGCTTCTTGTGCTTTTTTTACGACCGTTTCGTAGTCAGCTACTTGTGCACTTCTTACGGCAGCAATTGCTTTTCCGTCAACGGGTGAAATTGATGTTATGGTTTCACCGCTAGTATTCAACCAATTACTTCCTGTCGAAGCACCGTTATTTAATTGTTCTACACCTAATGTTTTTAATATTTCTTCTATCCCTAGGGATGCTGTTGTTGCCGACATCTTGTTAAATTTTTTAATAAGTTTGTACAACAAAGTTAAGAAATCTAAAGGACAATTTCGGCTCAAACCAGCACGGAAAGCCATAATTACT
>DGBF01000039.1:1635-2007 GCA_002384725.1 Flavobacteriales bacterium UBA4011
TTTAGCTAGGAGAACCGAGGACGAACAGAACTACACAAGTTTTGTTATATTTGAATCACAAATTGTTCCCTAATGAACCCATACTTACTCATTATAGCGTGTAGCTGTGTTATAATTCTCAGCTTTTTCTTTAATATTCTTTCTAAAAAGACGAATATTCCGAGCGTATTGATGTTGATTTCTCTAGGGGTAATCATCAAGTTGTTGATGAATATGACATCCATGCGCGACAAGGATTTGGGTATAGATTCCCTCCTACAAATTCTTGGAAACGTGGGTCTGGTTATGATTGTCCTCGAAGCTGCGCTGGATTTAAAACTAGAAAGACACAAAGCAGGGATACTGGTTCAATCATTAGTTGTGGCTTTGGTC
>DGBF01000039.1:2094-5341 GCA_002384725.1 Flavobacteriales bacterium UBA4011
TCTAGGGATTGCAGCATTGTTTTATTACATCTTTCCAGGAACAGATTATTATACGGCTTGTTTATACGCCGTTCCTTTGAGTATTATGTCCAGTGCTATCATCATCCCAAGTGTTGGCGGACTTCAGGGCGCCAAAAGAGAATTCATGGTATACGACAGTACGTTTTCCGATATTCTTGGGATTATGGTGTTCTATTTTATGTTGGGCGAAGAAGGTTCTGAGATGGGAACAACCGTCGGCGGGATAGTTTCAAATTTGGGGATTACTATAGTTATGTCGGTTATTGTGGCATATGGCTTGGTCTATATTTTCCAACATCTCAAAATGCAGGTAAAACTCTTTTTGATCATCGGTGTATTGATGCTCATGTTTGCCGTTGGAAAATACTTCCATTTATCGTCACTTTTGACCATTTTGGCTTTTGGAATTGTGCTGAACAACACCAATATTTTCTTCGGGGGACGATTGAAAAAGTATTTTGATGCAGATTCCGTGAAGCCAATTCTCCATGATTTTCACAACCTCACTTTGGAATCGGCATTTTTGATTCGGACCTTTTTCTTCGTTTTGTTCGGAATTAGTATCACACTGACTTCACTTTACGACTGGAGAGTAGCAGTTAATGGATTTGCCATTGTTGGGATACTCTATGCCATTCGATTTGTCGTATTGCGCTTTGTTGCCAAGAATCATGTTTTCCCGGAATTATGGATCGCTCCAAGAGGATTGATAACCGTTTTATTATTTTTCGTTATCTTAAAGGATGAGCGGGTGAACATTCCTGGGTTCGATGCTGGATTGCTGCTGTATCCAATTATCATTACGAGTATCATTATGACGATTGGATTGATTACACATCGTGGCGAGAAAGTTCGGGACGTGCTGTTTCACAAATTACCCTTGGTGAAATCCGGGAAAGGGGAAGACATGAACGACATCTACAAGAAACGAATGGAAGAAAATGTGGAACAAAGAGATTTTGATGGATTTTAGAGCGGCTTTTATATGGATTTTGATCATCGGTTTGTCGGCCTGTTCGATGAATAAGGAAAACACCTACACGAGCTGTAGCGAAGATGTAACAATACATGTTCAAAACGCCATGCCGCACTGTGGAGGGGCTGCTCCTATGCCCTATGAGGATTACCCGCAAATGGAACCTTTTATTTCGTGTGCTTTATCTGTGCACCTAGCCAACGATGACGGATCAAGAGGCAAGAGAGTAGGTGAAATAGTAACAAATGAAAGCGGAAAAGCGATCATCAAATTACATAATGGAAAGTATCAGCTTTGGATGCCGAGTAAATTGGAATCTTTCGTTGAATTCAAAGAAAAAGTGTCGCCTATTAAGAACACAAATTATGCATACAGTGACGACGCTTGTATTGAAGAATGGTACAAACGAGTAGATTTTGAATTTGAAGTAAACGAGAAAAAGGAATTTTCATTCGCTTATCAGAACAGATGTTTTACGGGGGCACATCCATGTATGACCTATTCGGGGCCGTTTCCTCCGTGATTGGTTGATAAAAAAACTGCGATTACAAGGATTATTAGATTTCCTGGATTACTTAATTTGAATTCCTTAATTAATACAATCCTGATTTGATTGATAAAATTAAGTCAACTTCGTCTTCTTCTCCTTAAACGAAATCCCCAATTCTGCCAATTCTGCTAAAATAGGTTCGTAAATCTCTTTTGCCAAAGGCATCTGAACACCTTTCGCTGAAATTTTTCCCGTCAGAATCATCTTCGCAAAAATAGCAACAGGCAAGCCAACGGTATTGCTCATCGAAGTATACGTTTTGTCCTCACCAAAATTAACCATATGCGATTCAATTCGATACCTTTCACCATTCAAATGATATACAAAATCGTGGCACATCACCAACATGTCTTTGTCGCCGTCAGCCAAGCTTAACTTGCGGACCAAAACTTCTTGCAACAACTGAGCTGGACTGGCATTGACAACTCCCATGGGATTTGTATCCTCGAAAAAGCCTAACCATTCAAAACGGTGGTACATTTCCTTTTCCTCTTCACCTAAAAATTCGGCTAGTTTTACTTCAACCGTTTTCGAAGGTTCATAAGGTAAAAAGGCATTCAAAAATTGTCGCGGCGTCAACTTTTCAGAAAATCCCATCTGATAATTGTCATCCGTCAATCCCAAGTCTATCATCTTGCTCCATGCCGCTGAATATCCTGGTCGACGAAGCGTTCCACGATAAATGGTCGGAATATCGTCCAAGCCATAAATCGCTCTATATTTCAACGAATCACGATTCGCATATCCTTCAAAATCACCATACCCGTTTAGTTTAATGTGGTCCAAACGCTTAAACAAGCGACGATATGGAATGTATTTGTACTGATTTTCTTCAATAAAGCACGACGCACCGCCTTGACCCGCCAAAACCACATTGCGTGGATTCCAAGTGAATTTGTAATTCCAAGGATTGTTGTCAAATTCAGGCGCCACCAAACCACCGCAAAACGATTTGAAACTGTGTACTTTTCCACCTTCTTCTTGGATTTCATGAATGATTTTCATCGCACTCATGTGGTCAATTCCTGGATCTACACCCATTTCGTTCATGATGATGATTCCTGCTGCTTTTGCTTCCGCATCCAACGCTTTTATATCATCCGAAATATAAGAAGGGGTAATCAAATTCTTTTTTCGTGCAACACAATCCTTCGCAATTTCCAAATGAAAACGTGCGGGTAACATACTGATAACCAAATCCGCTTTCTCCATGTAGGGAGCACGAGTTTTTTCGTCCAAAGCATTAATCGTCAGAGCTGTCGAACGTGGATGGCCTTTCGTTTTGGAAAGAATCATCTCTTCGTTTTGGTCCACAATATAGAGGTGAAAATCAAGTTTTTCGGCTTGATCAATCAAGTAACGAATTAAGGAAGAGGAAGAAAGGCCAGCGCCTAACAGGAGTATGTTTTTCATGCTAAAAGGTTGCAGTTGTAAAGATAGGTTTTTCAACAAAATATAGGGGTTTTGTTAAAACATTTTTAGCTGGATGTTGGATTGCTTCGATTCGCTGAGAATAGAGAGTTGAGAACCACGAAAAGAGAGCGCTATGTTGATGGACGCTGCACCGTATACTTATTTCTCTAATGGACAGCTTCGCGTCATGTCAAAGGACTTAAGTTTATCAATAAACAAGTCCTTCATCCTGAAGTCCGAAGGACGCTCCTTCATTCCCGAAGAATTTCAGGACGAATCCTACATTC
>DGBF01000039.1:5464-5768 GCA_002384725.1 Flavobacteriales bacterium UBA4011
ATCAACTGAAAAAGAAAATGGGAACGGAAGTTCGAATTCTCAAAATAGACGTCGACAAGAACCAAGAAGTATCCGCTCGTTTCAAGATAAAAAGCGTTCCCACCTTAATGCTGTTTAAAAAGGGAGAGATTCTTTGGAAAAATAGTGGTGGAATGGATTTGTGTTCGCTGGAGCAGAAGATAAAATCGATATTATAGTTTTTTTGGCCATTTCGATTAAGGATAAAGGGCGGTCCTGCAAGTCCCGAAGAATTTCGGGACGAGTCTTGCGTCCAACTTCGCTAATCAAAAATGTAACCTAATCC
>DGBF01000074.1:0-1489 GCA_002384725.1 Flavobacteriales bacterium UBA4011
TTCTCCAAAGATTTGAACACTTTCGCTTGGTTGGAAATTAATAGCCGTGGAAACCCTATTTCTTCCGGTATTCGTTTCGATTTAAATGTTCCGTAAAAAAATATTTTTTCTCCGTCTTTGTTCAAAATTGGCATACGCAACATGTAGGAAAATTGCTCAATATAATCTTCAATGAAATACGCCGACGAATCGATACTGGACTGTTGGCCATGCATTTCAATAAGCGTGTCCAACTTTTCTTTATCGAGGGGTTCTTCCATTACGAGAGATGTGCCGTCTTCGGCATAAAGGTGAAATTCCATGTCATACTGTTCCCAATATCCATTAAAAACTTTGCGCTCCAAACGATCCTGAAACTCATTGCGACCAATTTTTTGCTCTTTCGAAGCGAAGCGATTAATCAAAGGCTCCTCGCGAATTAACGGTGCACTGCGATTGAATTCGGCCTCAGTGGTGATGTCCTGATCCGTTCGTAAAACATTGGCAAACAATTCTCTTTTCTTGCGTTCATCGCGTTCGTTGTACACCCAAATATTGGTAGCAAAGCAGAAGGAAAATAGGAAAAAGAGAGATAAAACTTGAGTGAAAACAAACTTGCTTTTTACCTCTTTGGTGATGAAGAAAATGGCATACAAGAGCAAGGTTGGGAAAATTCCAGCAAACAACATCTGCTCGCCATAATTTATTTGATGGAAGAAATACAAGGTGCCGATGATAAAAATAATTACCATCAATCGATTCATTTTGATGTCCTCTGTCCACAAACTTTGCGCACTTTTATTGAGAAGCATTGCCCCTGCATGGAAAAATACTCCGAGTGCGGAGATTCCTAAAAATGAATACGCATTCAAATTAAATAATCTATTGATATCAAACGGAATAATTGAGTTTTCAATCATTCCATGATTCAGGTATAGGAACAAACTCCAGAAAAAGAAAAAAGAGAGAACTACAATTTGGAGAACGCTCTTTTTCATCGGTGATGGACGCCATTTCTCGATTAAAATTCGGCACATGTGCAGAACCAATACAGTAGATGCTATATTGATTAAAAAGGCGCCAAAATTGGGCAAGAGAAATTCATTTGAGGCATACAGCTGTGGATCAAACCCTTCTATTTCATATAAAAAACGACTCCAATTAAAATATTGCCAACACGCCCGGAACACGATAAAAATCGGAATTAAGATGACCTGTTTTCGCTTCGAAAGACCTTTCCACCAGAAGAAGAATACTATCAAGGCAAAGCCAATAATTCCAATAAATAAAAGGAATAAGATTAAAGATTCGGTTTGTGAAATTTGGAAGTTTTGTTCAGGTACAATTGAAAATTGAAATTCTTTTTCTTTATTCTTAATGTTAAACTCCCCTTCTTCCAGAGCAATATTTGCATACAGAGATTTTACTAATCGCGGTGAGAATCGATTTTCTAAATCTGCGTTTTCGTAAGGATAATCTTGTCGAATGAGAAAGGTAGCGCAGATTTTTG
>DGBF01000074.1:1658-3804 GCA_002384725.1 Flavobacteriales bacterium UBA4011
GTATCGTCAAGTTCTACAAATTCAGAGTAATACCAACCATTTTGCAAATGGACCATTCCCTGAGAAGGAAAGTGAATGTCTTCAAAACGCAATATTGGTAATTGATTTGTATTCCAATAAACGAGCGAATCCTGCTTAAAAATATGTATAGCAATTTCTGTTCCTCGTTCGTGCTCCCAGCGTTTAGCATTCCCCCGTTTATTGTATTCTTTCTTTTCTTCAATCAGTCGTTTGTGCATTTTATCTTCCAATTTCAGGAAGTTGCTTTGCACCTCTTTCGTTTTAGCTTCGTAATTCGGATAGAAGGTTTTGGAATAATATATAAGGAAAACAGCTAGTGATAGTAAAAACAACATCCCCAAGCGATACTTTTTCAAGAATTCTATTATCCGCATGTTCCGTTTTTACTAATTTGCTTTTTTGTACACCACTAAGTTGATTAATATTTGCCGAATCGCCAAGTTATCGGGAGGAAGAGTCAACTTTTTGACAAGGAAAATCCCATTTCTCTTTCATACATGTCTCTCAAAACCAGCTGCTAATTTTTCCATGAATAACGGCTTGTAACCTGCTGTATTCACCATCAAAGTCTTCCTCATTTCTAAAGCTAAAATCCGCGTTTTTTTGGTAAGGGGCAAGAAATTGGTCAAAACAAGGTAATACATGGTTGTTCCATTGGTACAAAATCGCTTCGCGAGAATAACCTCTCGTTTCCTGATCGCGGTACAAGCGTCTGTCCAATTGAATTTTATGATCTACATCAATAAACACTGAAAAATCGAGCATTTCTTGCACTTCGGGATAATGAAATAAGAACAATCCTTCCACAATGATTAAATCGGAAGGATGCAAAGTGATTAAAACATTCTTATTCGGTGGAGAATTAAAATGATACTCTTTGACCTCGATTGAATTGCCCATGGATAGTTCATATAAATCACGAACTAGTTTTTCCTTGTCCAGAGCTGTAGGTAAATCAAAGTTGACTTCGCCATTATGGTCAACTGCCTGATGTTGAATAGGCAAATAGTAATTGTCCATTGAAAAAACGGTTGGATTCAAATACCCATACCCACTTGCCAGCCGATTCAACAAGGTGGTTTTTCCTGAACCACTTCCTCCACAAATTCCAATTATCATAACCTTAACTACCGATTTTTTCGAAAATACAAATTTAAAGCCTTCTAACAGATTAGCCGCATATAAAATAGAATTCATTCGCTTAGATTTCATAAAAATTACTCGGTAGGCAAGTCCGAACGCGACTTTTTTTTGGAATACATCAACTTTCTTGCGACTTTTAACGTCTTAATAGACAGAAATCATGATGAAAATGACAAAAGTAATACTCGGAATAATATTGTTGCTGATTTGCGCTCCAGCTTTTGGGCAAGAAGAATCTGGAATAAAATTAGAAATTGGCATGAAAGCGCCGTTGACTGAACTTCGTCTTTTAGACCTAAAGAATGAATACAAATCATTAAAAGAAGAAAAGAAATCGAATGGTCTTATCGTAGTTTTTTCATGTAATACTTGTCCATTTGTTGTCGGTAGCAATAAATTTGAAGGTTGGGAAAAAGACTATAACGATTTAGCTATGTTAGCGGCAAAACACGACATCGGATTCATTTTGGTTAATTCGAACGAAGCAAAAAGAGATGGTGATGATTCTCAAAAGGAGATGATTGCCCACGCAGCGGAATTGGGGTATATGATGCCTTATCTTATCGATGCTAACTCAACTATGGCAAACGCATTTGGTGCCAAAACAACACCGCATGTTTTTATGTTTGATGGAACGATGAAATTGAATTACAAAGGTTCAATCGATAATTCGTGGGACAACAAAAAAGAAGTCCTCGTTCCTTATTTACAGCAAGCAATTCTTCAATCCATTCAAGGACAAGAAATTTCTTGTCCTGAAACGGCACCGAAAGGTTGCTCAATAAAACGTCAATAATTGATGCTTAAATATACCGTTTTTTTTACAGCAACTCTGTTTATTTGGAGTTCCGCTTTTGGACAAACAGACCAAACTAAACTTCCGCAGAATAGGAAGTCGAAAATACCTATCTGCAATGCTATTTACACCGCAGAAAAGGTTGACAACGAAGCGGAAATAATAGCTTCGGATTAAACAAACAGG
>DGBF01000074.1:3883-4261 GCA_002384725.1 Flavobacteriales bacterium UBA4011
GCAAAATCGATTAACCTTATTTTGAGTGATTTTCATCTGGCCGAAGGAGCCAATTTGTTTTTAACCGATCGATATTCCAATAATTTTATTGGTGCGTATACTGCGGCAAATAACAATGATGCGGGCGTAATTGGTACAGAGTTACTGAAAACTGAATCTGTTATTCTGGTTTTGGACGAGCCGAACATCGCCACAGAGCCATCACATTTCAATATCACTACAATTGTTCACGGGTTTGAAGATTTAGATATTCTTGTCAAAGGATTGAACACTTCGGGAGATTGTAATTACGACGTAAATTGTCCAGAAGGATTAGGATACGAGCAACAACGAAACTCAGTAGCCATGATGGTAAACGGTGGAGGATTTTGTACTGGA